>NZ_JBEXYF010000014.1:0-203149 GCF_040630775.1 Nocardia sp. NPDC005745
GAGTCCGCGCTGTTCGGACCGAATCGGCGTGGGGCGCAACATCTCCGCGCCGCTTGCTCCTTCGTCGCGTACGCGACGGCCACGCAAACGCGAGCCGGGCCGCGAACGGCGCATGCTCGGTCTCGCTTCGCTCGGAACCGGGAGTTGGGGTGTGCTGGGCGCGTAGGGCGCGAGCTTTGGGCATCGTGCACGCGGTTCGCTGTGGTCGGCGGTTGTTCCGTCGGCCGGTGATCAGTCGCGGAGGCGGGGGACGTGAGCTGGGCCGCGGACGGCGGATGCTCGGTCCCGCTTCGCTTGGAACCGGGAGTTGAGCTGGGGGGTGGCGTAGGGCGGAAATCACACTAGCTGGGGCTCAGCTGTCTCGGGCGCTTGCTTCTTCAGCATGGGCGCCGCGGTGCGGCGGGATTCGGTGAGTGCTTGAAGTCGGGATTCAGGTTCTGGGGCTCGCGGGGTTGCCGTCGCAGCCAGGTGCATAAGCCGTGGTGACCGGCCCGGGCGGCGGAGGTGACGTCGATGATCAAGCGGCCAGGGACGCGTGTGGGTGGCTGAGGTGGACGTGCTTCGCCCTCGCGCGTGGTTTCTCGGCGCGCGGAGGGAGGTGGGCGGAGCTATCGGTGGCGGTAGCGCAGTTCGTACAGTTCGCGGTCGTGATCGGTGCACTTGCCGTGGTCGACCAGGTCGGGGCTCAGGCCGTGCTGGATTAAGCGGAAGCGGCGCCAGACGTAGCTGAGCGCGACCGTGAAGACGATCAGCGGGACGATCATCATCACGATCAAGCCGATCTTCAGGGGCAGCGGTCCTGGGAACAGCAGCACCAACGCGAAGAACGGGATGATCGGCCCGATGAAACGGACGAGATAGCGCTCCATGGCCCCGTGGCCGACGAGGTCGTGGGTGACCCACTCGTGCAGCTCCTCGGGGAGCTCGCGGCCCAGGTCGTAGGCGATTCGCTGCCCAAATGTGGGGGTCTTCATGCTTCTAGGCTATGCCTGTGGTTTAAGTCACCGCTAGATGTCGCTGGGCCTCAGGCGCGCCCGTGCCTGCGCTCGTAGTCGAGGCGGTCGCGCTCGTCGCGGCGCCGGGCGTCGGCGTCGGCGAGCGCGGGGTCGAGACCATGCTTGATCAACCGGTGGCGCCGGTAGACGTACAGCAGCGCCACCGTGAAGTAGATCAGCGGGATGTACAGCAGCGCCATCATCGCCAGACCCATCCACAGCGGGCCGGGCAGCAGCAGGAACAGCATGAGCACCGGCAGCACGGGCACCAGGAACCGCAGCAGATAACGCCGCGTAGCGCCGGGCCCGACCAGGTCCTCCCGCACCCATTCGGACATCGATTCCGGCAGCGTGCGGCCGAAGACGTAGCCGATCCGCTGTCCGAACGAAGGTGTAGCGCTCACGACTCCAGCATCCCGACTCCGCCACCACCGGCGCAACCGACCCACCGCGCCGCGAGCGACATGGCATCCCGAGGCGCTCGGCGAGGGCCATAGGTCTCGACCGACCGCGACCATCCCGTCTGTAGGCGGCCCTCCGGACGAACACGGTGTTGCGCCCCGGGCGCGGCGAATCGAACGGATCAGACCGAATCCGCGTGGAACGCGGTGATCTGGGTGACCAAGTTGTGGGTCGTGTGCTGCACGGCGATCTTGACGAACGGCTCGATGGTCTTACCGAGGGCCCGCCCCGCCAAGCCGCCGGGCACCCGGTAGTCCACGATCGCGTCGACGGTGCACAAGCCCTCGCCCTTGTCGTGGAACAGGAACGTGGACTCGACGTCGAAACCCTTGATGGACTTGACGCCGATCGCGAAGTCCTTCTCCCAGCGGATCACTTGGATCCGCGACTTCAGCGAGGCGGGCCCCAGCTTCATGTGCCCGTCGAACGCGGCGCCGACACCTTCGGTCTGCTCACCGACCGGGGTGAAGGACTGGATGCCGTACAGGAATCGCGACAGGTTCCGATAGTCGTTCACATAGGCGAACGCGGACTCCGCCGAGGCCGAGCAATCCTCGACGATCTTCACTTCGGTCATGCGCAGACCATAACGGGTGCGGTCGGACGTAGGCCGTCCTCAGCCCGCGCATGGCCGGAGCGAAGGCGGAGGTACGCATAACCGGGCCCCGGCGGTACGGCTCAGGCTGTCACCGCCAGGGTCGCGGCGAGCCCGAAGGCCAGCGCCATCACCACCACCTCGGCTACCGCGCGGCGCAGCGAGTCCTTCGCGTCCATCCGGTGATCCGCCGCCTTCGGCACCCAACTGCGCCGCCACCACCAGCCGAGGGCGAGTAAACCGAGCAGCACCACGGTCTTGGCGAGCAGGATCCGGCCGTAGCCGGTGCTGACGAACGGGGTTACCCCTCCGACCCGGATCAGTCCGTTGAGCAGTCCCGTCACCGCCACGACCGCCACCAGGGGCAGCGCCACCGCCGAGTACTTCGGCAGCACGACCGCCCACTCACCGCGGGTGCGCACGACCAGCGCCAGCGCGATCAGCAACCCGAACCAGGCGCCCGCCGCCAGGGCGTGCACCGCCGCGAGCACGGAGCCGAACGCCTGCTGCGACATGTGCCCGGTGATCGGCCGCAATGCCAGCGCGACCGCCGCGAACACCAGGACGAGGTCGGCGGAGGCGGACGCGGGCCGCCGGAAGGCCAGCGCCGAGCCACCGGCCACCGTCGCGACGCCGATCAGGATCGCGATTCCGACCTGCCCACCGCTGACGTCGACCAGATAGGTGCCGAACTCCTCGGCGCCGAGTTCGCGCGCCGGAACGCCGACCACGTCGGCGGCCTCGAAGACCAGCACGGCGAACTCGGCTACCGCCCAGATCCCGGCGAGCACCGCCAGCAGCCGCCAGGGTGTGAGCAAGCGCGGCGCGATCCTGGGCAGCGCGGCCAAGCCGAGCGCGGTCGCCCCGACGCCATCGGCCACCACCCGGACCACGGCCTCCCCTGGCAACGGGACCGGCCGGATCAGAACCCAGGCGAGCGCGACGCCCAGGAGCCCGGCCGGGATGGTCAGCAGCAGTACGGGCCAGGGCATTCGGCCGGGAGCGCGCCGAGCGCCACCCCGGCCGCCGATCTTCACGCCGTTCACCGCTTGGAGTCGCGGTTCCTGCCGCCGAACAACGCGAACGCGAGCCCGCCGCCGAACAAGACGACCGCGCCGACGATGAACACCCACAGCGGGATACCGTCCGAGCCGTCCGAGCCGTCCTTGGCTTTCGCATTGGGTTTCGGTCCCGGCGTGCCATTGCCGGGCTTGCCGAGCGTGAAGTGCCGCTTGCCGCTGACCGGGTGTCCGTCGGCCGAGGTCACCCGGTAGGCGATGGTGTACTCGCCGACCGGTCCCAGCTCGCCCAGGACCACGCTGACCGTCTTGCCGTCGACCACCGGATCACCCTTCGACCACAGATTGCCGTCCGGCCCGACGACGGTGAGCGACGGGAAGCTGGGCTGCAGTTCCTCGTTGAACGTGACGCTCGCGCGCTCCGGGCCTGCGTCGACGGCCGCGTTGTCCTCCGGGACGCTTCCCGTCGCCGCGGAGTGCGCGGCGGCCACTCCCGTTGCGGCGATACCGAATCCGAGCAGGAACAGCCCCGCCACCACGGCGGCGAGGAGACGGCGGGTCATGCGCGCCGCCCGCGGATCACGTTGCCGAGGCCGAGCGCGACACCGAGTAGACCGAGCGCGAGACCGATCCCGCCGAGCCAGCGGGCCGTCTCGTCGTCGTGGTCGTCGTCGTCCGCTTCGGCTTCGCTGCTCACCTGGTGCCCGTCCGGCGCGTGGGATTTGCCCGCCGTCAGGGTCACCGAGGGAGCCGGATGTTCGGGTTCGTCGCCGTCCTTGCCGACCGGCTGATCCCAGCTGACCACCTTGCCGTCGGAATAGGTCTGCTTGGCGGGGAAACTGACCGAATCCAGGGCGGGCAGCGGGCCGACGGAGACCGCGAAACGCTGGAACTGGCCGGGCGGAATGCCCGGCGCGCCCGGGTCGGCGGTCCAGGTGATCGCGGTGATCTCCTTCTTGTCGTTGCGTTCGACCTTTGCCGACCATCCGGGAATCGATTCGGTCCGAGCCGATTTCAAGTTGGGCAGGGTGACGGTTAGCGCCGTGGTGCTCGCGGTGTCGGATTCGGTGGGCACCCGGAAGGTGGCGACGGTGTATCCGCCTTGGGTCGCGCCGGGAGCGTCCACCGTGACGTGGGCCGCGGCGGTACCGCCTGCGAACAGGGCGAGTGCGGTTGTGGTGACCGTCGTCGCGACGGCGCGCGAGATCGAGCTGTGCATGCTGAAGCCTCCTGTGAAGGGAAAGGTGTCGGGGATCAGACCGACACCGGCGGCGCGCGCGGACCGAGCGCACCGAGCGGAGCACAGCGATGGGGCAGGAGACCGGGATCCGACCAGGTCGGTGCACCGGCGATCCGCGCGCGGCGCGGCGGAGCGAATATCGCGCGCAGGGCGGCGGAGGCCGCGGCGTAGAGCCGCTCGGTGAGCACGATCAATGCCGCGCAGCAGACCGTTGCGGCGGTGTGCGCGAGCAGCATCCATCCGGCCGGCAGCGAGGAAGCCGTTGTGGGCGACCCGGTCCCGGGGTGGTCGTGACCGAGCAGAACCGACAGCGCGGCGTGGCTCAGCAGCTGGCTAGCGCCGAGCAGCCCGGCCAGGACGGACGGGCGCGTGCACACCCGCACGGCTCCCGCGGCCGAGCCGGCCACGGCGGCGATCAGCAACAGCAACGTCAGCTCGGTGGAGCCCGGCGCACCGCCACCCGCTGCCCCGTGCGCCGCCACGGCGAGCACACCGACCAGCACGCCGACCAGGCCACCACGCAGGTGGCCGGTGATCGGGTGCGGGGGCATGAGAGAAGGAGGGTCAGCGCACGCCGAGCCGGGCCAGGATGTCGGACTCGATCCCGGACAGCTCGTGCGAGATCGACGTATGCACCGAACGGCGCCGGTTGGCGGGCATCTGGTCGGCGGTGTGCACGGCGGCCGTCAGGCTGCCGAGGCGGTCCTTGGTGGCGGCGACGAACTTCTGCGTCTCGCCTTTGTCCTTGCCGTTCTGCGCGCCGATCTTCAGCAGCGCCGCTTCGGCATTCGTGATGCGCGCCTGCAGCTTGGCGCCGTGTCCGGTGAAGTCGCCGAGCTGGTCGACGCCGACGCCGAGTTGCTGGGCGCGGCGGGTGTCGAGCTGCCCGCGCAGGAAGGTCGCGCCACGGTAGGCGAGCGGAGCGAGCACCGGGATGAGCACACGCGCCACGCCGAGGTACTTCTTCACCTGGCCGGCGCTGAACGGATCGCGCTCGGCCTTGGCGGCCGCCTTCAGCGCGGCTTTCTCCTCCGCCTGGAACGCCGCGATCTGCGCCTTGGCGACCTTGCGCTGGGTGCGGGCCTCGGCGCGGCGCGCTTTGCGGTCGTTCTTCGCGGCGAGCCTGGCCTCGATCGCGGCCTTGTGCTTGAGGGCTTTCGCCTCGGCCCTGCGGCTCGGCCGCCGCTTGCGCTTCGTGAACAACCCCATCGAAGGCCCTCCGTCATGCTGGTTCGCCATGGCAGTACGACGCCGGGGAAGCCCGTCCGCCCATGTCACACGCTTTGCCGCCACCCTATCGGGTCCGCAGCGTCCGCTGCGAGGGTAGTGCGGCCCAGGCGCTGGAATTCAACACTGTCGGGGGTAGGGACCATACTGCTTAGCGTGGATTCGGACATCGGTGACCAAGACGGTCTCAAGCGCGACGGAACGGCCGTGGATCGAGCCACCGGCGCGCCGACCGCCTTCATCGATGCCAGGGCGCTGATCGGCTGCCGCCATCGCCTGCGTCTGGACGCTACGCACCCCGACGCACTGGTGGGCATCTCCGAGGACGCGGGTGTACGCCAGCGCCGGGATGCCGCAGTCGCGCACCGCGCCCGGGTGTGCGACGCGCTGGTCGGCGCCGACCCGGACGCCTGGGTGGTGATCGATCCCGGACTGCGCGCCGCCGAGCGCGCCGAAGCGACGATGCGCGCGTGCGAGATCGGCGCACAGCACATCTGGGGCGGCCTGCTACCGCAGGAGCCGGACACCGGCAGGCGCGGAGGTTCGGAGATCCTGCTGCGCGACGCCGATCGCGGCGGGTACATCCCGATCATCGTGGTGAACCACAAGGTGACCGACCCGCGTCAACCCGAGCGGGCCGACTTCCACCCCATCACCTCGGACCCCTATCGCTGGAATCCGCAACCGGATCCGCACCGCAAACTCCGTCAGCAGCCGCGCGACCAGCAGCGGCTCGCCCATCTGCACCGGATGCTGCAACGGCACGGCCTCGCCAGCCCCGCGCTGCTCGGCGGCGTGATCGGCTTCGACTTCGATCGCATCCTGGTGCACGATCTGGCTCCGCTGCTGGCCGACTACGACCGCCGCTACGCCGACCGGATCGCGGTGGTGCGCGGCGAGCTGCCCACCATCCCGTCCAAAGTGCCCGAGTGCAGGCAGTGCCCGTGGTGGACGCGCGGGGTCGATGGGCCGAGCTGCGAGGGCTGGCTGATCGAGCATCGCGACGTCAGCCTGGTGGCGCCCGGCTCCCGAGCCGAGGTACTGCGCAGGCACGACATCGAGACCATCGACGAACTCGCCGCGTGGGTGGGCGAGGAACCCGAGGACTGGCAGCACGGCCCGTTCGACGAGGCCGTGGTGACGGCGCGGGCGTGGATCGCGGGCTCGCCGCTGGTGCGGCGGGTCGAGCAGGTGCGGGTGCGAAGGGCGGACGTGGAGGTCGACGTCGATCTGGAGAGTTTCCAGGAATACGGCGCGTACCTGTGGGGGACGCTGCTCGACGGCGTGTACCGCCCGTTCGTCACCTGGGATCCGCTGCCCACCGAGGACGAGGGCCGCTCCTTCGGCGAGTTCTGGACCTGGCTGATGACGGTGCGTGCGGAGGCGGCCGCGACGGGTAGAACGTTCGCCGCGTATTGCTATTCGCGTACGGCGGAGGACAAGTGGCTGTACGAATCGGCGCGCCGGTTCGCGGGCCGCCCTGGCGTGCCGACGGTGGAGCAGGTGCGCGCGTTCGTGGACGGGCCGCAATGGGTGGACATGTTCCAAGCCGTGTCGGACCAGTTCATCTGCCCGAACGGCAAGGGACTCAAGAAGATCGCGCCGGTCGCCGGGTTCTCGTGGCGTGATCCGGAGGCGAGCGGCGAGGCGTCGATGAGCTGGTATCGGCTCGCGGTCGGTTACGACGGCGCCGCGCCCGACCAGACCCAGCGCACCCGTTTGCTGGAGTACAACGAGGACGACGTGCGCGCCACCCAGGTGCTGCGCGAATGGATGACCACCCGTGCCGACGAAGAGGTTCCCGGTCTCGCCGACTTCCGGCCGGTTACCGATCCGCGATCGCACGGTGTCGTCCCGGATTACGCCTCGGTGCCACCTTCGGCCACGTAGTCCGAGCGCGGCGGTACCATCGCCGACGTGACAGAGCACGTCGAACAACTCGAGTTCCAGGCAGAGACACATCAGCTGCTCGAGCTGATGATCCATTCCGTCTACTCCAACAAGGACACCTTCCTGCGGGAGCTGATCTCGAATTCCTCCGACGCGCTGGACAAGCTGCGCCTGGAGTCCTTCCGGGACAAGGATCTGCACGTCGACACCTCGGACCTGCACATCGAGCTGGGGGTCGACAAGGACAACCGGATCCTGACCGTACGGGACAACGGCATCGGCATGTCGCGCGCCGAGGTCGTCGACCTGATCGGCACCCTCGCCAAGTCCGGTACCGCCGAGCTGCGCAAGAAGCTGAACGAGGCGAAGTCCGAGGCCGCGGCCGAGGAATTGATCGGCCAATTCGGCATCGGTTTCTACTCGACGTTCATGGTGGCCGACAAGGTCACGCTGACCACCCGCCGCGCGGGGGAGACCACCGGCACCCGGTGGGAGTCGAGTGCGGGCAGCTCCACCTACACCATCGAGGAACTGGACGAGGCCCCGCAGGGCACGTCGGTCGCGCTTCATCTCAAGCCGGCGGACGAGGAGGATCACCTCTTCGACTACACCCTGGAGTGGAAGCTGCGCGAGATCGTCAAGAAGTACTCCGACTTCATCGCGTGGCCGATCCGCATGCAGGTGGAGCGGACCGTCACCGAGGGCGAGGGTGAGGACGCCAAGGAGACGACCATCCTCGAGGACCAGACGCTCAACTCGATGAAGGCGCTGTGGACGCGTCCCAAGAGCGAGGTCTCCGACGAGGAGTACAAGGAGTTCTACAAGCACGTCAGCCACGGCTGGGACGATCCGCTGGAGATCATCCCGTTGAAGGCCGAGGGCACCTTCGAGTACCAGGCGCTGCTGTTCATCCCCTCGCACGCGCCGTTCGACCTGTTCACCCGCGAGCACAAGCGCGGTGTGCAGCTCTACGTCAAGCGGGTGTTCATCATGGACAACTGCGAAGAGCTGATGCCGGAGTACCTGCGCTTCGTCAAGGGTGTGGTGGACGCGCAGGACCTGTCGCTCAACGTCTCACGCGAGATCCTGCAGCAGGACCGGCAGATCCAGATGATCCGCAAGCGCTTGGTGCGGAAGGTGCTGTCCACGGTCAAGGATTTGCAGGGCGCCGAGGACCAGACCAGCTACCAGACGTTCTGGAAGGAATTCGGCCGCGTCCTGAAGGAGGGCCTGCTCTCGGACTTCGACAACCGGGAGACCATCCTGCAGGTCTCCTCGTTCGCCTCGACGAACTCCGAGACCGAGCTGACCACGCTGGCCCAGTACGTGGAGCGGATGCCCGAGGGGCAGGACACGATCTACTACATGACCGGCGAGACCCGCCACCAGGTCGAGAGCTCGCCGCATCTGGAGGCGTTCAAGGCCAAGGGCCGCGAGGTGCTGATCCTGACCGACCCGGTCGACGAGATGTGGGTCGGTTCGGTGCCTGAGTTCGACGGCAAGGCGTTCCAGTCCATCGCCAAGGGCGAGGTCGACCTGGAGACCGAGGAGGAGAAGAAGGCCTCCGAGGCGCTGCGTGAGCAGCAGGACAAGGACTTCGCCGAGGTGCTGACGTGGCTGGGCAAGACGCTCGAGCAGAACGTCAAGGAGGTGCGCCTGACCAACCGGCTCACCACCTCCCCGGCCTGCCTGGTCGGTGACGTGTTCGATTTCACGCCGATGCTGGAGCGGATGTACCGCGCCTCGGGTCAGGCGCTGCCGGAGAGCAAGCGGATTCTGGAGCTCAACCCGGCCCACCCACTGGTCACCGGTCTACGCGACGCGTACGCCGCCAAAAAGGAGGAGGCCGACGCGGGCACGGCGACCGAGCTGTCGGAAACCGCCGAACTGCTGTTCGGCACGGCGGTGCTCGCCGAGGGCGGTGAGTTGAAGGATCCGGCGCACTTCGCCCACATCCTCACCGATCGGCTGACCCGCACGCTGTGAACCCGCCCGCGACCGGAGGGCCACATCGAGGTTCTCCGGTCGCGGCCGGTGCGGTCGGCGACGTTTCGGCCATTTCTCGGTTACGGTGACCGTCGAGGTGGCATATTCGCAGGACTGGGGAGTATGCCCCCGGGTGGCGCGGTTAGATGTGGATGCCTGAAAGGATCGTCACAACATGTCCGCAAACCCGCTTGCCGTCGCCGAGCCATGGGATCTCGTCGCCGACGGGTACGCCGAGTTCGCGCCAACCATCATGCGACCGTTCTCGGCGAGGGCGCTCGAGTTCGCCTCGTTGTCCCCGGCGTCGCGGATCGTGGATGTCGCTGCGGGGCCGGGCACGCTCGGTCTGCTGGCCGCGGGCCAGGTCGCGCAGGTCGAGGCGATCGATTTCGCGGAGTCGATGATCGCCCGCTTGGCGAAGGACGCCGCTGCCGCCGGGCTGACGAACATCCGAGCGCGGGTGGGCGACGGACAGAATCTGCCGTACGAGTCCGACCGGTTCGACGCCGGGTTCTCCATGTTCGGCCTGATGTTCTTCCCTGACCGTGCTCGTGGTTTCGCCGAGCTGTTCCGGGTGCTGCGGCCGGGCGGCACCGCGGTGGTGTCGAGCTGGGCGCCGATCGCGGACTCACCGCTGATGCGGATGATGTTCGGCGCCCTGACCGCGGCCGACCCGAACATCCAGGAGCCGCAACCGAACTTCTTGAGCCTGGAGAATCCCGAGGTCTTCGAATCCGAGATGCGCGGCGCGGGTTTCGAGGCGGTGTCCATCCAGCGGCATTCGATCGCGCTCACCTTCGGCAGCCCCGAGGAGATGTGGGAGACCATGGTGCGCAGCAGCGCCCCGTTGGAGCTCATGCGCCACAGTGTGAGCGCGGAGGTCTGGGGTCGGCGCGCCGCCGTCATGAAAGCGTTTCTCGCCGAGAAGTACCGGCCGAACTATCCGTTGTCCACCACGGCCTATCTCGGTATCGGGCACAAGCCGCAGACGTGAAAGACGGCAGCGCGCGGCCCTGCCAGGGAGGGGCCGCGCACTGCCGGAGTAGCGCAGCGCGATCAGCGCGGCGCCATGCGCAGCGCGCCGTCCATGCGGATGGTCTCGCCGTTCAGGTAGTCGTGCTCGACGATGTACTGCGACAGCTGCGCGTACTCGTCCGGACGGCCCAGGCGGGACGGGAAGGGCACCCCGGCCTCGAGGCCCTTGCGGTATTCCTCGGTGACGCCGGCCAGCATCGGGGTGTCGATGATGCCGGGGGCGATGGTGTTGACCCGGATGCCGAACTGGGCCAGGTCACGCGCGGCCGGAACGGTCATGCCGTGCACGCCGCCCTTGGAGGCCGAGTAGGCGATCTGACCGATCTGGCCCTCGAACGCCGCGACGGAAGCGGTGTTGATGACGACGCCGCGCTGGCCGTACTCGTCCACGGCATCGGTCTTGGCGATCGCGTCGGCGGCCAGTCGCATGACGTTGAAGGTGCCGAGCAGGTTCACCGTGATGACCGTGCGGAACAGCTCCAGGTCGTGCGGGCCGTTTTTGGACAGGATGCGGCCCGCCCAGCCGACGCCGGCGCAGTTGACCACGATGCGCAGCGGCGCGCCGGACTCGACGACCTGCGCGACGGCCGCGGCGACCTCGTCGTTGCTGGTGACATCGGCGGGAATGAGGGTGACCCCGGCGGGCACGTTGTCGCCCGCGCGCTCGATCGACTGCGGTACATCGAGCCCGAAGACGGTGGCGCCCAGTTCGGCGAAGCGCTTGGCGGTGGCGGCGCCGAGGCCCGATGCGCCTCCGGTGACAATGGCGGCGGAACCCGAAATCTCCACGATGGTCCTCTCGTTCGTGACAGCCAGTTGGCCTTTCGTCAATTGCACCCTAACCGGTGCGCGGCGCGCGGCCCTGCACGGCTCCCGTGACCCGTTCCCGGCGCGCACCCTCTTCGACCGGCCTGCGGACCCGACCGCGCAGAATGAAGCGGCCCAGTTCAGCTCGACCGAACACCGGAGTCACCGCATGACCGAATCGGCCCTCAGCGCACGTCTGCCCCGAGGCAGGCACGGCCTGCCGCGGGAGCAGGTGATCGCCTCGCAGCGCGAGCGGATCCTCGTCGCGACGGCGGAGGCCATGGCCGAGAACGGGTATATCGGAACCTCCGTCGCGGCGATCCTGAAACGGGCCTGCGTGTCGCGGGAGACCTTCTACGAGCAGTTCCGGTCCAAAGAGGACTGCTTCGAAGCGGCCTACGAGCGTGCGGTGCAGCTGTTGCTCGACCGGATCGCCGAGGCCACCGGGACGGAAGACGAGGCGGACGCCATCACTCGCATGGACCGAATCCTTCGCGCCTATCTCCAGTATCTTGTGGACGACCCGGCCAGCGCACGGCTGTTCCTGGTCGAGGTCTTCGCGGTGGGGTCGGCGGCGATCGCGCGCCGGGCTCGGCTGCTGGAGCGGTTCGTCGAGCTGATCGCCGACGTGCTGGACGCTCGGACCGAGTCGCAGCGCTTCGCTTGCCAGGCCGTGGCCGCGGCCATCGGTTCGATGGTCACCGCTCGGATCGCGGCAGGGGACGTGGGCGGTCTGCCCGCGCTGCGAGAACCGCTGCTGGATCTGCTGCGCCGGGGTGGCGGACTGTATGGAGCGGCGCTGGACTCGTGCGGCGAGCAATCCGCGTGAGCAGCAGCGCGGCACCGGCCAGCGCGGGAGCCAGCGCCGCGAGTCCGGCGACGGCGGCGCCGCCGAGGGCCGGTGCGGCCGCGCCGAGCAGGGTCGCCGAGCCGAAGTAGAGGAAAAGCAGACCCGAGCCGATGCCGATGGCGTGTTCCGGCAGATGCTTGCCGACCAGGATGCCCACCGCGATGGCGAGCGCGTCGGCGGCGACCATGCCGATGGTCGAGCCGAGCCAGACGCCCACCCAGTCGTAGTCGGTGGCCAGCGCGGCGGTCGCGAACATGGTGCGATCGCCCAGTTCGGCGAGCAGGAACGCGGACAGCACCACGAAGAACGGCGCCCCGGCGGCCTTCGGCGTCTTCGGTTCGGGATCGTCGTCGCCGGCGCCGAAGTGTTCGCGCAGGGTCCACAGGCCGACGGCCAGGAAGGTGACGGCGGCGACCAGCGCGATAGCTCTGGTGGGCAGGGCCGCGCCGAGGAAGTGACCGACGCCGACCGAGATCAGGTGAACCGCGGCGGAAGCCGTCGCGATACCGCCCAGGACCACCCACCAGCGATAGCGCAGCGCGAACGTCAGCGCCATCAGCTGGGACTTGTCACCCAGTTCGGCGAGAAAGACGATGCCGATGCTCAGCAAGACGGTGGCGATCATGTGTGGCGGTTCTCCCAGGTCTCCGGCCTGCCGGTCGGAGATGCGGGGGCTCCGGCCGACAACGAAATGGTTGTCCAGGCCGAAGGTCTCGCCCACCGGACGGATGCCGGTTCACACAGCCGGACCCGCCGGTGGGCCGGAGGGCCAGTATGTCGACTGCGTGATTGGGGGCTACTCCCCTTCGCTGTAGCCGACTCTACCCGGCGGAACCGGCTCCTGCCAACCCGCTGTCATCGAAATCGCCATGCGCACAATAAGTTTGGCGATCCAACCGGCGAATTTCGGTTACCCTCACGCGGCCAGCAGCATAGCCAGAACCGCGGTATCGGGATGGCTGATCGGGTCCAGTCCCACCCGGCTGACCAGCGAAGTGATCGTTCCGTCCGACTCCGCTTCCACCCACGCGGCACGGTGCTCCAGCCCCAGATGGGGCACGCCGGGCAGCAGCACGCAGCCGGACGCAGCGCCGGCGCATTCGGGCAGCGAGGGGCGGGTTTCGGAAGGAGGATGCAACATCAGCAGCGCCGGGGGCACATGCTCGGCGAAGTGGCCCGGCTCGACGGCTTCCTCGCCCAACACCGGACCTTCGGCCAGCACCAGGCCGACTGTGCCGGGCGCGGGATCGTCGGGCAGGTCCTCGCGGACCCCGAACACCGTCGAGGTCGTCAGCAATCCGGGTAGCGTGGCCACGCGCACGGCCAGGACCAGCACCTGAGCCCACTCCTTGGTGGTGTCCGGCCAGCGGCCGGAGATCAAGAAGCCACGCAGCGACCCACGCGAATGGAACGGCGTGATGCCGATCGGTTCGTTCGTGCGCATTTCTGCCTCCCGTTGTCGAACCCGGGGGCGACCTTGCCCGTCCCTTTTTGGTGTGGATCCCGAATATGAACCACGAGTCACCTGGCACACAAGTACCAAAGAGTGCCAATCGGACAGTCGGACGGAGATCGGCGGGCAATCGGGCTGCGCACGCGGCGGATCCGGCCCCACCTCGCCGGGCCCGAATTCGTGGTCACCGGGCGGGGTTCTCGGCAAAGTGCCCGCGTCGCCGGGAAACAGAACGGGCCCGGGAATCCGGCCGCGCGTGGCGGACGGATTCGCGGACCCGGTTCCGGTGCTCGATCCGGCTCAGCCGAAGATGAGGCCCTTGGCCTGCGAAGTCGCCTTGGCGAAGCGCTCCTGCACGTCGGCCCAGTTGACGACGTTCCAGAAGGCGGTGACGTAGTCGGCCTTGACGTTCTTGTACTGCAGGTAGAAGGCGTGCTCCCACATGTCGACCTGCAGCAGCGGGATGATGCCCAGCGGGACGTTGGCCTGCTGGTCGTAGAGCTGGAAGGTCAGCAGCTTCTGGCCGAGGGTGTCGAAGCCGAGCACCGCCCAGCCCGAGCCCTGCAGACCGTTGGCCGCCGCGGTGAACTGCGCGCGGAACTTGTCGAACGAACCGAACTGGTCGTCGATCGCCGCGGCGAGTTCGCCGACCGGCTTGTCGCCGCCGTTGGGTGAAAGGTTCTTCCACCAGATGGAGTGGTTGACGTGCCCACCCAGATGGAACGCGAGGTTCTTCTCGTGCAGGAAGATGGCGCTGTGATCGCCCGACTCGCGAGCGGCTTCCAACTTCTCCAACGCGGTGTTCGCACCGGCGACGTACGCGGCGTGGTGCTTGGAATGATGAAGCTCGTTGATCTGCCCGGAGATGTGGGGCTCCAGGGCGCTGTAGTCGTAATCCAGATCTGGCAGCGTGTACTCAGCCACGATGTCCCTTCCTATGTCGGGCCGGTTGTGCCCGTTGTTCCGAGCACAGCCAACCATCATTCGTACACCCGGTCGATTCCAACTCGGGCCCACGCCCGCACATTCCGGTGACGCCGCTCACAGCCCGCGGGTCGCGCACCGTCACATCACGCACATCGGCCCCACTGGAAACGCACGCGTAGCATCGAACCATGTCGTGGTACGACGAACTAGTGGGGCGTCTGAGCCTCCCCGAACCCGTCATGATCGCACCCGAGCGAGCCCTGCCCGGGCGGGCGGAGCCGCTCGACGTGCCGGATACCCACTACGTCAACGGTCACCCGATCCACCCGCCGTTTCCCGAAGGGCTTCAGCTCGCGGTCGTCGCGATGGGCTGTTTCTGGGGCGCGGAAAAGGGCTTCTGGGAACTCGACGGGGTCTACACCACGGCGGTCGGCTACGTCGGCGGATACACGCCCAACCCCACCTACGAAGAGGTGTGCAGCGGACGGACGGGACATACCGAAGCCGTGCTCGTCGTGTTCGATCCCGCGGTGATCGACTACGCGGGCATCCTCAGGCACTTCTGGGAGAACCACGATCCCACCCAGGGCATGCGTCAGGGCAACGACCGCGGCACCCAATACCGCTCGGCCGTTTTCACCTTCGGCCCGGAGCAGGCCGATCTCGTGCGCTCGACGGCCGAGGCGTACGGCAAGCGCCTGGCCGCGGCGGGGTACGGGCGGATCACCACGGACATCGCGCCGCTGCCCGGCTCGGCGGCCTTCTACTACGCCGAGGGCTATCACCAGCAGTACCTGGCGAAGAACCCCGGCGGATACTGCCCGGTGCACGCCACCGGAGTGAGCTGCCCGGTGGGCACGGGCGCCTGAACGACCCGACACGAAAAACCGCACATCCGGTCGGGCGGATGTGCGGTCGGCTCGCGGAGATCCCGGGTGCGGAGCTCACAAGGGCGGAGCGATACCGGGACGCATCGCCCGTGGATCACCCGCATCGTGCGCCCGCCACCACCGCGCACCACCCTCGATGAAGTCCGCCAAGGGAATCTGCTTGCCCCGCGTGTCGTACACGACGATGTCGTCGAACCACACCCGGACGTCCAGCTCGCGCGGATCGATGCCCTCCTCCTGGGAGAACTCCAGAACGTGCGCGGACTCATGATCGTCGATCCTGGTATCGAAGCTGAGCAGTTCGCTCCACAGCGCCCAGCTGCTGTCGTCGAGATCGATGAACTCCCAGCCGTGCAGCCGCCCGCCGCCGAAGCTGCGGATCGCCTCGTCCAGGCCGTCCAGTTGCAGCGGCAGCACCCGGGGTTCCAGGTCGTCCCAATGCTGCGTGCGCAGTGACGCGGCGACCCGGCTCACGCGGGTGAACCGCACCTGCACCCGGCTGTCCTCGGCGGCCGTCCCGTGTTCGGGGAGGGTCAGCACTTCGAGGTCGAGTCGCAACTCGCCCGCGGTCTCGTCGACCGCGAGTCCGAGGCACGTGGCCTCGGACAACGCGACGTTGAGCCCTTCGGTGTCCATTCCGTGGCGTAGCCCCCTGCTCACGTTCATGCGCTCAGGCTACCGATCGTCGACGCCGGATCGCGGCATTTCGGCGGCGTTCTGAATTTCATGGAACCGAACGCGCCCCGGCCCCGTCCAAGTAGATGTCGGAACCCCTTCGGCCGCGGGTTCCGATGTCGGCGACGAATGGCCGCTCCGGGATCACTAGGAGGGGAGTCCCGGATCGGCCATTCGCACCGCGCGGCCGTTAGGGGGTGAATCCTGTCACGTATCAGGTATCAGCCCTCTGATCCGGACCAGAAGTATGGAAACACCCCGAAGCGGTAGCTGATAAGTAGCGGAAACGCTCCGCCAACGCGGCAAAATGCCCTCGACAGCTGCGCCTTGTGGATCAACCTGTGGATTATGTGGATAACTTCGCCCGAGTTATGCACAACCCGCATCGAGCGGGGGCGTGGTCGGTTCCGGAAGGGAGAACATACCCGAAGTCGTCGCCCGCTGTCGAGGCCGCTCTCCAGGCATGGAACTGCACGGCGGCCCGCCGCCCATGGCAGGATCGAATCTGTGACGAGCCCCCACGTTCCGTCGGTCACGGTGGAGGACGTGCCTGCCGAATTCGACAGCGCGCCCGCGTCGGCCGACACGCCGCGACCGATCCTGCTCGACGTCCGCGAGGACGACGAGTGGCGGCTCGGACACGCCCCGGGTGCGACTCACATCCCGATGGTCGACGTCCCCGCCCGGATCGACGAGCTGGACTACGACGCGGAACTCTATGTCATCTGCAGGCAGGGCGGCCGGTCCTTGCAGGTGGTCGAATATCTCGCGCACATCGGCTATGAGGCCGTTCAGGTCCGCGGGGGCATGGTGGCGTGGCAGCAGGCCGGCCGCCCGCTGGTCGCGGAGGGCGACCACGAGGCGAAGATCTACTGACGAAAGAACGAGGTGCGCGGGTGAGTACGGTGGTACAACCTTGTGCGCGCTGCGGTGCGCGCTGGGCCGTGCAACGGGCGCCGATGCACTGGTGCCCGCGTTGCCGCGGCGTGCTCCTCTCGCCTGCGCCGATCGACGCGCCCGCCGACCGTCGCAACTACCGCTGGGTGGCCCGTAAACCGGATCATCGCGTCCGCAGGCAGCCGCCAGGGCCGGCCGAGCAGAGCCGCACACCTCGCTACACGCGGATTCCGCGCTGGGGTCTGATCGATGCGCCACCGCAGGCCGTGGGCGCGGTACGCCGCCCGCTGGGCAAGTTGACCGACTCGGTGACCGTACTGCTCGTCGCGGCCACGGGCGTTTTCGGGCTGGCGGCCGTCGCCGAGCTGGCGCGCTATGCGCTCTTGCTGCACAACCGGACGCGCCTGATCCACCCCGTCGTGCTCTTCGCCTCCGACGCGTTCGTGATCGGCGCGGGGGTGCTCGCGATCCTGATCGCATTGCTGGCGGCCTTGTCCGCGGTCGGAAGGCTGATCGAACTCAGGCGGGCGGCCTACGACGCCGTGGGCCGGAGCGACCCGCGGTCGCCGCGGGCGCTGATATCCGGCTGCCTGATCCCGGTGGTCAACTTGCTGTGGCCCGGGATCTTCCTGATCGAAGTGGCCGCGTTGAAAGGTGATCCCCGGGCGGTACGAGCGGCCCGGATCTGGTGGGCGGCGTGGGTGTTCGGCGGGGTCGTCGCGACGGCCGCGCTACTGTGGCGCACCGCGGATTCGTTGCAGGCGGAGGCGGACGGGGTGTTGTTCACCGCCGTCACCGACGTGGTCGCCGCGGCGGTCGCGCTGCTGACCCTGTGGGTGCTGCGCACGCTCGAGGGACGTGACCTGCTCGGTCGGCACCGGACCGCACGCCGCTGGCTGATCGCGGTCGACCCCGCCGTGCCGGTGATCGAGCCGGTGCATCCCGGCGGACGCGAACACGCGGCCGAACCGGCGGGCGCCGAGCAGGCACCCGAGGACAACGGTGCTCAGGACCGTGAGCAGGAGGAGGTTATGGCCAAGTGAGCCAGGGCAGTCGCGCGCCATTCGTCGTCGCGCATCGAGGCGCCTCGGCGGCGCGTCCCGAGCACACGCTCGCCGCATACGAGCTGGCGCTGCAGGAGGGCGCCGACGGCGTCGAATGCGATGTCCGGCTGACCAGGGACGGACATCTGGTGTGCGTGCACGATCGCACCGTCGACCGAACCTCCTCGGGCAGCGGACTGGTCAGCGAGATGACGCTGGACGAACTGCGGGCTCTCGATTTCGGCGCCGACGGCTCGCCCGCCTCGGTGCTGACCCTCAGCGAGCTGATCAGCCTGGTGCTGGACTGGCGCAGCAGGCCGACCAAGCTGTTCATCGAAACCAAGCACCCGGTCCGCTACGGCGCGCTCGTCGAGAACAAACTGCTCGCCGAGCTCCAGCGCTTCGGCATCGCCACCCCGGCCTCCGCCGACCATTCCCGGGCCGTCGTGATGTCGTTCGCGGCCACCGCGGTGTGGCGCATCCGCCGCGCCGCGCCGCTGCTGCCCACCGTTCTGCTCGGCGAATCATCGCGCTACCTGGGCGGCTCCGCGGCCACAACCGTCGGAGCCACGGCCGTCGGCCCCTCGGTGAAGACCTTGCGCGAACACCCCGAGCTGGTCGACAAGGCCGCCGCCGCAGGCCGCGCCACCTACTGCTGGACCGTCGACGACGCCGACGACGTCCAACTGTGCGCCGACCTCGGCGTCAGCTGGATCGCCACCAACCACCCCGGCCGCACCAAGTCGCTGCTCCCGGCCGCCTGAATCGGCCGCGCGGGGCGAACGAGCGCATGCCGATCGGACCATCGGCTCCATAACGATCGCACCAGCCGCTCTCCCGCGTACGGCGAAAGCCCCACCCGCCCGCCGCGGGGATAGCCGTGGCATCCACAACACAGCCGCCCGCGAAGTCGGGGCGCGTACGAGAGCCGCCGCATCTGCGATCCACCGTGCAACGGCGTTCGCTGCCGCGTCCTGACGACGGCGCAACCCCGTTCGCGCGGTGACCGCATGATGCACCAAACCACCTCAACCACAGGTCTCGAGGGCGCGATACCACGCAGTGCCCGTTCGCCACACCGAGTCGCGCACCCCATGCCCAGAACTCGAAAGCCAAGTATGCCCAGCTCACCTCGACTCCCGGTTTCGAGCGAAGCGAGACCGAGCATCGGCCGCGAACACTCAGCGCCGCAGGCGCTGGAAAACCAACACAGCGAACACGCCGCGCCGCGGGCGCGGCCGGTCCGACACTGTGTAGGTTGACCCCTCGTGGGTAAGAGCAAGCGCAACAGTCCTAAGCCCGGGGGGAACCGGGCCCAGCGTCTCGCCGAGCGGCGGGCAGCGCAGGAGCAAGCGGCACAGGCCGTCACGCGTCCGTTCGAGGGCTTGGCCGCGGAGTGCGATCTGGTCGCGCTCCGTGAATTCGTTCCCTCGGCTACCGCGCGGTTGACGCCGGTGGCGTCGGTCGCAGCCGAGCGGCCGGTCGTGCTCGCCACGGTGCTGCCCGGCGCGGTGGCCGCGCTGGTGCGCGCCGGCGACGAGCCCAGCGGGTACGTGGGCCTGCAGACGCAATTCCAGGGCGCCGACCCGGCAGCCGATCTGGCCGCGGCGATCCTGTGGACCCAGTCCGCCGAGCCCGGTGATTCGCTGTCCTCCGTGGCGAGCGTCGCGGGCGGCCCGCGGCTGGCCGATGTCATCGATCCCGCCGCGCGCCTGGAGCTGACCGTGCACCAGGACTTCGACTGGTGGGTGCCTGCCGGAGTCGAGCCCGACGCGCAGGTCGCCGCCACCATCGAGCAGGCCAAGCAGGCGATCATGCCGTCGGCGCGGCTCGGGCTGGACGCGGACGCGATCGGCGCGGCCTGGTGGGTGGACGCGGGCGAGAAGGCGCATATCCGCTGGGTGCGGCCGGAGGACGAGGACGCGCTGATGCTGGCGCTGGCTCGGCTGCACGCATCCGGCGGCCTGCACCTCGGCGAGGGTTCCCGATTCGCCGGGTCGTTCCGTACGCACGGCGTTCTGGTCCCGGTGTTCGACTTGGACCCGGAGCGGCACCCCGACGAATGGGTGAAGCCCGCAACCGAATTCGGTGCGCGCCTGTCCGAGGCGCTGGCCGTCGACGCCCCGCTGACGGCCGACGAGCGCCGCTCCCGTGACGGCCTGCGGTCACGTCAGGTCACACTGCGCTGAGTACCCGGTCGACGGGATTCATGCGAAATACCTATCGATCCGCGGCGCCGCTTTTCGATTGCCGCCGATAACGCTGGAAGATAGGGAAGTCTCACCGAACTATCGACGGAAAGCGGCCGAAACCGTCTCGCGCGGATTCGGCGGGCAAAAAGACCCGAACAGCGGCAGGCCCGGTTCCTGATAAGAAACCGGGCCTGTTCGCCTTCTCGGCGCGAGCTCCGTCAGACGGAGCCGCCCGCCACCGAAGGCGCACCGGAGGTATCGCTCGGGCCGCTCATTTCCCGGGCGACGAAATCCTCCAGGTCGAACAGGTTCGACCCGGCGCGATCGGCGATGGTGAGCAGTGTGGTCATGTTCGCGACTTCCTCGACCTGTTCCTTCAGGAACCACTGCATGAACTGTTCGCCGAGGTAGTCGCCCTCTTCCCGGGCGGTGCTCGCCAGCTGGATGATCTGCTCGGTGACCGTCTTCTCCTGGGCGAGCGCGAGCGCGATCGGCTCCCGAGCGCTCTCGAAATGCGATTTCGCCGCGTCGATGCCGGAAATCTCGACGCTGATATCCCGGTCCAGGAAGTACCGCACGATCATCATCGCGTGATTGCGTTCTTCGACCGACTGCTTGTAGAACCGCTTGGCCAGCTGCGGCAGGTCGGCATTGTCGAACCACACCGCAATCGCGATGTACTGATGCTCGGCATTGAATTCGTGCCGGATCTGATCGTGCAACAGGCTGTGAAATTTGCTGCGGGGTGCATCCGGATGGCTTGACATGGCATCGACATTAGCGCTGGTCAGATCGCGTGTCATCCAAGTGCAACCTTATTGAGGCTAGTGTTGCCTAATTAATTCCGCGCCGCTCCAGCCATTTTCGGCGCCGGTATATCGGTACGCTGCCGCGCCCGCATCTCCCGGGCGACGAACTCCTCGACGTCGAACAACTGTCCGTCGGCGCGGTCGAGTACGGCCAGCAGCGTGGTCATCCGAGCGACGCTCTTCACCTGTTCCTCCAAGAACCACCGGACGAATCGTTCGCCCAGATAGTCACCGGAGCCGCGGGCCGCGCGGGCGAGATCGCTGATCCGGGTGCTGCGGTCCTGTTCGATCCCCAGCAGCAGAGCGATTGCGCCGCGCGGGGTTTCGAAGGTCGATGTGATCTCCTCCAGACCCCCGATCTGCACCGGGAGATCCCGATCCAGCAGGTACTGGACCATGCGCAGCGCATTGCCGTGGTGCTCGCGTGACCGGCCGTAGGCGTGTCCGGCCAATTGCGGCAGTCTGCGCGAGTCGAAGTACACGGCGGCGGCGAGATACTGCTGGGCGGCGGTGAATTCGTGACGGATCTGCGTGCGCAGCAAGTCGGGGAAGGACTCGTCGGCCTCGTCGGTGTCCGGCATGGCATCGACGCTACCGCGTCAGCAGATCCTCCGGAACGGCACGGTCGGCGGCCAATGCGTTGAAGAAGCGGCCGGCCTTCTCCTTGTCCCACAGCAGCACGTTGCCGCTGTCGGTGTCGTCGAATCCGCCGATCGGTACCGTCGTGGCGACGGTTTCGCCGCGCAGCGCCCAGCCCAGCCCGCCGAGGTCCCAGATGTGGTCGCCGTTGTCGACCTTCAGCGACTCGGCGGTGTCGGAGGCCAGCGGCCAGAGCTTGAACGGGTTGGCGAGGGTGGCGCCGCTGGTCGCCTTCTTCAGCAGGGCGGCCATGAACAGGCGCTGATTGTTCATCCGGTCGATGTCCGCGAGCGCGGTCGCCCGGCTGCGGACGAAGCCCAACGCCTGTGGTCCGTTCAGCCGCTGGCAGCCCGCGGGCAGGTCGATGCCGGCGAGCGGGTCGTCGATCGCCTTGGGGACGCACACGTCGATGCCGCCGAGGGTGTCGACCACGCCGGCGAAGCCGCCGAAACCGATCTGCGCGTAGTGGTCGATGCGCAAGCCGGTGGCGATCTCCACGGTCTGCACCAGTAGCGCGGGGCCGCCGATGGCGAACGCGGCGTTCAGCTTGTCCTTGCCCTGGCCGGGGATGCCGACGTACGAGTCACGCGGCAGGCTGACCAGGGTGGTCTTGCCCGATTTCGGCACGTGCACCAGCATGATCGTGTCGGTGCGCTCGGGACCCACCTCGCCGCCGGTGGCGAGTTCCTGCTCCTGCTCGGGGGTCAGCTCGCCGCGGCCGTCGGAGCCGACCAGCAGCCAGTTCGTGCCGGGGGTGTTCCCGACCCGCTTGGCGTAGTTCGCAAGCGCGGGGATGCGGTTGAGCGAGTTGTCCAGTTGGATGACGGCGCCGACGGCCGCGATCACCAGCACCAGCAGGATCACCAGGAACCAGCGGAACGGGTGTCGCTTGCGGCGCGGTCGCGGCGCTCGCGGCGGGCGCTCGCCACGCGGCGGCACGGGCGGTGGGCCCTCGCGGAACGGCCGTGGCTTCCGGGGCGGTGTGGGCGGCGGACCTTCGTGATAGGGCACCGGGCGCTGCGTGGGCGCATGCGTAGGAGCTTCGTGATGCGGCGCCGGGCGCTGCGCGGGGGCGTGCCTGCGGGCCGGGGGAGGCGGCGGCATGCGACGTGCCTGTTCCGGCGGGACCTGCGAATATGCCAGCGGCTGCCCGTGCGGGTCGATCGCGCCATCGCGACGCATCACCTGGGTGGGCTCGATCGGCGGCGGCGCGCCGGGGCCGGGCGGTGGCACGCGGCGGCGCATGGGAGGCTCGCCGGGTCTGCCGGGCGGCGGCATCCGGCGCATGTGCGCGTTGCGCTGGGGGTCGTCGCCGTTCATCACTGAAACTCTACTTATCGGGCGGTTGTGAGGTGTCGCATGTGGACACCGGGCGCACACGGAAGCGGCGCTGCTTCCTAATTCGCAGGCGGCGCCGGGTTGTTAGCGTTCCGCAGGGCACGGTTGCGTCACGGGAGCCACGAAACATGGCCACGCAGAACGGTATAGCCGAGATAGGCGACCGCATCGATGGTCGCATGCGCGAGCACCAGCGGCCACAGCCGGTTCGTGCGCTGCCAATAGCGGCCGAATATGACGCCCATCACAAAATTTCCGAGTCCTCCGCCCAGTCCCTGATACAGGTGATAGCTGCCACGCAGCAACGCCGAGGCCAGCAGCGCCGAGTTCGCCGACCATCCGAGCCTGCGCAGCCGGGTGAGCAGGAACGCCACCACGATGACCTCCTCGGCCAGGGCATTCGCGCAGGCCGAGAGGATGAGCGCGGGCAGCCGCCACCAGTAGTCGCCGAGCGAGGCGGGCACGATCGTCACGCTGAGGCCCAGTGCGTGGGCAAGGAGGTACAGTCCCAGCCCCGGTAGTCCGATGATCGCGGCGAGCGTCAAGCCGGGTAGCACGTCCGCGCGCCACCGGAGCCGATTCGCCAGCCCGATCAGTCGCGGCCCGATGCCGCCGCGCCACAGCAGATATAGGCCCAAGGCCGCCCACCCGGCCAGCCGCAGCACACTGAGCAGCTGGAACAGCAGGTCGATAGTGGATTGCGTGGATCGCGACGGGTTCAGCGCGACCGTCCGCCCACCGATCCCGCCCGGCGCGAGCGCACTCTCCACCAGCGAGAGCGCGGCGCTGAGCCCGCTGAGCCCGAAGGTGACGAGCAGCACCACCGCGATCTCGAGTTTGAGCGCCAGCCGCTCGCGATCGGTCGGCTCGGCCTCGTCCCACTGGGCATCGGACTCCGCACGCATGGGTCGAATCTATTGCGCTCGACCGGTTGGGCGCGCGGCGCGTCACCGTCGAGTCCCGTGACGGTTCGGAACCCGCCCGTTCGGTGCGTCACCACGCATCGTGTCGTAGTCGCTACAAGCCGGCCTCCGCTGTGGTCGGCCTGCGTGGTGCTCGGGCGGGGTCACATGATCGAGCCGGTTCGTGAACGAGCGGCCAGACCTGTGGAGTCGGGCCGCACCGTCACCTGGTTCTGCTGTGCGGTGCGCGGGGTGGTCACCGGGTCAGATGCGGCGCAGGCCGTTGAGGAACGGGCAGCCTGCCAGCGTGCGTACGGCCCGGCTGAGGCCTTCGATGTCGTCGGCCGGAGCGCTGAACGGCAAGCGGAAGTCGTGGTCACCGTCATGTCCCTCCACCCGCAGGGTGAGCCCGTAGCGGTCGATGGCGAGCGGGTGCACGATGCCGCGCTGTAGGCGCGGCGGTAGGTGCCTGGCCAGTTGGGCGACGATATCGGCGTGGTCGGCCTGCATGTGCTGCAGCCATGCGGATTCCATGGCGCAGAAGGGATCCGGCTGCGCCGAGCGCAACTCGTCGCTGCTCACCGATTCCGCGCCGGTCGAGTCGGCCACCACCGCGGAGTTGATCACCAGCCGCAGCAGCGTGGCGCCGAAGCCGATGTCGAGCAGGCCGGGATGCGGGTGGTCCTCGGCCACCTCGGTGGCCAGCGCGCGCTGCGCCTGGGTGGGCACCGCACGCACCCAGCCGCGCAGCCAGACCAGTGCCCGCACCGGCTCGCGCAGCGGCAGCGGGGCGTGATCGGTGAGCTCGAGCACCGCGGGCGCGCCCTGCTCGCCGGAATTGCCCGCCAGAATCGCGGCGACCGAGGCAGTGGGCACCGCGATGACGGCGTCGCCGCACTGGCGTACGTGGTGCACCGACGCGGGGGTGGGATCGATGCCCGGCATGGCCAGCACCGCTTGCTCCGCGTGGGCGCACGCGCTGCGCACCCGCTCGGCGGTGGACGGTGCGACGGTCGAGGACGGACTCGGCATACAAACCTCCGTGGAGCGGACAGCGCGCGGTATTGATTAGGTTACCCTAAGCTAAGTGACAGCGCGCGGGTTTCGCAAGCGTTCCGATCGGGCCGAATCGAAGCGGCCCGTGGGATACGGCCGACCGCGGCGAATCTCATGTGCACCGGTCCCGCGGGCAGCCGGCCTCGGGTCGAAGAGTGTTGTTACGGTGAGGGCGTGTCGGAAGGGACGGAATCCGGAGAACCGGTGCTGGTGACGTTGTCGACGCCGCCGCGGCGCAGTCTGGTCGACGGGCTGGTCCGCAACATCGGCGCAAGCCCCGCCGCGCCGACCGTGGAACTGGACGCGCCGGACAGCGGGATCGCCGACTTCCTCGCGCAGGCGGCACACTCCGATACCGGTTTCGTCGCGCGTACCGCCTCTGGTGAGCGCGCGGTGGCCATCGTCGCCGCGACGGCCGCGGCCCTGTGCGGCGAAGACATCGGCGCCGCACTGCGCAACCCCGATATCGCCTTCCTGACTTCTCTGAAACCACCGGCCGTCGAGGCGGTCAGATCCGTCCTGCTCGCCATCGAAACCGCGGCCGGTGACCGGGTGAACGACGCGTTGCGGGTGCTCAACGAAGGTTGAACGACGCTCGGGCGGCCGTGGAACAGCGGCCGCGCGGTGGCCGGGCCTTCCGCGATTGGTGGGGGGCCGGGCGAGCGCGCAAGTAATCTCGTAACCGTGCCGCGAATCGCGTACTTCGGGCCGTCCGGAACCTTCACCGAGATGGCCCTCGCCCAACTCGAATCCTCGGGAACCTTCGACGGACCCGTCGAGCGGATTGCCGCGCCCAGCCAAGGGGCGGCGCTCGACTTGATCCGCTCCGGCGACGTGGACGGCGCGGTGGTGCCGATCGAGAGTTCCGTCGAGGGGTCGATCTCGGCGACGCTCGACTCGCTGGCAATCGGCCCGCGTCTGCAGATCGTCGCCGAGACCGAACTCGAGGTGAGTTTCACGATCCTGGGCAAGCCCGGCACGGCGCTTCCGGATGTGCGCACCCTCGCCGCATACCCCGTAGCCGCTGCGCAGGTGCGGCTGTGGGTGGCGCGGCATCTGCCGCAAGCGCAGCCCTACACCTCGGCGTCGAATGCCGCGGCCGCGGAAGACGTGGTGGCCGGTCACGCCGATGCCGCCGTGTCGACCGCCCTGGCGGGCGAGCGGCTGGGGTTGATCGCGCTGGCCTCCGGAGTCGCCGACCACGAGCAGGCCATCACGCGATTCGTGCTGTGCACCCGGCCCACGGTCGCGCCGCCCCCCACGGGCGCCGACCGCACCTCGATCGTGCTCGAATTGCCGAACGTACCGGGCTCGCTGATGCGCGCCTTCGCCGAATTCGCCACGCGCGGTATCGATCTGACCAGGATCGAGTCGCGGCCCACCCGAACCGGCATGGGCACCTACCGGTTTTATCTCGATTGCGTAGGGCACATCGACGACACGGCGGTGGCCGAGGCGCTCAAGGCGCTGCACCGCGCCGCGCGGATCCGATTTCTCGGGTCCTGGCCGGCGACATCGGCGACCGGCACGCCGCCACCCTCCGACGAAGCCGCGTCGGAGTGGCTGATCCAGCTGAGAAAGGGGAAGGCGGACCTATGACCGGGAGGTTGATTCTGGTCCGGCACGGGGAGACCGAAGGTAACGTCGCCAAGCTGCTGGATACCAGAATTCCAGGACTACCGTTGACCGAACGTGGTGCGGCACAAGCGAAGACGTTCGGTGAAGGCCTGCTCCGCGCGCCGAAGGTGCTGTTCTCCTCGGCGGCGCTTCGGGCACGCCAGACGGCGAGCTACATCGAGGCGGCGACCGGTGTCGCCGCCATGGTCCTGGACGGACTGCACGAGGTGCAGGCCGGGGATCTGGAGGGCCAGCACAGCGAGGATGCGCACCAGACGTTCCAGCAGATCTACCGCGCCTGGCACGAAGGCGATCTCACGTTGCGGGTGCCCGGTGGCGAGTCCGCCCAGGATGTGCTGGATCGGTTCCTGCCTGTGATCGCGGAGCTGCGGAACACGTATCTGACGCCGGAGGACGGCGGGCACGGCGACGTGATGGTGGTCAGCCACGGTGCGGCCATGCGGCTCGTCGGCCGCACGCTCGCGGATGTTCGACCGCCGTTCACCACGAACAACCACCTGGACAACACCGAGACCATCGAGTTGGTGCCGATGCCGGACGGCGGGTGGGAGTGCATTCGCTGGGGCCGGTTCACGCCGCCGTTCGGCTACGACGTCGCGCCTACCTCCGACGATCCCATGGGTTAGCTAGGCATGTTCGGCGTGCTCAGGACAGCTTCGGATGCCGCGGGAACTCTTCGCGTTCCGGCAGGGAGTTGATCAGGTCCTGCACCGCCGTGCGCAGTCGCGCGGGGGTTCCGCTGCTGAGTGACGTCCACTTCACGCCGTCGTCGGACTTGCTCGCGGTCGCGATGAATCGCCCTGCGCGCGTGTTGAAGACGGCGATGTGGTTGTCGGCCATATCTCTGGTGCCGTCGCCGTAGATGACGCCGACTATCTCCGCATACGAGTGGATTTCGACCAAAGCCGCCGCCAAGGTCTTCGCATCGTGGGCAGGGTTGCCCACCTTCGTCAGCCGCTGGGCGGTGGCCGCGGCGTCACCGGTGTCGCCGAAGATCGTGGCCAGCTCTTCGGTGGGGGCGTTCATGCCGTACAGCTCCAGCGGGTCGGCGTAGCCGAGTGCCGCGAGAATGGTGCCGGGCAGGTCGATTCCCGCCTCGTCGATGACATAGGAGTCCTGTCCCCGAAGGGCGACGACCGCAAGGTCGGCGCCCTTCGCCAGACAGAAGCGACTCACCCAACCGTCGACGATCAATCGCAGCGCGATGATCCAATGTGGCCGGTTCAGCGCGCGCAGCCGATTCTCCAGGTCGCGATGGAGCACATCGTCGATGAGGAGTTCCCGCTGGACGAGCGACTCGGCGGCCGCGTCCATCGCCGCTCTGTGATCGGTCAGGTTGTCGTAACGTGCCCGAGCGTTCAAGACGACGGGGACTTCGATCTGCAGTTTCTCCACGAGAAACTGCATCTCGTCGAGCGACAGGACGACCGACTCGAGCGTCGACGGGTCGCGGCCCGCACCGAGTACGGTCACCTAACCGTCCCGCTGAAGTCACCGCCGATGACTCCATCGGCGGTGAAGCGGCCGTCGTTGAAGTGCTCGGCCGACCGCAGGTAATCCCGGCCGTTGTGCTCGCTCTCGTCCTCCTCGTCGCTGCGAGCCTGGTTACCGAGCAACGGATTGCCGTTGCCGTTGTTCGCCGGACGGACCGGGGCAGCCTCGACGGGCTTGACCGCCACAGTCTCCTGCACCGCGGCGGAGCCACCGATCGTGCCGCTGGAGCCCCAGCCTTCCGGAAGCTTGAGCGATCCGTTGCTGATACCGGCCGACCCGAGGCCGGAGAACGACACCGCCCGAGTCGCGGCGCCGACGGCGGTCGCTGCCGCACCGGCTCCCATAGCCATCGGAGCCATGCCGGAGAAGGTGGGAGCGGAGGTGGTGGTCGCCGCCGCGATCGCGCTGCCCGCGACATTTCCGACGGTGGAGACACCGGTGGTGGCGATCGAGCCGACGGCCTGAGCGGCCTGGGTGGCAGCGCTCGCCACACCGGGATTGCTCAAGAACGCCTGCGTGGCGGCCACGGCCGCCTGGATCGGATCGGCAGGGACCTCGGTGGTTGTATCCGCCGCCTGTTCGGGGCCGGCCGATCCGGCGCCCTTGGCGATCGGCGGCGGCAGCAGGAACTCGGCAGGCGTGGCGACCATTGCGCTGGTGGCGGCCTCGTAGGTCTCCATGACCAACGCCGCGCGAATGTCCATGGCGTTCCTGGCGACTTCCGCGACCTCGAACGCGCCGCTCAGTACGCCGGGCGGGTTCGCAGAGGCGGCCAAGGCCGCGTTGACGGCCGCGATCTCGGGCGGGCTCGGCATCGCCAGCGAGGCGACGGTGTAGGCGGTGGCGTTCGCCGCGGCCTTCGCGCCCATCGCGGCCGCCTGCACGCCCTGCTGCTCGGACCAGCCGAGGAAACCGGTGAGCTTGCTCAGCGCGGCGATACCGTTGATGCCCTGCATCCCGACGCCGAGTTCGGCCATCACCCTGGCGACGGTCGTCGTCGCGTCGATCCAGGCGGCGGTGAGGCCGCCCCAGGCGGTGGCCGCGGCCGAGATCGGAATCGCGTGCGCGCCCGCGTGAAGGGTGGCCGAATTGATCTCCGACGGGCGCGCCGCCCAGATCACCCCGGTGACTCCTGCAACCATGTTTGACTTCTCCCCTGCTAAGCGTTGCTGATGGGTCTGGAACTACACCTGGATGGCGCTGATGCCCGCGGCGCGCACCACGTCACCCGCGACGTGCTGCGCCAGCTGCATGCGCAGCGTCGCCGCGGCGTGGTGGCATTCCAGAATCGCCTGCGCGATCGCGCGGTCGTGCGACATCGCCCCCTGGTTGAAATGGCTCGCGCCGAGGAAGGAGACCTCCTCGGCGCCGGAGGGCAGCACGTGCGTCGCGGGCGCGGTGATCGCCGCGGCGGCGGCCAGACGTTCGGCGACGAGGTCGAGTTCGGCCGCGGCGGCGAGAATGGCTTCGGGTGCGATCAGTACATGTCCAACCATGACTCGACTCCTTCTAGTGGCTGTGGGGCGGAACCACGAGAATTCCCCCTTCGAGTGATAGGACGCGACAGCAACGCGATCGGTTCCATCGAATCCCCAACTTTTCGATCTCCGTGCCGATTACACACCCACCGCTCGGGGTGCGCAATACAGCTCGGTTCAGACTATCCCCATCCCAGCTGATGCAGGCGGTCTTCGTCAATGCCGAAATAGTGTGCGATCTCGTGGATCACGGTGACCGCCACCTCTTCCACGACTGCCGTCTCGTCGGCGCAGAGCTCGAGAATGGCCTCGCGGTAGATGGTCACGGTATCGGGAAGCGCTCCGCCGTAATGACTGTCGCGTTCGGTGAGCGCGATGCCGTGGTACAGGCCCAGCAGATGCGGATCCTCCGGATTTCGCGGCTCGATCAGCACGACCACATTGTCGATCGCGCGGGTCAGCTCGGGCGGGATGAGATCCAATGCGTCCCCGACCAATTCCTCGAACCGGTCGTCGGACATCGATACAGGCATCGGCGCCGGGCTACCTCGGCTGGGGCTGCGGCGGCAGCGGCGCGGCGCCGGGCAACGGTGCGGGCGTGGAACGCCCGGTGTTCGGCGGCGGTACCGGAGCCTGGCCGTTGATCAGGATGTCGCCCCTGGCCGAGCCGGTGATCGGCGCGAAACCTTCCCGATCGGCGCCCTTGCCGATCATGCAGTCCAGTTTGCGGCTGCCCGCCATCCAGCTGCGGGCATCGATGTAGTCGAAGAACAGCGTGAGCGTCTTGTTGCGGATGACGTCCGGCCCGCCCAGGTAGTCGGTCGAGGTGCGGGTGCACTCCTCCTCGACGAACTTGTCCTGATCCTCTTTGGCGGGCGGGCCGCCGGTGAAGTGCCCGGCGAGATCGACTGTGGAGACGATCTCGACGGCGTGCGGCTGCGCGCAGTCCACCGGATCGGTGGGCAGGTTCTGGTTGATGCCGAGGCACACGCCCGCCTCGTACACCTTGGACTGGTCGTGCTCGGTGGCGCTGCCGACCGACGGCGGGGTGCCGACGCTGGCCGCGACCTGCAGGCCGCAGCGCAGGGTGCGGTCACCGTGCTGCCAGCCGTCCGGGCTCGGGTACATCAGTCCGACGATGTACTTGCCGCGCGGATCGAAGCGGCCCGACATGTACTTCTGCACCGAGGGCACACAGTGCTCTTCCTTCAGCTCGGTGAGCCGCAGCGAGTCCGGGAAGCGCGAGCCCGGACCGAACTCCTTGCCCGGGTACCTGCTCATATCGATGTCGGCCGCGACCTCGAACATGTGCTTGCTCGAGCAGTTCACCTTGACCAGGTCGGACCGGTCGGGCTTGGTCCAGCTCAGGCAGTCGCCCTTGGCGGCGGTGCCGAATTCCTTGTCCAGCACGGGCTGCGCCGGGGAGCCGGGATTGTGCACTTCCAGGTTCTTCCCGTTGTCGAAGCCGGTGATGGACAGCGTCACCAGGGCCGCGACGACGGCGCCGACGGCCACCGCGAGCAGACCCCAGCGCAATGTGGGCGCCGACAGCTGCACATCGCGCAGATCGCTGTCGGCGAGAGCGGCCTTGGCCGAGTCGATCGAGCGGCGTACCGAGTCGGCACGCGACGACGCGCCGCGCTTGGGCGCCTGCGGGGACCGGGACACAGGTTCGGAGGACATCGCGGTCCATCATGGCAGCGTCCGTGCCTCGGTGCCACGACCTGCCCCGATCGGCGCGGCACGAGTCACGGGCGGTCAGCCGCGCAGAGCCGAAAGGAAGACGCCGGGCAGGCGGGCGGGGTTGGCGTCGGCGTAGAACTCGGTGAGCCTGCGCCCGGTGGTCGCGGCGGTGGCGTTGTCGACGAACCACGGCGGCTTGGGGGAGAGGGCGAGTTCGCCGCCCAGCAACGAGCGCGGCGCGGGCCGGAACGGGCCGCGCACCACCGTGCGCTCCACGTCGTCGAGCAGCAGCGCGTTGTGCACCACGCCGATCCCGCTCTGCACGTCGTCGAGGGTGTGGCCAGGGAAGGCTCCCCAGGCGGCCCGCGGCGCGAGGAAGGCCAGCCCGGTCCAGGTGTTCACCGCGATCGCGCCGTAGCGCAGCCGCTCGATCGCGCGGTCGAAGGCGACGCCGAGCCTGCGGATGGTCGTCGGATGAGCGATCACGTTCGCGCCGAGCGTCCCGGTCAGCTCGGCATTGGCGATGTCGACCGCGCGTTGCAGGAACTCGCCGCCCGCGAAGGGCAATTCGACCACGCCGAGCACGGGGGAGAAGTACTCCGTGCGCAACAGTGGTGTGCCGGTGGGCGGCAACCCCTCGACCAGCACCCGTTGCCCGCCGAGACGCTCGGCCTCCGGATACGAGGCCACCGCGTCGGCGACACGCGCGTCGCTGCCCGGGTAGTACGCCGTGCGCTGTGGCGCCCGCTCCATGGCCAGGCGCAGCTCGGCGAGGAACCGGTCCTTGCGGTCCCACTCCGCGCCGATCACCACCGCCTGCGCGGCCACGCAGTTGTAGCCGCCGTTGTGCAGCCGCTGGGTCGCCACGTGCTCGGCCTGGTAGCGCAGATCGGCGTCGGACCAGTCGCCGGGCACCACGATGGTCGGCGAGACGCCGCCCAGCTCGCTGGTGATCGGTTTGTCCAGCAGCGGCCGGTTGTCCTTCTTCCGCTCCGCGCCCTCCGCGCCTGGGCCCCACACGATGGCGTCGTGGGTCTGCGCGCTGCCGGTCATGTGCACGTGCGCGACATCGGGATGACCGACCAGATAGCCACCCTGCGGTGCGCCGCCGGTGAGAATCCGCAGCACGCCGAGTTCCAGCAGCGGTTCGAAGACCATCTCGAACACCGTGAACAGCGGGTCGGTGATCGGGTTGAGTTTCAGGGCGACCACCCGGTTGTGCGCGTACAGCTCGTACAGCGCGTCCAGCGGCGGGATCGAGGTGATGTTGCCCGCGCCGAGCACGGCGCCGATCCCGCCGGTCGCGGTGGGATCCAGCTGGCCGAGTCCGGCTCGCCTGCGTGCGGCGCCCGCGTCCACGCCGGGGCGCAGCCACACCTCACCGTGAAAACCGTTGAGCAGCAGCCGGTCGTAGACGCCGAGCGGGAATACCGGCACCGCAACCCGTCCGCCCGGCGCCTCCCGCAGCGTGATGCCGGTCAGCGGGGTGCGCCCGGCCTCCAGGGCGGCGAGGGTGGCCGACAGCGCGGCCGTGGCTTGCAGCAGGGTGAGCGGGCCGGACATCCATTCCTCGCCGACCAGCGGGGAATCCGGGGCGAGGTCCTTGACGACACACGCGGCCCGCACCCAGTCCTCCGCGAAGCGGGCGGTCCGGGCGTGGATCTCGTCGAGCAGCTCGCGGCGGCGGCGCAGCGAGGTCGCGGCCCACGCCTTCTCGCCCGCGATCAGGTCGGCCAGGGCGTTGTCGATGGCTGTCTCGTCGAACGGAGTGCCCACAAGCCCACTATGCGCGCGATCTCGCGCGGATGTACCGCATCCTGGGATATCGGCGTGAAAGGTCGGCACAGCGACCACTAGGCTGGTTGCCCATGATCGACCTCCGATTCCTGCGGGACGACCCCGATGCGGTCCGCGCCTCGCAGCGCGCCCGCGGCGAAGACCCCGCTCTCGTCGACGCGCTGCTCGAGGCGGACGCGGCGCGGCGTGCCGCGGTGGCCACCGCGGACAATCTGCGCGCCGAGCACAAGGCGATGGGCAAGCTGATCGGCAAGGCGAGCAAGGAAGAGCGTTCCGCGCTGCTGGCGCAGGCGTCGGAGATGTCGGTCAAGGTCAAGGAGGCCGAGGCCGCACAGCATGCCGCCGACGCGGATCTGGACGCCGCGCACCGCGCCATCTCCAACGTGGTGCAGCAGGGCGCGCCCGCGGGCGGCGAGGACGATTACGTCGTGCTGCAAACCGTCGGCGCGCCGCCCGAGTTCGACTTCGAGCCGAAGGACCACCTGGAACTCGGCGAGTCGCTCGGCCTGATCGACATGGAGCGCGGCGCGAAGGTGTCCGGCGCCCGGTTCTACTTCCTGACCGGCTACGGCGCGCTGCTGCAGCTAGGGCTGCTGCAACTGGCCGCGCAGCAGGCCGTGGCCAACGGCTTCACCATGATGATCCCGCCGGTGCTGGTGCGCCCGGAGGTCATGGCGGGCACGGGGTTCCTCGGACAGCATTCGGCGGAGGTCTACCACCTCGCCGACGACGACCTCTACCTGGTGGGCACCTCGGAGGTGCCGCTGGCGGGCTACCACTCGGACGAGATCCTCGACCTGAGCGGCGGGCCCAAGCGGTATGCGGGCTGGTCGTCGTGTTTCCGCCGGGAGGCGGGCAGCTACGGCAAGGACACCCGCGGCATCATCCGGGTGCACCAGTTCGACAAGGTGGAGATGTTCGTCTTCACCACGCCCGATCAGGCCGACGCCGAACACCAGCGCTTGCTCGCCTGGGAACAGGAGATGCTCGCGGCGATCGAGGTGCCCTACCGGGTGATCGACGTCGCGGCCGGCGATCTCGGCAGCTCGGCCGCGCGCAAGTTCGATTGTGAGGCGTGGGTGCCGACGCAGCAGACCTACCGCGAGCTCACCTCGACCTCCAACTGCACCACCTACCAGGCACGCAGGCTGTCGGTGCGTTATCGCGACGAGAACGGCAAGCCGCAGATCGCCGCCACCTTGAACGGCACCCTCGCGACCACCCGCTGGATCGTGGCGCTGCTGGAGAATCATCAGCAAGCCGACGGGTCGGTCCGGGTTCCGTCCGCCCTGGTTCCGTTCGTCGGGACCGACGTGCTCCGACCGGCGAACTGACCACACGCGAACGATGTCCAGGTGAATAGCTACTGGTTCGCCATGCCGGATTCCCGGGATGTGGCAACCGGCGGGATTCCTTGTGGATAGGCTATTCGTCGTGCGAGGAATCGGGTCTCGCGGCGATACCCGAACCCGGGTGCGGGCCGCGTCTGCGCTGGCGACGGCTATGGTCATGGCTCGGACCACCGGGGCGTTCTACGTCATGGGCGGGGTGCTCGGTCTGTTGATCACCGCCATCGCCCCTGGTGAGGAGGGTAATCGGCCGCTGGTCGGCGGGGCAGCAGCGGTAGCGCTGGTGCTCGGTCTCACGCTGCTCGCGTGGGGCCCACGGCTGCCGCATTCGATCCACCACGTGTACGTCGCGATAGCGACGGTGCTGGTGACGATCGCGGTGCACTCCTTTCCGAACACGGTGGGCGCGATCAGCCTCGCCGCGTTCTACGTATTCATCGCCTGCGACGCCGCCTTGTTCTTCGCTTGGTCGCAGGCCGCCGCCCACATCGCGTTCGCGTTGGCGCTGTGCCTGTGGGTGCTGCCCGCGCGGCCGGTGAGTCCCGGGCTGCCGTGGTGGTCGGGCCTGATCCCGGCCGGTGTGACCTTCGGCGTCGGCGTCGTGGTCGGAATCCTGACCAGGATGGCGTCCGAGGCCGACATCGACGTGCTCACCGGACTGCTCAACCGGCGCGGCTTCGACCGGGCGCTGAACACCGCGATCCAGCAGGCCACCAGGTCCGGTCACGGGCTCGCGCTGGTGCTGGTCGACCTGGACCGCTTCCAGAAGATCAACGACCATCTCGGCCATCGCGCCGGTGACGCCGTCCTGCAGCGGGTGGCCGACACCTGGTCGAAGCTACTGGCCCCCGACCAGCGCCTGGCGCGCTACGGCGGCGACGCGTTCGCCTTGCTGCTGCCGAACACCACCGAGCAGGCCGCGATCCTGCTCACCGAGCAGCTGCGCGCGGCGGTGACCACCGGCTGTTCGGCCGGTGTGACCTCCTGGCAGCCGGGGGAATCCGGGTCGCTGCTGGTCAGCCGCGCCGATGTCGGTCTGTACCGGGCCAAGCAGGCCGGGCGCAACCGGACGGTGCTGGAGTCCTCCCGGCAGTTGCCGCTGGCGGTGGAGCTGCGCGAGGCGATCGACCGCGGCGCCCTCGACGTGCACTACCAGCCGATCGTCAGCCTGACCGAAGGCGGCGGCAAGGCGGTCGGCGTGGAGGCACTGCTGCGCTGGTCGTCCAGCGCGCAGCCGGATGTCACCACCGAGGGTCTGATCCGCGTCGCCGAGGAGTACGACCTCATCTCCGACCTGGACGAACTGGTGCTGCGCCGGGCCTGCGCGGACGCCGCTCGGTTGCAGGAAACCTTCGCCCAGCTGGATCTGACGCTGAATGTGAACGTCAGCGGGCTGGAGCTGGCCGAGACCGGTTACGCCGACCGGGTGGCGGGCATCCTCGCCGCCACGGGATGGCCCGCCGATCAGCTGGTGCTCGAGGTGACCGAGAGCGAGCTGGCCGCCGAATCACAGACCGCGATCGAGAATCTGCACCTGCTGCGCGACCGGGGCGTGCGCATCGCCATCGACGACTTCGGCACCGGTTACTCCTCGCTCAGCAGGCTGGCCACCCTGCCCAGCGACATCCTCAAAGTCGATCAGTCCTTCGTCGCCGCGATCCGCTCCGATTCGCCCGCGCCGCCTTTGCTCGGCGTGATCGCCGCCCTGTCCAACGCGCTGGACCTGCAGGTCATCGCCGAGGGCGTGGAGACCGAATACCAAGCGGCCGTGCTCACCGAACTGGGCTTCGCGCTCGCGCAGGGTTATCACTACAGCGATTCGCACCCGGTCTCGGAGCTGATCAGCGACCTCAACGAGAACAAAGGCCGGATCGGCCCCGGCGTCACCGACCGGGAACTGGGTGATGGGGACTCGGTGCCCGCCAACGGCTGGGTGCCGCTGCCGTAAATCGCTTGACCGTACGGGCCGACTTTGAGCATGCTGGTCGACATGCGATTGCTCGTCTACGCCTATTGATTCGCCGAATCGCTGCGCTCCCCGCGGGCTGGTAGCGCACATACCTTCGGCCTGCGCTCGCTGACGGTTCGGGCGGTGCTCTTCAAGAGCATCGGTGAACTGATTCCGCTGTACGCGCTGTACGCCCTGCTGTTCGCCGACCACGGCATGAGCACGGGGCAGATCTCCTTGCTGTTCGCCATCTGGTCGGCGACTTCGTTCCTGCTCGAGGTGCCCTCCGGTGCGTGGGCCGACACCGTCTCCCGGCGCGGACTGCTCGTGCTCAGCGGTGCGTTGCTGACGGCAGGCTTCGCGCTGTGGACGGTGGCGCCCTCCTTCGCGGGTTTCGCCGCCGGATTCGTGCTGTGGGGAACCTCGGGGGCGCTGGCCTCCGGCACCTTCGAGGCGCTGCTGTACGACGAGCTGGCCGCCCGGGGCGAGTCGTCGGCATACCCGCGCGTGCTCGGCTACACCCGCGCCGGAGCGGAAGCGGCCGTCGTCATCGCGATCGTCGCCGCGACACCCCTGTATCTCTACGGCGGCTATGCCCTGGTCGGCTGGTCCAGTGTCGCCGTCGCGGCCGTGCATACGCTGATCGCGCTGTCGCTGCCCACCGCGCCGAAGGCGGTGTCGGCGGCGGACATCGACGACCTGGAAGAGGAAGAGCCGGCATCCGCTGCGCGCACCGCTGTGTCGGCCCCGGACCCGGCAGTCGGGAACGTCGCGTCCCTCCTCGACTTCGCGGGCGACTCCGCCCGACTCGGCGGGGCGCCCGGTGCGGACGGACGTGGTCCCGTCTCGGTGTCCGGCGGTCGGGACGAGACAGACGAGGCGGCGTTCACCGGGAATCGCGAAGCGGCCCGGCCTCGCCCGTTCGCGCGATACCTCACCATGCTGAAAGCCGGTGTGGGCGAGGCGGTCCGCGTGCGGGTGGTGCGCCATGGCGTGCTGCTGGAAGCGCTGCTGTTCGGGATCACGGCGTTCGACGAGTATTTCGCCCTGCTGGCGGAGGAATCGGGCATCTCGACCGCTGTGGTGCCGCTGCTGGTCGGTCTCACCGTGCTCGGTTCGCTGACCGGTTCGGTGCTGGCGGGGCGCACCGAAGGAATGTCGGGCCGCACGATGTCGATCGCGGTGGGCGTTGCCGGCGTGCTCTTCCTCGGCGGCGCGCTGATCGCAGGCCTCGCGACCGGTCGTCCGGACGCGATCTACCTGTTGACGGGCCTCGGTTTCGCGTCGATCGGCGTCTCCTACGGCATCGTCTACAACGCGGGCATCGTCGCGGGCGCCCGCCTCCAGGACGCCATCGAGGGCCCGGCCCGGGCGACCGTCACCTCCGTCTCCGGCCTCTTGGGCGAGGTGATCGCCCTAGCGGTCTTCGGCTTCGCCGCCGTGATCACCCTCTGGTCCTCCATGGCCACCCTCTTGGCCCTTCTCGGAGCCTCCATCCTCGCCCTCTCCACCCTCGCTCCCCGCTGGCTCCCACCCCGCGCCGACTGACGAGCGGCACACCACCGAGAGCTCTTCTCGGGAAACGCCGCGACCATGTGCCACTCGCGGTTGGGTAGCGTGCGGAAGGTGAGTGCGGAGGCGAGGGTGGGGCTGGTTTTCGGGTTCGGGATCGGTGCGGGGGTGGCGGTGCAGGCGCGGATCAATGGGGCGTTGGGGGCGCGGCTGGAGGACGGGGTCGCCGCGGCGGTGATCAGTTTCGGGGCGGGATTCGTCGTGCTGGCGGTGGCGTTCGCGGTCAGTGGGCGGCTGCGGGAGGGTGGGCGGCGGGTGCGGCGGGCGTTGTCGGAGGGCGTGCTGCGGCCGTGGCAGTTGCTCGGCGGTCTGTGCGGCGCGTTCTTCGTCGCGTGCCAGGGACTGACCGTCGCGGCGATCGGCGTCACCGCGTTCACCGTGGCGGCCGTCGCGGGCCAGCTGCTCAGCAGTCTGGTGGTCGACCGGCTCGGGCTCGGTCCGAGCGGACGCACGCCGGTCACGACGGTGCGTCTGGTGGGTGCGGCGCTCGGCGTGGTCGCGGTGCTCGTCGCCGGATTCGGGCACACTCGCGTCACCGGTGGGCTCTCCGTGCCCGACGCGCTGCGCGGCACGCCGACCGCTCTGCTGATCGTGCTGCCCGCGTTGGCGGGCATCGGACTGGCCTGGCAGCAGGCGGTGAACGGCAAGGTGGGCGCCGTCGGCGGGTCGCTCTCGGCGGCCATGGTGAATTTCTGCGCCGGTCTGGCCGCGCTGCTCGTCATCGAGGCCGTGGTCGTCGCGTCCTCCGGCGGGCCGGCCGAATTCCCCACCGAGCCTTGGCTGTATCTCGGCGGTTTCATCGGCGTCGCCTTCATCGCCCTCGCCGCGCTGACCGTTCGCTGGATCGGCGTCCTTCTGCTCGGGCTCACCTCGGTGGCGGGGCAATTGCTGGTCTCGGTGATCCTCGATGTGCTCACCCCGACCAGCGCAGGCCTGTCCGCCACCGCGATCATCGGTTGTGCGCTGACCCTGGTCGCGGTCGCCATCGCCACTCGGTCGCAGTCCTGAGGACACTCGCCGCGCATTCATGCTCGAAGCGCATGAGTGTGGAATGGTGCGCTCATGCTGATCGAATACGGGGTGTGGGTTTCGCGGCTCGGGCTGTGTGTCGTGTTCGGGTTGTCGGCGTGGGGCAAGCTGGCGGATCGGAGCGCGACGCGGCAGGCGGTGGGGGATTTCGGGGTGCCGCTGCGCTGGGCGCCCGCGGTGGCCTGGGCGCTGTCGATCGCCGAGGCGACCATCGCGGTAGGCGTGCTGCTTCCGTGGGTTTGCGGCGTGGCCGCGCTGGCGACGCTGCTGTTGCTCGCCGTGTTCACGGCGGTGATCGTGCGCTTGCTGCGGCGTGGCGAGCATCCATCCTGTTCCTGTTTCGGTGCTACGAGCGCCGCGCCGATCGGGCCGAAGATCTTGATGCGCAATGGTCTTTTCGCCGTGCTCGCCGTGCTGGTGGTTATCGGCGCGTTGACACATCCGCGCGTGCCGATGGGTCTGCCAACCGACAACGCGATCGGCTGCGCGGTGGCCGCCGCGGTGGTGGCGGTGCTGGTGTGGTTGGCGGGCCAGGTGCGTCTCCTGCGCCGCCGGGTGGACGAGCAGGCGCTGTCCACCCTGGGTGCGGAGGGCTTGCCGGTCGGCGCGGTGGCGCCGGAGTTCGAGCTGTTCGGCCCGCAGGGAACGAAGACCACGCTCGAGGATCTGCTGAGCGGGGCGAGGTCGGTCCTGCTGGTCTTCGTGCACCCGGGCTGCGAGCTGTGCGCTGCGCTGGCCCGCGAGTTGCCCCGCTGGCGCGCTCGGGCGGCTGACGCCCTGGCCATCGTGGCGGTCGGCAACGGAGACGCCGCCGAGCAAGCCGCTTGGGGCGTCGAGCACGGACTGGGTGACATTCCCTCGCTCGTGCAGCAGGCCAACGAGGCCGCCTTGCGCTACCGGGTGCGCGGCACCCCCTCCGCTGTGCTGATCGACCCTGAGGGGCGTGTCGCCGCGCCGGTGGCCAGAGGGGGTATCGCGATCCGCGAGTTGATCACCACGGTGCGGAAAGCACCGCGCGAACCCGCGCGCGACAGGGTCCCGGCCGGGGCCGCGCGTTGATTTCGGGACGTACCTCTTTTCCGCTCCCGAGACCGACCCCAGTCCGGTTATTCGCTAGTTGGCAAATTTTCAGCAAATTAACGTGAGGCACCGATAGGATCGAGTCGCACCGGTGCGGAATTCGCCAGCGATCGACCACAGACCCATCGACAAGAGGGGAAAGATATGGCGTTCTTCGCATTCACCGACTACTCCGGCAAAGAGTTCATCATCCAGCTGACCAATGAACAGCGGATCGCTGAGGCCCGCCGCATCCTGTCGGGTGACGAGCAGATGTCTGTGCACGTCATGGGACGGATCCGGAAGATGCCCGCGCCCTACAACCCGGGCTGGGACTTCCATCTGGACCCGGACACCATCACCTTCTTCACCATGGCGATCGAGGTCTGCGACGCCAGCATCATGTACGTCAACGACCACTTGGACGAGGCCTGCGGCGCCTTCCTGCCCGGCTGTATGTGGTGCCCGTGGTCGTCGAAGCTGACCCGCGAGGTTGCCGACCGATAGCAATCAGCTGGCAACGCTTCCGGCCGGCGCGGACGCGTCGGCCGGAAGTCGGGTCAGTCCAGCTTGCGCGAGCGCAGTTCGTGACCCTTCGACGTCTTGCAGCGTCCCGACTCCAGGTCCCACTGCCAGCCGTGCAGGTTGCAGGTGAGCGTGTTGCCCTCCACCACACCGAACTTCGACAGGTCCGCCTTCAGGTGCGGGCAGCGGCGCTGCACCTCCCAGCCGCTGAGCTCGGTGGAGGCGGAATCGTCGTGCGCCTCGGCGAACCAGCCGTCGGCGTAGGCGATTCGCTCGTCGGTGAGGCATTTGAAGAACGTGTAGAGGAACTCGTTGTACCCGCCGATCCGCCAGGCCTGGAAGCGGGTGGACAGGAAGATGGTGTTCACCCAGTCGGGCTCCCGGTCGCGCAGCACCGTGCGCACCAGTTCCGGCGCGATGCGGAAGCCGTAGCGGTAGCGGCCCTCGCCTTCGATCGGCTCGCGCACCGCGCGCTTGGGGAAGTCCAGCACGATGGTTTCCTCGCCGATCACCAGGCCGACCGGGTAGCCGATGCCGTCGCAGATCACGTCGCTCTGCGCCATGATCGGCTCGAACAGCTTGCGCAGCGGTTCCAGCAGGGAGCCGTCGCCGCGTTCCCAGGTCGCCTTCTCGGCCTCCAGCACCGGCGCCGAGCGCTGGGCCATCCGCTCGATGTACTCGGCCTTGTGCTCGTAGATCTCGGCTGGGTCGCTGGGATGGGTCAACGTCAGCTCGGCGCCGCGCACGTCGGCGACCGAACCGGGGATCATCAGGATGCCGCCGGCGTTGCCGTGGATCTCCATCTGCTCCAGGAACACCTTCTGATCGGGGAAGATGTTGCCCTCGTCACCGCGATCGTCGTTGAGGTAGCGCAGCTCGTCGTCGAGGAACACCGGCGGACCCGCCGACGGCACCACCCAGGTCGCGCCGACCTGCTCGATGTAGCTGCGCGCGCGGTCCATGCCGCGCTGACGCTTCTGTTTGCCGAAGTTCGACTTGGTGCGGGCCGGGATGTCGTACACCATCGGGTACCAGATCGCGCCCGAGTACTGCAGCAGATGGATGTCCACCTGGCCGAACGCGTCGTGCAGCACGTCCATGTCGACCGGCCGGGCGTCGTTCATGTTGAAGCAGGTGGTCTCGCCGTCGGAGACGACCAGCCCGGAGTCGCCGATCGGGCCGTCGGCGGGCGCGCGCAGCGCGATGATCATGATCTCCAGGTCGCCGCCGGGACCGGTCACCGTGTGCTTGACCGAGTCCTCGGTCTCGAAGAACTTGTGGAAGCCCAGTTGTTCGAGCTCGCGGCGCAGGTCCGGCACGGGATAGTCCGGCAGTAGGACGGTCGCGTCCTTGTTGACGTGCTCGGTCAGCGTCCGAGCGTCGAAGTGGTCGCGGTGCAGGTGTGAGACGTACAGGAAGTCGCACGCGCCCAGCTCGTCCCAGTCCAGCCCGGTGTTGTCGGGGAACGGGAACCAGGAACCGAAGTACGCGGGGTTCACCCAGGGATCGCAAAGGATCGACCCGGCCGCGGTGCGGATGTGGAATCCGGCGTGTCCGACGCTGGTGATCTGCACTAGCTGCTCCTCCTGCTGTTTACCAGCCAACCAGGGTAGTAGTTACGGCGAGATGTCGCCGATGCAGTAGCCGTCCGGCCCGGAGCGCAAGGTGAAGGTGCGGGTCTGCGTCACACCGGAGGAGTTGGTCACCGGCACGAGCACCGCGATGTAGTCGGTGTTCACCTGCTCCGACCGGATCTGCTGGTCGGCGAACTCGGTGGCCCCGGTGAGCACGCCCTGGTTGTTCGCCAGCGGCGCGGGGCTCGGACGCCCGGTGCCTTTGGGATCCCAGGTCGCCGGGGACGCCTTGCAGATCAGAGGGTAGTCGCCCTCCTTGTCGGCGGGGTCGAGCGGTGTGCCGACGAACCGGGACAGGTAGCGGCGCACGGTGTGGCGGGCATCGGCGTCGTTGTAGGCGATCTCCGCGCCCTCCGTGGCGACGCGTGGGCAGGCGTAGCCGCTCTCGAGCTCGGCGCGTGGCACGGCGACCGTGGCGGCCGGGCTCCTCCAGACGACGGCGTCCTCGGTCGTCGTGCCCGGCTGGGCCAAGGCGGTGAAGACGGCCTGCTGGTCGGCGTACATGTCGGCCACGTTCTTCGGCGCGATGGTCCAGCACTTGTCCTGCATCTCGGCGATGGTGTGCGAGCGCAGGTCGGCGGCCCAGCGCTGCATCGCGGTCGCGGCCGCGGGCAGCCCGGCGACCGCGCCGACCGGCGGAGCGTCGGCGGGAACCGGAGGCAGTGCGGAGGTGCTGGGCGGTGGCGTGGTCGGGACGACGGCCGGTGGCGTTGTGCGCACCGCCGCTTGCGGCGCGCTCTCCTCCGGAATCCCGACGACCGAGTCGCAACCGGACAACGCGATCGCTGCGATCAGGACCGAGCCGCCGACCAGCGCAGCGCGGGGCGCTCGCCCAACCGAGGCCCGATTCCGCTCGCGTGCTGCACTGCGGTCGTCCTCGCGCAGGGCCGATCGGGCGCGTTCCACTTCGGCGATCCTCTTCTCTCAGGCGTGTGTGGTCGGGGCTGCTCGAGCGTCCTCGCTCCGGCGCGGCGCGTGATGGCGTGCACTGCCGGTGGGACGAGCAGCGACTACGCTAGCGGACTTGTGGAACCCGTCTACCGGACGATCATCGGGCTGGCCCGAACCGTCTTCTTCGTCGAAGGTCTGAAGTTCACCGTCAAGGGCGCTGAACACATCCCCGCCCGCGGTGGCGCCGTGCTGGCGGTGAACCACACCGGCTACATGGACTTCACCTACGCGGGCCTGCCGGTGCGCACACCGAAGCGCTACATCCGGTTCATGGCCAAGAAGGAGGTCTTCGACAACAAGATCTCCGGCCCGATCATGCGCGCGCTCAAGCACATCCCGGTGGACCGCTCGGCGGGCGCGGACTCCTACAAGGCCGCCGTGGAATACCTGCGCCGGGGCGAGCTGGTCGGCGTGTACCCAGAGGCGACGATCAGCCGCAGTTTCGAGATCAAGGAATTCAAGTCCGGCGCGGCGCGCATGGCCGTCGAGGCGGAGGTGCCGATCATCCCGATCGTCATCTGGGGCGCGCAGCGGGTCTGGACGAAGGGCTTCCCGAAGCGGCTCGGCCGCACCAACACCCCCATCTCGATCGCCGTCGGCGAACCGATCCAGCCGTTCGAGCCCGTCGCCGAGCTCACCGCCGAGCTGCGTTCGACCATGCAGGACATGTTGCTGGACCTGCAGAAGGACTACGTGCACGAGCCCGGCGCGTACTGGGTTCCCGCCCGGCTGGGCGGCAGCGCTCCTACCCTGGAAGAGGCGGACGCGATGGATGCCGCCGAAGCCGAGGCCAAGGCCGCGGGCAAGGACGCGGCGGGGCAGTAACGGGAGCTGTGATGGCGCGGGAACCGGTCTACGACATCCTCACCGGCGTGGCCCGCGCGATCTTCTTCGCGCAGGGTCTGCGCATCGATGTCGAAGGGCAAGAGCACATTCCGCGCTCCGGCGGAGCGGTGCTGGGCGTGAACCACACCGCCTATCTCGATTTCATGGAGGTCGGGCTGGTCGGGCGGAAGTCCGGCCGCAACGTCCGGTTCATGATGAAGGCCGAACTCGAGCACGGCATCGTCGGCTTCCTCATGAAGCACTGCAAGGCGATCGGCGTCGATCGCACGGCGGGCGCCCGGTCGTACGCCCGCGCGGTGACCGCACTGCGCGACGGTGAACTGGTGGTGGTCTACCCCGAGGCGACGATCAGCCGCAGCTTCGAACTGAAGGAATTCAAGTCCGGCGCGGCGCGCATGGCTCTGGAAGCCGACGTCCCGATCGTGCCCCTGATCATCTGGGGCGCCCACCGGATCTGGACCAAGGACATCCCGAGACAGCTCGGCCGCCACAACTTCCCGATCAACATCAGCGTAGGCGCGGCCATCCCACCCGACCCACCGGCCGAGAAACTGACCGCCACCCTCCGCGCCCGGATGAACGAGCTTCTGGAAAGCGCTCAACGCGATTACCCGATGGTCGAAGGTGCCCGCTGGGTGCCCGCGCGCCTCGGCGGGACCGCCCCGACCCTCGCGGAAGCGGCCGTGCTGGAACGGGAGGAGATGGAGCGGCGGCGGCGAGCGAAGACACGCTGAATCGACGCGTCGATACGGAGCGCGGCGGCACGGCGATTCCCCGGGATGGGAACGGCTGTGCCGCCGCCCCGAGGTGCTGCGGCTCGATGATGATCGCCATGGGTGGCATCGATGACCTCGTTCCGATCGCGCTGATCTGTGCGAATCCGGCCGCAGATCGCCGGTGACGCCGTGCGGGTGTTGTTGACGGCGAGCGGCTCGCGCGGCGACATCGAGCCGATGTTGGGCCTCGCGGTGTGGTTGTGCGAATTCGGAGCCCACGCGCGGGTGTGCGCGCCACCGGACTTCGCCTCGCGTTGTGCTGACCTCGGCCTGCCGCTGGAGCCGCTGGCGCAGCCGAAGACCGGTTCGCGCACCGAGCTGTCGCGGTATCTGATCAATTGGCCCGCAATCCAATTCGGCGCTCTCTCCACGGCGGCCGCAGGATGCGACGTGGTGGTAGCGACCGGCGTGACACAATTCGCGGCCCGGTCCGTCGCCGAGAAGCTGGGCATCCACTACCAGTACGTGAGCTACCAGCCGACCACCCTGCCCTCGCCACACCATCCACCGATGCCGCTGCCGGGCGATCGGCCCGCACCGGAAGGGATCGGCAACCAGCTGCTGTGGGAGATCGACACCCACGGTTGGAACGCGGAGTTCGGCCACGCGCTCAACTCCGGCCGGGCAGCGCTCGGGCTACCACCGGTAGCCGATGTACGTGACCACGTCATCACCGACAGCCCATAGCTGGCAGCGGACCCCATTCTGGGTCCGTGGTCGCCATCGCCGGGTCTGAACGTTCTGCAGACCGGTGCCTGGATAATGCCTGACGAACGCCCCTTGCCCGCCGAGCTGTCGGCGTTCTTGGACGCGGGGACAGCGCCGGTGTACGTCGGGTTCGGCAGTATGCCGATGCGCCCCGGTATTGCCGAGACGGCCATCGAAGCGATCCGCGCCCACAACCGCCGTGTGCTCCTTTCTCGGGGCTGGGCGGAGCTGGCCTTGATCGACGACTTCGCCGACTGCATGGCCATCGATGACGTCGATCACCAGGCGCTGTTCGCCCGGGTCGCCGCCGTCATCCAGCACGGCGGCGCGGGCACGACGACGGCTGCCGCCCGCGCGGGCGCGCCGCAAGTGGTGGTACCCCAGAGGATGGACCAGCCGTACTGGGCGCGGCGAGTAGCCGATCTCGGCATCGGCGCGGCATGCGAGGAGGCGGATCCCACAACAGCGTCATTGTCAGCCGCTCTCGACATCGCACTGGCGTCCGCCACCCGAGACCGCGCGAACGTAGTGGCCGGCACGATCCGCTCGGACGGGGCAATGGTGGCTGCGCAACTGCTGATAGACGCGATCGGTTGACATCACGCCCGCACGTGGTTGTGGAAGGAGTGTGGTCATCGGGCTCGGTATCCGTCGAGTGGCCGCCGATCACCGGGGTGTAACTCAGCCCCGCCTCGCGGATGCGAGACGGGGCCGGACTGGAGTTCAGCCGACTACTTCACGAAGTCGCGCACGCCCTCGAAAACCGTCGATGACGACAGCAGAGCGACATGGCCGAGGCACTGCGTCTGGGTGTTGGTGGCACCGCCGAGAATGGTGCTGTCATCAGGATTGATGATCTCGTCGCACGGTGACCACCAGGTGCCGTAGTTCACCCGGCCGGGGGTCTCGTCGGTGTTGTTGAGTTCGGCCAGGAAGGCTGAGCCGGGCCGCATCTCCTCGCAGGAGGCGTCGAGGCATCCGTTGGCGGCGTCGGTGCCGTGATTGGGGCCGGCGATGGAGACCCAGTCGTCGACGAAATTCAGGCCGTCGAGCTTCTTCAGATACCAGCGACTGTTGAGGCCGCCCATGGAGTGGGTGATGATGTCGACCTTGGCGGCACCGGTTTTCGCGCGCAGCGCATCGACCTGTGCTTGCACCTCCAGTGCGATGTCTTTGTTCGACTGGGTGGCGTCGTAGCTGAATCGTGCCATGTTATCCGCGGAGTATCCCGCCTCCAGGAATCGGCTCCACATGTAATTCCAGTCCGCCGCCGATCCATGCCAACCGTGGACGAAAAGGATCGGATCTCGCGCCGGCGCCGCAGCTGCCTGCGGCGTCGCGATGCCGAGTGCAGCGGTAGCCGTCGCGACCAGTGTGATTGCGGCCATTCCGATCCGGCGCGTGATCGACGTGATGTGCATGAATTGACTCCGATCTGCTCGCTGCACCGCGAGCAGACAGAAGATAGCGCGAGCACTTCTGGAGCACTGGGAAATGTGGTTACTCATTTTGCCGTCAGGGCCTGGGATCTGCCGCGGCATTCCGGGGAGGGATTGCGGGATAAGCTGCGTCGTGCTGACGAGTTGCCAATAGAGGGCAAGTCGGGTGAGGAGTCCAAAGCCTCGAACCCGGGCCAGCTGAAGTCGTAGTCACCTGCTGCACAAACAGTTCCGAATTCTCGCATCAGCTCGGCGATGAATCCGACGGCCTGATGCTGTGCCGACGCCATCGTCACCAACGCCCGTGTATCCGGACGAGCCGATTGCTGCGCCGCTCCTGTCCTGAACCCACGGTCGGCCCTCGTGGAAGGGGAACGAATGCTGCTACTGCGGGCGTTCGGACCGCCGATCAGGAAAAGCGGGTGAGCGCGCGGCACGGGGAAGGGGCGGGTACCTCACCTCGGAGGAAGGAGGTGGGCGGGACGCCCATCAGGCTGCGGAAATCGGCCGTCATGTGGGACTGGTCGTAGTAACCGGTGCCGGTGGCGATGTCGGCCAATGGTGTGTCCTCGGCCCGGGACAAGACCCGGCGGACGCGGTCGATGCGTGCGAAGTGCTTGGGGGAGACGCCGATTCCGCTGGTGAACAGGTTGCGAAGTTGTCGTTCGCTCACCGCGAGATGTGCGGCCAACGCGGTGACGGAGAGGGGACGGTCGGCGGCGATGGCAGCCACGGCGGTGGCGAGCAGTCTGCGGTGGGTGCGCTGGGCCGGGTCGTCGGGGATGCGGCGGGGCAGCTCGTTCTCCAGGTATGGCACGACCTCGTCGTGTGCGAGTTCGATCAGCTCGGAAGCCAGTCGCGCGACCGGACCGGGTAAATCGTCCAGTCGCAGAACGCGATCGGTGAGGTCGGCCGCCGAGACGCCGAGCAGCGCGGGGACCGCACCCGGCGCCAGCCGCAGGCGGACACAGCCCGCGGGCTTGCTCGCGCGCGAGTAGCTCGCCTTGGTCTGCGGTCCGACGACGAGCGCGACGCGGGCGTCAGCGGCGTCTCCGTGCTCGGCCCGCAGCACGATCGTGGTGGCTGCTTGTGGAATGTGCGCGAACGGCTCGGACAGGTCGAGCACGGTCGGGATGCGGCCGAGTTCGGCCAGCCACGGGCGCAGCGACTCCGGCGCGGGCTCGGACGTCTCGACCAGTTCGGCGGTCACGACCGGCGGGCGCAGCAGGGTGGTCACGGCATCCACTGTATGCAGTCGCGCCTCCCGCAGGTGTGCCGAAATTTCCTAGAGACCTGCGCGAATGCCCGGCACGGTGGTTCTCATGATCGTGATCACCGGTGCGACAGGCACCATCGGCAGTGAAATCGTCCGGCAGCTCAGCATGCGCGGAACCGCGATCCGTGCTGTCACTCGTGACCCGGACCGGGCCGAGGTGCCCGCAGGCGTCGACGTGGTGCGCGGCGACTACACCGACCCCGCGTCCATGGCGAAGGCGATGATCGGTGCGGAGGCCGCGTTCATCGTCGGCGTGCTGGGTCCGGAGTATGTGGAGGCCGACCGTGCGCTGATCGCGACAGCGCGGGACGCGGGAGTCGGCAGGATCGTCAAACTCTCCGCGATCGGTACCGGCGATACCGGCCTCGGCCGGGTCGGAACCTGGCATCTGCCGGGTGAGCAGGCCGCGCGCGAGAGCGGCGTCGACTGGACCATCCTGCGCCCCAGCTCGTTTGCCTCCAACACCCTGAGCTGGGCCGCCGCGATCCGTGCCGGGCAGCCGGTGCCGAACATGACCGGTGACGCGGCGCAAGGCGTCATCGATCCACGCGACGTCGCCGGGGTGGCGGTCGAGGCGTTGACCTCCGCCGATCACGCGGGACGGATCTACACCCTCACCGGGCCGGAATTGCTGACCACGCACGACCTGGCCGCCATTCTGGCTACTGTCACCGGCCGTCCCGTCTACGTGACCGATATTCCCGAAACCGAAGCGAGGGCACATATGCTCGCGTCCGGAATGTCCGCCGAATTCGCCGACGGTGCGTTGGCCGGGCAGGCATATGTGCGCGCGGGGCACAATGCGATCGTCACCGACGATGTGGCCCGAATTCTCGGGCGTGCCCGAAGTTTTGCCGAATGGGCCACCGATTACGCCGGTAAGTTCGTGGCCGACGAGCGCAGGCCGTAGGGTACCTGTGATCAGCGCCACATCGAATTGCCGAACGGTGCCTGCTCGGCAAGGGTGACAGGACCGGCCGGTCGACCGGTGTGCTTACACGAAAAGGAAATTCGGATGCGTCAACGGGTCATGACGGTCTTGGTAGCGGTCGTAGCAGGCGGATCGGCCGCCGCGTTCGGCGGCGCGAGTGCGTCCGCGGTCGCGGTGAACCCCTTCCCCGGCGGCACGGAGGTCTACTTCGACAACGGTGAGTCCGCGGCGATCGCGAACCTGAACCTGGGACCGGCGCTGAGCCAGGTGGCCGTCGCTTGGTCTCCCGGAGCGAAAGCTCTGCTCGGCGAGGGAATCACCGAGCACGCCCGGTGGGCCAGCGAAACCCCGACCGGCGGGGTGTCGGTCGAGGTGTACGGGTCGCCCATCCAGCCATCGCTGGTCACGGTCACCACCCTGCGCGGCTGAGCGAGATTTCATTTCGGATTTCGGTGTGCCAGGGGTACGCTCGCCCATGGTGTTATGCGCATGCTTTGCCGGAATCCGCGGCGCTCGAGCGTAGAACTCGAGCAGCGGCCGCGAGCAGGCACGCGGCGAGACATCTGGCCGCCGCTCGTGCCGCCGGATGCCGCGCGGCTCGCGCCGCGCCTTCGGCGATTGCCGACATGGAGACCTCCTGGCGGATGCCCGGACGGGACGACACTACGTGTGCCGTCCCGTCCGGTGTTTTCGTCAGTTCGCGGTGGAGCGGAAGCCGCGCAACCGCAGGCTGTTGCTGACCACGAAGACCGAGGAGAACGCCATCGCGGCGCCCGCGAGCATCGGATTCAGCAGGCCCGCCATGGCCAGCGGGATCGCGGCCACGTTGTAGGCGAAGGCCCAGAAGAGATTGCCCTTGATGGTCGCGAGGGTGCGGCGCGACAGCCGGATCGCGTCCGCCGCCGCCCGCAGGTCGCCGCGCACCAAGGTGAGATCGCCCGCCTCGATGGCCACGTCGGTGCCGGTGCCCATGGCCAGGCCCAAGTCGGCCTGGGCCAGCGCCGCGGCGTCGTTCACGCCGTCGCCCACCATCGCCACCACTTTGCCCTCGGCTTGCAAGCGCTTGACGGTGTCGACCTTGTCCTGCGGCAGCACTTCCGCGATCACCTCGTCGATGCCGACCTGCGCGGCGATCGCGGCGGCGGCGGCCCGATTGTCGCCGGTCAGCATGATCGGGGTGAGACCGAGGGCGCGCAGCTGGGAAATCGCCTCGGCGGAGGTCGGTTTCACCGCGTCGGCCACGACGAGCACACCGCGCGCCTTGCTGTCCCAGCCGACCGCGACGGCGGTCTTGCCTTCGGCTTCGGCCGCGCGCATCGCCTGCGTCAGATCGTCGTCGAGATGCTGTGACCAGTCGGCGAGCAGCCGGGCGCGGCCGACGAGCACCGCGTGGCCGTCCACCATGCCCTGCACACCCAGGCCCTCGACGTTGGCGAAATCCTCGACCGGCTTCAACTCGCCCACCCGCTCGCGGGCGCTCTTGGCGACGGCTTGGGCGATCGGGTGTTCCGAGGAATCCTCCAGCGCTCCGGCCAGTTCCAGAATCCTGGGGACCTGCTCGCCTTCGGCGGGGACGACATCGAGCAACGTCATCTTGCCCGCGGTGACGGTGCCGGTCTTGTCCAGCACGATCGTGTCCACCCGCCGGGTCGATTCCAGCACCTCGGGGCCCTTGATCAGGATGCCCAACTGCGCGCCGCGACCCGTGCCGACCATCAGCGCGGTCGGCGTGGCCAGCCCGAGCGCGCACGGGCAGGCGATGATCAGCACCGCCACCGCCGCGGTGAAGGCCGCGGCCACCGATCCGCCGGTGCCGAGCCAGAAGCCCAGCGTCGCGACCGACAGGGCGATAACGATCGGCACGAAGATGCCGGAGATCCGGTCGGCCAGCCGCTGGGCCTGCGCCTTGCCGGTCTGCGCGTCCTCGACCAGCTTCGCCATCTGCGCGAGCTGGGTGTCCGAACCGATCCTGGTGGCACGCACCACGATCCGTCCGCCGACGTTGACGGTCGCGCCGACCACGACGTCGTCCCGGCCGACCTCCACCGGCACCGACTCACCGGTGAGCATCGAGGCGTCGACGGCCGAGGAACCTTCCGTCACGATGCCGTCGGTGGCGATCTTCTCGCCGGGACGCACCACGAACCGGTCGCCGACGGTCAGCTGCTCCACCGGAATACGCTGCTCGATGTCGTCGCGCAGCACCGAGACCTCTTTGGCGCCCAGTTCGAGCAGAGCCCGCAGCGCCGCGCCCGCACGCCGCTTGGCGCGCGCCTCGAAGAAGCGTCCGGCCAGGATGAACGTGGTGACGCCCGCCGCGGCCTCGAGATAGATGCTGCCGGTGCCGTCCATCCGCGAGATGGTGAACTCGAACGGATGCGTCATGCCCGGCGTGCCTGCGGTGCCCCAGAACAGGGCGTACAGCGACCAGCCCAGCGCGGCCAGCGTCCCCATCGAGACCAGGGTGTCCATGGTCGCGGTGCCGTGGCGCAGGTTGGTCCATGCCGCACGGTGGAACGGCAGCGCGCCCCACACCACCACAGGGGCGGCCAGTGTCAGCGACAGCCACTGCCAGTTGGTGAACTGCAACGCCGGGATCATCGCCATGGCGATCACCGGCACCGACAGCACCAGCGACACCAGCAGGCGGGTGCGCAGGGCGGCGGCGGGATCGTCCTCGGTCTCGGCCTCCTCCGAGCGCTCCGGCTTGGCGGGCAGGGCAGCGGTGTAACCGGCCTGTTCGACGGTGGCGATCAGCTCGTCCGGCGAGACGCTGCCGATGACCTCGACCCGGGCCTTCTCGGTCGCGTAGTTGACCGTCGCGGTGACGCCGTCGAGCTTGTTGAGCTTCTTCTCGATCCGGGCGGCGCAGGACGCGCAGGTCATTCCACCGATCACGAGTTCGACCTGCCCGACGGGGGGCGGTTGTGTCGCGGTGGTCATCGTGGGTGCTCCGTTCTGTGCGCGGACGGTCGTCGGTCAGTGCGCGTGGCCGTCCGGCGCCTGCTGCTGACCAGTGTGTTCGTTGTGAGTGGAGGCGTCTACGGCGGGGGTGCCCGGCGCGACGGTCAGGGTGAATTCGGCGGTGCGGACCACACCCTCGTGCTGGAAGTCGAGGAACAGGCGGTAGTCGCCCGCGCTCGGCGCCGTCACCGCGAAGGTGATGCCCGGTCCGGCCGCGGTCACGCCGTCACCGGGGTGGCCTTCCGGATGGACGTGCAGATAACCCAGGTCAGCGGCGCGCAGGGCCACCAGGTGGCCGTAAGCACCGAGGTAGGGCTGCAAATCGGTCACCGGTTTGCCCGCCCGGCTCACCGACAGCGTCACCTGCGAAGCCCGGCCCGGGACGACAGCGCCCTCCAGCGTGACGGTGTAGTCGCCCACGGTGGTGGTGGAAGCCGTCGCGGGCAGCTTCTGGGGGTCGTAGACGCCCGCCACCCGCAGGTCCGTGCCGAGTGTCAGGTTGTCGCCGCCCTCGGGGGTGAAGTCGGCGAACACCCGGTAATCACCGGCGCGAGTGAGGTCGAGCGGGACGCTCCACGTTCCGTTGCCGTCGAGCGCCGGGTGCACATGCTGGAAGGCGGCCATATCGCGGCGCACGACGATCAAGTGAAGATCCTTGTCGTGGCTGCGTACATACCGGGTTACGGGTTTTCCGGCGTGGTCGAGGATCGTGAAGCGCAGCGGTACGTTCGCCGCGGCGGTGGTCTGGGCGGTGTCCAGCCGCAGGGTGTAGCCGCGGTCGGTTGCCATCATTCCTCCGGGTGATGAGTTGGGTTCGCCCTGGTCGGCGGCGTGTGCGGTCGAGTCATGGGCTGCGGGTTCCGGCCCGATGAGCGAACCGGCCGCGAGAGCGATCCCGAAGACCGCGGCGAGGCCGAGGGCGAAACCGCCGAACTTGCTGGATGCGTTCATCGGAGTGCTCCGTCAGTCGGTGACCGTGTAGCCGGCGCGGGCCACGGCCGCGGTGAGTTCGGCGCGATCGATCGGAGTCGCGCTTTCGACGGTTACCAGTCCGTCGGCGAGGTCGACGGCGACGGTATCGACGCCGGAGATGCGGCCGATCTCGGTGCGGACCGAGGCGGCGCAACCGTCGCAGGTCATACCGGTGACGGTCAGGGTGCTGGTGCTCATGGTCGTTCTCCTCGTTCGGTGCTGACCTTTTTACCCTACCCCCCTAGGGTATATAATTGTCAAGCCCGGCCTAGACGAAAGCCCGGCCCGCGACGGATCGCGGACCGGGCTCGCTGGTCGAGGATCAGGAGGCGGGGTAGGTCACCAGGGCGACCGCCGGAGCCGATACCACCTGTACTTCGGCCGCGTCGGAGACCTTGACGTGCAGGAACCCACCCTCGATGGCGATTCGGACGTCATCGACGCTGCGCACGCTCCGCCCCTCCCGGTCCAGCAGGGAGTAGCCCTCGACCAGGACGACCTTGCCCGCGGACCGCCATTTCGCTTCCATCACAGTGCCTTTCGTCGGCGCCGCGGGCGGGAAGTCGAGTTCCGGCTCGGCGACGTGGTTGAAGTAGTTGGACAAGACGTTCAGCGCGACATGGCCGACGATCTCGCTCAGTTCGGCATCGCTGACACCACGTGCGCGCGCCACGGCGAGCGTGGCGTCGTCGATCCGGCCGCGGGAACGCAGCACGTCGCGAGCGAGGCGCAGGATCGCGTCGGCGTGTGGGTCCTCGGCGCGCGCCGCGCGGGTGTCGGCGATCGCCTGCTCGGTGAAGCCCATCCGCTCGGCGCGCATGGTGTGCGCGGCGGTGCAGTAGTCGCAGCCGTTCTCGTCGGCGACCAGCAGTGCGAGTTGTTCGCGCACTCGAGCGGAGAGCTTTCCCCTGGTCAATGCGTCACGCAGATTCAGGTATCCGCGCAATGTGGCGGAACTGTTCGCCATGGCGGCGTAGAGATTCGGGACGCGGCCCAGCTGGCGCTGTACCTCGGCGAGCAAATCGGCTTGCTCGGCATCGGCGGAGTCGGGGGATACAAGGGGCAGGCGGGGCATCTGAGCCTCCAGCTCGAACAAGATGGTACCGATCGGTGCTGAACTTGGACGGTACTGATCGGTTCCGTATTGGTCAAGTCAGATGGTACTGATCGGTTCCGTCCTGCTACCGTGACGTCATGGCAACTCAAGCCAAGCAGCGTTTGCTCACCACGGCGGAAGAGCTCTTCTATGCCGAAGGCATTCGAGCCGTCGGCATCGACCGCCTGCTCCAGGAGTCCGGCGTGGGCCGCGCGTCGTTCTATCGCCACTTCGCGAGCAAGGACGAACTCGTCGTCGCGGTGCTGGAAGATCGTGATCGCCGGTGGCTGAGCTGGCTGCGGGAATCGGTCGAGGCGAAGACCGGCGATCCGGCCGTCCGCCCGCTGGCGGTCTTCGACGCCCTCGCCGACCGATTCGCCAGCAAGGACTTTCGCGGCTGCGCGTTCATCAACACCATGGTCGAGGTCGCCGATCGCGAGAGCGCCGCGCATCAGGTCGCCGATCGGCACAAGCGGCGGGTGATCGATTACCTGTCCGAACTTCTCACCGAGGCGGGTTCGTCCGATGCTTCGGGAATGGCCGCGGAACTCGCGTTGCTGGTGGACGGAGCGATCGTCACCGCTGTTCGCGAGGGGAATCCGGATGCGGCCTCCCGGGCGCGTGCGATCGCAGAGCGTTTGCTCGCCGCGCGGTAGAACTTTCGAGCGCCGCCGGTTGGCGGCTACTCGGGCGACACTCGATTAGCGCTGGAGCTTGGTCATGAAGTGCGCCAGCGCGGTGTGCACCGCCGCTGCGTCCTGCTGGTCGAGTGAATTCCGCAAGTCGCGGTCCAGTTCGTCGACGATCGCGACGCTGCGGCCGAGTAGCTCGCGTCCCTGGTCGGTCAGTTCCAACGTGTGCACGCGACGGTCGGCGGTGTCCTGGACGCGGACGAGCGCGTTCATCGCCACCAGGCGATCCACGAGGGTGACCACGAGGCTCGGCGCGACTCCGAGCGCGTCCGCCACCTCGCGTTGTGATCGTGCCTGTCCGGTATCGACGACGGCCAGCACGCCCACCTGCTTGTGCGTCAATCCGAGCGCTTCGATCCGGGCGCCGAACATCTGGGTTATCCGTGTGCCGACCACTCCGAGCCGGAAGCTCAGCGAGCCGAGCAGATCTTCACCGTTGACACGATTCACGACGCCGATACTATCGGCAGTGAATCGTTCAGGACAGAACGATTCTTGAGTGAATGAGGTTTTCGTGATGTCGCTCTGGCTCGCCGCGCTGAACGCGGCTGTCGCGATGGTCAGCGTGGGATTCGCTGTGACGGGCGTGGTCGCGCCCGCGGCATTGGCGGGATCGGATGCGGTGGCCTCGACGCGGTACTACGCCGCCATGTATGCGGCGCGGGCTGTCCCGCTCGGCTGTGCGGTCTTGATCGCGGCATTTCTGTCGATTTCGAACGGCGCCTGGATCGTTCTGCTCGCCGGCGCCGGGGTGTGTCAGGTCGGGGATGCGGTGATAGGTCTGTGGCGGCGGATCCCTGGGCAGGTGGCGGGGTCGGTGCTCGTCGGCACGATTCATCTCGCGTCGATGACGCACTTGTTGGCCACCAAGTGATCCCAGGGGCTTCCGTCAGGCCGAATGGAGGCTGCGCGCAGTGGGTGAGGTTTCGGTCGCGGCCGGGTCGGGATAGGTGCCGAAGAGGCGGTCGGCGGTGCCGGAGCTGGTGACCGTGAACCAGTAGTGCTCGTTCTTGTAGTGGTGGTGGCGGTGGTTGCGCCAAACCGCCCGGTAGAGCGATCGTTTCGGCTTGTAGTCGGTGTGGATCAGATAGTGCGTCCACTCATAGCCGAGGCCGAGCAGGGTGATGGTGATCAGGAAGGTCAGTCCCAGGCTCGCGTGGGGGAAGGCGAACGCCGCCAACGCGATCAACACGACGACCAGCACCGCCAGCGTCCTGGTCGGGATGAAGATCAGCGGGATGTCGCGCGGATCCACGTGATGCTCGCGGTGCTTGCGAGCCAGTTCGCTGTCGAGCGCGATCGGGCCGAGCCGCCGTGGCCGCCAATGCAGCACGGTGACGTGCACGATCCATTCGAAGATCGGAAAGAACGCCAGCATCACGGCGGGCACCAGCAGATCGGTGGGCTGCCAGTCGCCGACGACGATCCGGGCGATCAGTGCGCCGACCAGCGTGGTTCCGATCATCCACGGGGAAGGGTGCCGGAGGAATTCCTCGAATGCCCGACCCAGGGTGAGTCCGCGGCGCAGCGCCCGCTCGTCCCTGCGCACCCGCGCCCGTGCGTCGACCGATTCCCGGTCGGATGTCTTGGATTTGGTCATGATGGTTCCTAGCTGTGCGTGATCGGCGGTCCACCGAGGACCTCGATCAGAGCGGTGGTCGCCGGCTCGAGCAGCGCCCGAGCGGTGGTGGCGGCCTTCTGCGGCCGGCCCGCCGCGATGGCGGCGGCCAGTTCGCGGTACGCCTCGACGTTGCCCACCTCGGCGGACATGATCGGGGCCAGCGCCGCGAGCGCTGGTTCATAGGCGGCGCGCAACATGTTGAACATCAGCCGGAAAACGATCGAGTCGGCCGCGTCCACGACGTGATCCCAGAACTCCATCGCGTGCCGCTGCTGGGCGATCGGGTCCGGTTCGGCGGCGAGCGCCTCGACCGAGCTCTCCAGCAGAGGGCGAATCTCTTCCGCGCCGACTGCGCCGACCCGGCGCGCGGCCAACTCCGCCACCTTCGGTCCGTTGTGCAGGCGAGCCTCCAGAATGCTGCGCGCGACACCGGGGTCGAGTTCCCCGGCCTGCACCAACAACCTGGGCAGCACCTCGAGCCCGGCACCGCGCCGATAGTCCAGCACGGTCGTCGCGTCTCCTTGCCGCACGGCCACCAGCCCGGCTGCCGCCAGCCGTTGTAGCGCCTCCCGAACCGCGGGCCTGGACACCCCCAGCGCCTCCGCCAGTTGCCGCTCACTGGGCAAGGTCGCCCCCGGCGCCAGCTCGCCACTGAGCACATCCGCGGCGATCTGCTCGAACACATCCGCCGACACCGACCGCTTGACCACAGGTTGCAACGCCATGCGTCTACTGTGCGCCGAAGCGGTCAGGAGGTCAAGTGGTCAGACCAATGTGGCGGGCTCCAGGCTGGATGAGCGGAATGGAGGCCCAGATGGCGTCGGGGCGGCGCAGAAATGGTTCGGAGATCGGTGGCTAGTCGTGTAGCGTTCGTGGCGGGCTTCGCACGGGGGAGACACTGCTGTGCCGGACATCTCATTGCGTTCCGCCGCTATAGGCGATCTGTCATTCATCGGGGAGCTCTGCAGGCGCAGTACGTCGATACCAGCCGAGGGCGTCGGATATCCGCGCTGTGCCGACGAGCGGGAACTATTGGCCGAAATCGCGCTCTACGACAATGTGATGGAAGATCATCTGTTCGTGGTGTGCGACGCTGAAGGCGCAGCGGTGGGTTGCACCGGGTTGCTGGTGTCCGATACCGATGCGGTCAGCTATCTTGTCGGGCCGCTGCTTCATGGCGCATGGCGAACCGTCGACACCGCGCGACAGGTCGTGAACCTCGTTCTGGGTAAGCGCGATGTCACCGGTGCGCTGGTCGGCTATATCGAGGACGAGAATGTCGTCCTCGGGGAGGCGTTGCAACGGACCGGTTGGCAGCGCGGCGCGGCACAGTTGGAGATGAGCTGCGAAATTCGAGCGTCCGATCCCGCTGCGGTGACGGCTCAGGTGCGGCATTCGATTCGACGATTGGCGGGCAGTAGCGATCCGGCATTCGGCGCCACCGCGACATTGCTTGGCAGACATCATCATTGGCCATCCGATCCGCTGGCACGTCTCCACGACTACCTGGAGGACGGTTATCAGGTCGCTGTTTTGGAATCGTCAGGGCGGCTTGTCGGTTGTGCACTGTGGATCCACATCAGCGGCACCGATTTCGCCCGGCTCGACTATCTGTCGGTGGCCGAGGAGTTCCAACGCAGATCGTATGGCAAGACCCTCACCCGGCACGTTCTGGCCGAAGCGGCGCGCACACGCGCGATCAAGCGCATCTATCTCAGTGTTGACCCGGCCAATGAAGGCGCACGTCGCGCATATCGCGCCTGCGGCTTCGAAGAGGGGACAGCATCTCGAAAGTATTCCTACATCCGCGAGTAGTGCCTCGGTCAGCTGGGGTCGGATCCCCGAATGGCGGAGAGCCAGATCGAGCACACGGCCGCGATGGTAACGGCCGCGAGGAAGGCGGGGAGGCCTCCGCCATCGATGTAGACCCACAGGAGTGCCGCGATGGGGGCAGCGACGGTGGGTTGCGCGTCCAGCAGCAGACGGCGGCGCAGCCGGGTGACCTTCGCGGCGTGGGTGTCCGCGTCCGGATCGGGGCGGCTGGGGTTGTCGAGGAGACGGCCGGGCGGTTCGACGTCGCGAACGCGGCCGGATGGGTAGAAGCGTCGCCCGCCGACGTGCATCGTGCGGTCGGTGAGTTCTCCTTCGGTTTTGGTGAGGGTGACCAGCGCCGGGTCGAAGTACACCGGAAGCCAGCGTGGACGACCCGTGCCTTCGATCTGCAACCATGATCGGCTGACCAGGCGGTGCTGCTGGCGAACGCGGGTGACCCGCACGGTCCGCGCGGTGCCCGAACGCCACGACGGAAGTACGCCGAAGGCGACCGCGAGCCGATACGCGGTGTACCCGGCTACGCCGAGCGCGACGGCCGCTATACCCGCCACCTGATCCAACGTGCCGAACGGCGCCCAAGCGGCACAGACCGCGAGGGCGCCGAACGTCACCGTGACCGGATAGGCCAGCGGGTGGCCCGATCCAGAACTCACTTCAGGAAGCCGACCTTGGTGTAGTCGCGGGAGGCGAGGCCGAACGCACCGTAGTTCGCCAGGTCGGTCCGGGCCGCGTAGGTGCCCGCCGCCTGGTGCAGCGGAATGGAGTAGCCCTCTTCGAAGATCATCCGATCGCACTCGTTGGCCAGCTGAATGGCCTTGTCCGGGTCGAGCTCGGAAAGTGTCCGGTCGATCAGCGCGTTGAGTTCCGGGGTACCGATCCGCGCCTTGTTGCCCTGCAGGTTGTTCGGATCGTAGTAGTAGATCTGCCGCAATCCGCTCAGTGGGAGAACGCTACCGTTCCAGCTGAATTGGGCCAGATCGAAGTTACCGGGGTCGATGACATTGGTGAACAGACCGGTGCCGGGCACGGTCTGGATGCTCAGCTTCACTCCGACCCTCGCGAGGTTCTGCTGCACGATCTGCGCGGTCTGCACCCACTGATCCTGCTGGTACATCACGTCGCGGAGTTCGAGCTTGCGACCGTCCTTCTCGCGGACATCGCCGTTGAGTTTCCACCCGAGGGCGTCCAACATGCGGGCCGCCTCGTCCGGGTCGTAGGCGATGGGCGCCGCGTTGTCCTGGTAGCCCTTCTGCCCCGATACGAAGACGTGATTGTTCAGCGGTTTGGGATCGTCGACGACGCCGTGCTGCGAGGCGGTGACCACTCCCTGCCGGTCGATCGCCTTGGAGATGGCGATTCGCAGCTGCGGATCGGCGAGCAGGGAACCGGGTGCTCCGTTGAACGTGATGTGCGACCAGGTCGGCTCGGGCGTGCGCCGGATGACCACGTTCGCGGCATTGCGCGCAGCGCTGACGTTCTCGATGCCGGACATGTAGGCGATATCGAGTTCGTTGTTCTGGATCGCGGGCAGCCAGGCCGAATGGTCGAGCACGCTGAAGGTGACGGAATCGAGCTTCGGCGTATCGCCCCACCACTTGGGATTGCGCCCGAGCACGATGCGATTCTGGCTGCGGTCGATGGAGGTGACCACGAAGGGGCCCGCGCTTTGCGGCAGCCCGTTCCTGGCCGCGTTGGTGAAGGCGTCGGGGGTCGCGGTGACCGACTTCGGGTACAGCGGGCTGAACAGTCCTTGCCATTCGCCATACGGTTGGTCGAAGGTCACCACGGCTTGCCGGTCATCGGCTCCGCGCTCGACCTTGCCGACCCGTTCGAAACCGCCGGTGGCCGAGACGAGGAACGCGTTGTCCTTACCGCTGAGCGCATTCGCCTGAGACCGGAGATCCTCCCAGGTGATCGGCGAGCCATCGGACCAGACTGCCTTCGGATTGATGGTGTACTCCACCTGCTGCGGGCTGTTGCCGGTCAGCTTGATATCGGTGAAGAAGTTGTGGTCGACGCTCAGCTGCCCCGCCGCGTCGCTGACGAAGGCGGCGGGCATCGTCGCTTCGACAATGTAGAAGACAGTTTCCGTTCCGCCGTCTACGTGCAGATAGTTGAAAGTCTCCGGGAAATTGGAGAGTGCCAGCCGCAGGTTGCCGCCGTCGCGCAGTTCGCTCGGGTCCCTCGGGTTGATGTCGTTGGTGCTGCCGACCGTGCTGGAGCCCGGGGTCACTCCGTTGTCGCCGCCACAACCGGTGATTGCCAGCCCTACGACGACCAGCGATAAGGCCAGCCGGGCACACGCAGAGGTAATCCGCATGGTGATCCTTCCTGCTCGTTGCGTCCTACGGAAACGACCTCACTTCTCGAAGCCCACCCGGAGGTAGTCCGTGGAAGCCAGCCCGAAGGCGCCGAAGTTGGCCAGGCCCGCACGGACCGCTACGTTGCCGGCCGATTGCGCGACGGGCACCGAATGACCCAGCTCGAAGATCATCCGGTCGGCCTTGTTCGCAAGCTCGATCGCCTTCTCGGGGTCGAGTTCGGAGATGGTCTGCTCGATCAGCGCGTTCAGTTCGGGTGACCCGATCCGTCCCTTGTTGCTGAGCGTATTCGCTGGGTCGTAGGCGTAGATCTGGGGCAGCGCGCCGAGCGGGAAAATGCTTCGTTGCCAGCTGAACTGAGCGATGTCGAAGTTGCCAGGGTCGATGACATCGGTGAACAGGCCGTTGCCGGGGAAGGTCTGGATTTCGAGCTTCACCCCGACCCGAGCCAGATTCTGCTGCATGATCTGCGCCATCTGCACCCAAGTGTCCTGCTGGAACATCACATCCCGGATCACCAGCTTCCGCCCGTCCTTCTCGCGGACGTCGCCGTTGAGCTTCCAACCGAGTTCGTCCAGCATGCGGGCCGCCTCGTCGGGGTTGTAGGCGATCACCGCGGAGTTGTCCTGGTAGCCCTTCTGCCCGTCGAGGTAGATGTGGTTGTTCAGCGGCTTGGGATTCTCCACGATCCCGTTCTGCAGCGCCGTGACGACGCCCTGCCGGTCGATCGCCTTCGCGATCGCGACGCGCAGGCGGGGATCCGCGAGAATCGACCCCTGCGCTCCGTTGAACGTGATGTGCGAATTGGACGGACGCGAAGCGCGACGCACGATGATGCCCGGTGAGTTGGTCGCGGACTTGACCTCTTCGATGCCCGAGATATCGATGGCGTCGAGTTCATTGTTCTGCAAGGCGTTGAGACGGGCCGAATAGTCCAGCACGCTGTAGGTGACGGTGTCGAGTTTCGGCGTCTCGCCCCACCATTTCGGGTTGCGGCTGAGCACGATGCGTTGCTGCGCCCGGTCGACGGAGGTGATCACGAATGGTCCCGCCGACTTGGCGAGCCCGTTGCGGTCACGCTCGTTGAACGCCTGCGGCGTCTCGGTCGATTCTTTCGGCATCAGCTGACTGAACAGGCCCCGCCAATCCGCGTAGTGCTGTTCGAAGGTGGCGATTGCCTGGCGGTCGTCGACGCCGCGCTCGACGCCGGCCAGCCGGCTGTAGCCCTGGGTCGCGGAGACCCGGTATTCCGTGTTGCGGCCGCTCAGCGCCTCCGCCTGGGACCGCAGGTCCTCCCAGGTGATCGGGTTGCCGTCGGACCAGACCGCCTTGGGGTTGATGGTGTAGACAACTCGCTGCGGGTTGGTCTCGGTCAACGCGATGTCGGTGAAGAAATTGTGGTCGACCGACAATTCGCCTGCGGCGTTGGAGGTGATCGGCCCCGGCAATGTCCAGTCGACCACTTCGGAGATGTCATAGTCGCTGTCGACGTGGTGCGAATTGAACGTCGCGGGGAAATTCGTGATGGCCAGACGCAGGTTGCCGCCGTCGCGCAATGCGCTCGGCTCCTGGGGATTGATGTCGTTGGTCGAACCCAGCGCGTTGGAACCCGACTTCACCCCGCTGTCGCCCGAGCCGCAGCCGGCCAGCAGCGCGAGCGCCGTGCCCACGGTGAGCGCCCGGACGATCACGGTCCGTGTCCGCCGCCGGCGGTTGGGGGTCGGCTGTACTGGTCTCATTTCACGAATCCGATCTCGGTGTAGTCGTAGGACGCCAGACCGGGTGAGCCGATATTGGCGAGGTCCGCGCGGGCGCCGAAACTGCCGTCGGACTGGGTCAGCGGCAGGGAATGTCCTTCCTCGAACACTTTCCGGTCGACCTCGTTGGCCAGTTCGATCGCCTTCTTCGGATCGAGTTCGGTCAGCGTGCGCTCGATCAGGGCGTTGAGTTCGGGCGAACCGATGCGACCGTAGTTGCCCTGCAGGTCGTTCGGGTCGTAGTAGTAGATCTGCCGGATGGAACTCATCGCGAAGGCGTCCCCGGAGAAGATGAACTGTGCGGCGTCGAAATCACCGGGAATGATGACGTCGGTGAAATAACCGGCGCCGGGCTTGGTATCGATGGTCAGCCGCACGCCGATGCGGGCCAGATTCTGCTGGATGATCTGCGCGATCTGGACCCACAGCGGGTCGTTGTACATCACGTCGCGAATTTCCAGTTTGCGGCCGTCCTTCTCACGGACGTCGCCGTTGAGCTTCCAGCCGAGCGCGTCGAGTTCCTGTGCCGCCTGGTCCGGGTCGTACGCCACCGGCGCCGAATTGTCCTGATACCCGTCTTGTCCCTGGAGGAAGATGTGGTTGTTCAACGGCTTCGGATTCTCGACCAGACCGTTCTGGGTCGCGGTCGCGATGCCCTGCCGGTCGATGGCCTTCGCGATCGCCACGCGCAGACGCGCGTCCGCGAGGATGGAGCCGGGCGCGCCGTTGAAGGTGATGTGGCGCCATCGGTTACCCGGGGCGCGGCGAATGACCAGCCCGCCGGTGTTGCGGACCGTCTTGACCTCATCGATCGAGGCGAGCCGGACGAGGTCGAGTTCGTTGTTCTGCAGGGCGCTCGCCCAGGCCGCCTGATCCAGCACGCTGTAGGTGATGGTGTCCAGTTTCGGCGTCTCACCCCACCACTTCGGATTTCGGCCGAGCACGATCCGGCCCTGGACGCGGTCGGTGGATTGGACGACGAACGGGCCCGCGCTGGGGCCGAGACGGTCCACGAGTCCCTTGTTGAACGATTCCGGGTCCGCCGTCACGGATTTCGGGAAAAGCGAGGAGTTGCCCGCGAACTGTCCGCGCCATTCGCCATAGGGATGGTTGAAGGTGAGGACCGCCTGCCGGTCGTCCACACCGCGCTCGACCTTGTCGACGAACTCGAAGCCGTTGGTGATCGCGATCAAGAAGCGCTTGTCCCGCCCGCTGAGCGCGTGTGCTTGCGCGGTGATGTCCTCCCAGGTGATCGGCGTGCCGTCGGACCAGACCGCGGCGGGATTGATGGTGTAGGTGACCTGTTGCGGATCGGTGCCGGTCAGCGCGACATCGGTGAAGTAGTTCTTGTTGACGGTGAGGTTGCCCGCCGCGTCGACGTCGAACGCGCGCGGCATGAGCGGGCGCTCGATGTCGCCGATCTCGCCGTCGTTCCCGTCATTGGACAGGGTGTTCCAGTTCGCCGGGAAGCTGGTCACCGCCAGGCGGAGATTGCCGCCCTCGCGCACCTCGTCGCGGTTTTTGGGATTGATGTCGCTGGTGGTGCCGAGCGCGTCGGACAGTCCCGCGGCCGAATCGTCGGAGCCGGTCGCGCAGCCCGCGGCGATCAGCGCGATCGCGGCCAAGCCCGCAGTCCACCGCATTCGATCGAAACGGATCCGCATCGCGCTCTCCTGACTATCGGCTGACTGCTGGAACCGGCACCGCGTCGATCAGCGCCCTGGTGTACTCGTGCCGAGGATCAGCGAAAATTTGCTCCGCCGGGCCGTATTCCACGATCTTGCCGCGATACATGACGGCGACGTCGTGGGCCAGATTCCGCACCACCGACAGGTCGTGCGAGACGAACAGGTAGGACAGCCCGCGCTCGGTCTGCAGATCGCGCAACAGGTTGAGCACGCCAGCCTGGATCGAGACGTCCAGCGAGGAGACCGGCTCGTCCAACACCAGCAACTCCGGGTCCAGCGCGAGTGCGCGGGCGATGCTGATGCGCTGTTTCTGGCCGCCGGAGAAGTCCGCGGGATAGCGGTCGGCATGATCCGGGCGCAGACCGACCTGCTCGAGCAGTTGCGGGACCCGGCGGACGATCTCGGCCCGCGGTCGCCCGTCGATGCGCAACGGCTCGGCGATCGCGTCGAAGATCGGCAGGCGCGGGTCCAGCGAGGCGGTGGGGTCCTGGAAGACGATCTGCATCTTCCGGCGGATCTCCCGCTTGCGCGCCTTGCTCAGCGACGCGACATCGGTGCCCATGATCTCGATGGCGCCCGACTGCGGCGGTATCAGATCGAGAATCTGCGTGAGCGTGGTGGATTTGCCGGAGCCGGACTCCCCGACCAGCGCCAAGGTGCGCCCGCCGCGGACCTCGAAGCTGATGCCGTCGACTGCCCTGACCTCCCCCGTGCGGCGGCGCAGTACTACACCCGAGGTGATCGGGAAGATTTTCACCAGATCCTTGACGCGCAAGACCACATCGGACTCCACCTCCGCCACGGCGTCCGGCTCGGCGATCTCGCGGCGGTAGGCCTCGAACAAGTCGTCGGCGCCGACCTCCGCGGTGCGAATGCAGGCGGCGGTATGCCCGGGTTCGACGGCCTCCAGCGGTGGTTCCGCGGCCCTGCATTCGTCGATCGCCACCGGGCAGCGCGGTGCGAACGAGCATCCAGGCGGCAGGGCGTGCATAGCGGGCGGCGCGCCGACGATCGGGATCAGCGGCTGCCGCGGCGGACCGTCCATGCGCGGAATCGAACCGAGCAGGCCGACGGTGTACGGCATTCGCGGCGCGCTGAACAGGTCCGCCGCGGTGGCGGTCTCGACGATCCTGCCCGCGTACATGACGGCGACGCGGTCGGCCAGGGTCGCGGCGATGCCCATGTCGTGGGTGATCATGATGACGCCCGCGCCGGTGATGTCGCGCGCCTTGCGCAGCAGATTCAAGATCTGCTTCTGCACCGTCACGTCCAGCGCGGTGGTGGGCTCGTCGCAGATGATCAGCGCCGGATCGTTCGCGATCGCCATCGCGATGACCACGCGCTGGCGCTGGCCACCGGAGAACTCGTGCGGAAACGCCTTGGCCCGCACCTCCGGATCCGGGATGCCGACCAGGTCGAGCAGCTCCACCGCCCGCTTCGCGGCTTCGCGCCTGCCCATCTTGCCGTGCGCCAGCAGGGCTTCGGCGATCTGATCGCCCACCCGGTACACCGGCGTGAGCGCCGACAACGGGTCTTGGAACACCATGCTGATGGAACTGCCGCGCAGCCTGGACAATTCGCGATCACCGAGCCCGAGCAGTTCGCGTCCGCGGAACCGGATGGAACCGGTGATCCGCGCCTGCTCCGGCAGCAATCCCATCACCGCCAGCGAGGACACCGACTTCCCCGAGCCGGATTCACCGACGATGGCGAGCACCTCGCCGTCGGACACCGTGTAAGTGACGCCGCGGACCGCGTCGATCCGGCCCTCCTCGCTGGGGAAGGACACCCGCAGATCGGTGATCTCCAGCAGCGGCGCGGTCGAGGCCGTCTTCTCGGTTTCTCCTGCGCTCGTCATGCTTTCGCCTTCTTCTTCGACCGAGCCCGCTTCGCGCCGGGATCGAACGCGTCGCGCAGTCCGTCACCGACGAGGTTGGCGCACAGCACGGTGACGATCAGCAGACCGCCCGCGAACAGGAACAGCCAGGGATAGGTCAACGCTGATTTCGTGCCCGCGGCGATCAGCGAGCCGAGCGACACGTCCGGCGGCTGCACGCCGAAACCGAGGAAGCTCAACCCCGTTTCGGCCATGATCGCCGAGCCGACGGTGAGGGTGGTGTCGATGATCAGGATCGAGGCGATGTTCGGGATGACGTGACTGAGGATTACCGTGCGGGTGGGCGCCCCCATGTACCGAGCGGCCCGGACGAATTCGCGATCACGCAGGCTCAATGTCAGGCCCCGCACGATCCTTGCCGAGATCATCCAGCCGAAGCAGGACAGCAGCACGATCAGCAGCAGGATGGAACCGCTGCCCTTGGTGCGCGGCGCGAACAGCGCGATGATGATGAAACTCGGGACCACCAGCAGCAGATCGACCAGCCACATGATCGCGCGATCGGTCCAGCCGCCGAGCAATCCGGCCAGCGATCCGGCGGTGGCCGCGATCGTGGTGGACAACAGCGCGACGCACAGGCCGATGACCAGCGATTTCTGCAGTCCACGCAGAGTCTGCGCGAGCACGTCCTGACCGATCTGAGTGGTGCCGAAGGGATGTTTCGCGCTCGGTGGTTTGAGCAGGGCGGTGTAGTCCAGTTGCTGGTAGTCGTAGGCGAGCAAGGGCGGCAGCGCGAAGCTCGCGACGAACAGCGCGATGAGGACCAAGCCACCCGCGACGGCGGGCTTGTTACGCAGGAAGCGCCGCAGGACCAGCCTGCGCCGTCCGGTCGCGGTGACCTCCGGGGCGCCCTGGACGATGATTTCGGCTTCGGTCATCCCACACGCACCCTGGGGTCGAGAATCGCGTACACGATGTCGGAGAGCAGACCCGACACCAGCACGACCAGGCCGGCGAACGCGGTCACCGTCACCACGACGTACAGATCCTGCGCGTTGATCGAGTCGACCAGCCACTCCCCGACACCGTGCCAGCCGAAGATCTTCTCGGTGAACGTCGCGCCGGTGATCAGGGCGCCGAGGCTGTAGGCGAACAGTGTGGCCATCGGGATCAGCGCCGTGCGAAGGCCGTGCTTGTACAGCGCCTTGCTTCGGGTGAGGCCCTTGGCGCGGGCGGTGCGGATGAAATCGCTCTGCAGCACGTCGAGCATGGCGTTGCGCTGATATCGGCTGTAGCCCGCCATGGCGCCGAGGGCCAGCGCGGTGGTGGGCAGGATCAGGTGCTGGACGCGGTCGAGCAGTTGCGGCCCGAACCCTTCGATCTTGTTCGCCGACGTTTCGCCGGTATAGAGGAAGATCTGCGACCCGGTGAGCGAGTTGATCTCCAGCGCACCGTATTTCAGCAGCGTCGCGAGCAGGAAGACCGGTGTGCTCAAGACCAGCAGCGACACCACCGTGGTGAAGTAGTCGCTGAACTTGTACTGCCGGATCGCGCCCGCGGCGCCGATCAGTACGCCCAGCACCGTGCCGACCAGGGAGCCGACGATCAGCAGGCGCAGACTCACCGCGACCCGCCGCGGCAGCTCCCGGCTGACCGGCTGACCGGCAAGCGTGGTGCCGAAGTCACCGTGCGGAATGCCCGCGAGCCAGGTGATATAGCGCTGCGGGATCGGGTCGTTGAGATGCAACTCCTCGGCCTTGGCGTCGATCACTGCCTGTGGCGGGCGCGGGTTGCGTTGTTCGAGACTGTCCAGCGGCCGGAACGTCAGTGACGCCAGGCTGAACGTCAGGAACGAAGCCAGCAGCAACAGCACGACATAGTTGAGCGCGCGTCGTAGCAGGAAGCCGGTCATCAGTCCTCTGGTCTCTCGGCTGGACGGGCCAGCGTCGGTATTAGTCCCCGATCATAAGGACGTGGTCGGCGGCGCGCGTGCCACATGACATCCGGGCATGTCCGAGGCTCGGCCGGACACCGGCCCGCGGGACCGGACGGGCGTCGTCCGGCAGGATGGAATGGGTGATGCCCCTGCACCTGCCCAAGCCGAAGATGGTCGCCACCGATGTGGACGGCACGCTCATCGATCACGACGAGCGGGTCACCGCGCGGACCAAGGCAGCGGTAGGCGCCCTGATCGCCGACGGTGTGCCGTTCGTCCTGGCCACGGGGCGTCCACCACGCTGGATCGATCCCGTGGTGCAGGGCCTGGGTTACGCCCCGCTGTGCGTGTGCGGCAACGGTGCGGTGATCTATGACAGCGCCGCCGACCGGGTGCTGGCCAGCATGACATTGGACGTGCCGACGCTCGCCTGGCTCGCCGACGTCGCCGAGCGGGCGTTGCCCGGCTGCGGTCTGGCCGCCGAACGCGTCGGCGAGCGCGCGCACGACGCGGTGACCCCGCAGTTCGTCAGCTCGCCGCAGTACGAGCACGCCTGGCTCAACCCGGACGACACCTCGGTCGCCCGCGAAGAGGTCATCGACGCGCCCGCCATAAAGATGCTGATCCGGCTACCGGGCGCACGCAGCTCGGACATGCGCACCGTGCTCGCTCCGCTGATCGGTGAGCGAGCCGACATCACCTATTCGACCGAGCACGGGCTCATCGAACTGTCCGCGCCGGGCATCACCAAGGCCGCCGGGCTGGCGGTGGTGGCGCAGCGGCTCGGCGTGGACGAGTCCACCATCGTCGCGTTCGGCGACATGCCCAACGACGTCCCCATGCTCACCATGGCGGGCCACGGCGTCGCGATGCGCAACGCCCACCCCGAGGCCATCGCCGCCGCCGATGAGATCGCCGAATCGAACTCCGATGACGGAGTCGCGCGAATTCTCGAACGCTGGTGGATGTAGCGGTGGTACACAGCCGGAGCCCGCGCCGTGGCGCGGGCTCCGAATCAGTGTGACCTGCTGAGTGGTTCGCGATCAGCCCTCGGGTGAGGGATATGGGGATGCGGCTCGGGCTGGGTCGGCAACCGCGGGTGCCGGACCGTGTGGCGGCGGGATGACGGCTGGGTGGTGGCCACCTTGCTGAAGTTCCGCCGGGGACGGACCGATAGGGGCGCGAGCGCCTGACTCTGTCGGAGCCTGGGCGAGCGGGGTCCCTGCTTCGGGAGCGATCGGCGGAGCGGGCACAGCAGCCGGGGCGTCAGCTCGGAGCGGTGCACTGCCTGGAGCTTGGGCGGCCGGAGCCTGGGCACCGCCTTGGGGCGGGGCATTGCCCGGAGCTTGGGGCGGGGCGCTACCCGGAGTCTGAGCGGCCGGAGCTTGGGCACCGCCTTGGGCTGGGGCATTGCCCGGAGTTCGAGCGGCTGGAGCTTGGGCAACACCCTGACCCGGAGCGCTGCCCGGAACCGATGCGGCCGGAGCAGGCGCGTGGGGCGGAATCGGCGCGCTCACCTGGGCCGCGACCGGGTTGCGGTGGGTTTCCTCCCGGTAGGTGTCGTTGTAGGTCTTCCACACCGTCGTGACGATGCCGGTGAGCTGGTTGAGGATCAGCGAGCCGCGTTCGAAGTCGGCACGCAGGCCGTCCGGGACCGGATAGGCGTTCTGCAGCGGGAGTCCGAGGACACCCGTGTCGGCGCCGAGTTGCAGGAAGCGATCCAGGATGGTGCCGAGCACCTCGACGACCTGTCCGTCGGCCGCGGTGTAGACGTAACCGTTGGAGAATTTCGCGTACTGCCGGCCCTCCGCGGCGGGCAGCACGTCCGAGCGGACTGCGCCGAGCGGGCCGTTCGGCCCACCGGACCGAGACCAGTGCCTGGCGATGATGTTCTCCTGCACCATGTTCAGCAGCTTCGTGGTCAGCGCGGCGAGGTTCGCCACATCGGATTCGCCGGATGCCGGGGGTCGACTGTCCTGCCCGCCGGACGCACCCGGCGTACCGGCGGCGATGTCGCGGATCCGATCCATCAGCGCGTACGCGGCGTCGCCGGGGCAGGTGGTGTTGCCGACGTCGCGGTGCGCGAAGACGACCGGCAACTGGACCGCCTCGCCCTGGGCATACGGAGTGTAGGAGGTGCCCTCGGAGACCATCGTGGTGTTGCCCTTGGGATCGAGTCCGGCGATCTTGGTGCGCCAGCCCACGAAGGCGCCGATCGCCTCGATCGCCGCCTCGGTCGGTTGCTCGGATTCGTAGTTGCCCATCAGCGCGACGCCGGAGGTGTTCTCGTTGAACCCACCCGCGTGCGCACCCTGCACCGGGCGGTCCAGGCCGCCGAAGCGCCCCTCGAAGACCTGGCCGTACTTGTCGACCAACGCGTTGTAGCCGATGTCGCACCAGCCCAACGTCTTCGCGTGATAGGTGTAAATCGCGCGGACGATTCCGGCCGACTCGGACTTGCTGTAGTCGTTGCGGCCCGCCGTATGGTGCACGGTGACGCCGCCGAGGCCGTCGTCGTAGGTCGGCTCGTCGCAGCGGATCGATTCGTCGGCGCCCCACTGGGCGCGGGTGATCACACTCGGTCCGCCGCCGGGCAGCGCCGCGGCGACGTTGTGCAGCGAGCCGTCGGCAGCGCCTCGACCGGGATCGATGAGCACGGCGGTCAGGTCCGCGGCCTGGGGGGCCGGGTCGTCGGAACGCGGGGCGGGTTGTTGCGCCGCGTCGTCCGCGCTGGGTGCGGGCTGCGCCACCGGCTGAATCGGGCCTGCCGCAGCCTGCTTTCGAGTGACCAGGACCTGCACCGCGTTCGTATCGCCGACGTAGATCGGCTCGGTGCCGTCGGTCGCACCCGGGCCGGAGCGGTCGGTGCGGTGTGTGTCGACCGGTTCGGTGTCGTACCAGGGCCCCCACGTGCCGTCGGGCTGCCGAGCCCGGATCGTGGCCGCGGTGTCGGCCAACTGGCGGGCGGTGAGAGCGACCATGCTGAACGGAGTGTCGCTGGAGAGTTCTTTCACCTGTGCCCCCACTTGGCTCATCAGCTCGGGGGTCACGGCGCCGGGAGACAGCGCGGGGGTGTCGGGAGTGGTGCCCGGCTGGAGCCGGTCGGGCTCCGCGATGAAGCGCACACTGCCTTGGGAAATGGGCTGAGCTGGGGAATTCAGGCTCTCCGGCGAACGATTCGGAGTGAATTCCGGGCCGGAGGTTTGGTCGGAATTCGAGCCGGGTAGTCGTAGTCCTTCCGTTAGCTGCGCGTCCGGTGGTAGCGGGCCATCCGGAATCGGAATGGACTCGGCGATCGGAAGCATGCGCAGATCGGAAAGATGCAGATCAGGCAGGCTCAACCCGGTGAGTTCGCGCAGCGGCAGCACGATATCGGGCGCCTGGGTGAGTGCGACCTCGGCGAGTTCGGCCGTTACGGCGGCCGGTTCGCTGTTGGTGGTGGTGCGGTAGTCGGTCGAAGCGCCGAACGTCAGCGTGCCCAGTGGGGCAGCTACCGCGAGGGTGGTGACAACCGGGAGCACGTAGGAACGTTTCGGTTTGCGGTACCGCACGAGCGTCTCCAATCAGGTCGAACCGGTGATCATGAGTGATTCAGGGTTGCTTCCTGATGTAGCAATGATCACAATAGCCACATTTGTCACATGACTAAACCTCTGGTTGAGGATTATGTGATTGCCTAAATGTAGCTCGTCGATTGCTATCGCATCTACAGAACGTGCCGAAAAGATGGAGATCGACCGTCTGAGGAAACCACGGGAGTGAACGGATGCCTCGTAATTTGAGCACACCGAGAGCGCAACAATGCTGGTAAAGAGCATTTTGTCGGAGCGATCGCGCGTCGCGCGTCCGCAGCGGCGACAGCTGCTCATCTACTCGCCATCGATTGTGTTGCTAATCGGCTTCGGAATGGTCGCTGGAACGCTCTTCGCGCACTCCGGCGGTCCGCTGGATGCTCCATTTCGCCCTATGGCGGGACCCGGGCACGGGCGCGGCATGAGCCAGGTGGGCGCGTTCGAGAACGCGCGAGCGGGGTGGGCAGCCGCACGGATCCTCGAGCACTACTACCCAGGCGCGACGCTCACCACCATCGCGCCCACCGCCGTCCGGGTTCGTCTCATGACGCGGGACAACTCGGCTCTCGACGCCTTCGCGGACGCCGGCCTGCGCGTGGCGGGCAGGGAGGTGGCGCCCGGTCAGGTCGCGCACCTGACGCCGCAGCCGGGTGGCCGAGCGAGCGTGGTCGTCACGGCGGGCTGCGACGGTGACGTGCTGTGGCAGGCGGCGACCGACGACCCCTGGATCCATCCCGTCGACTCCCGGCCGAACCGCCCTGCGTCGGAACATCTCACGCTGTGCGGGGGTTCGGCGTATCGCGGTGCGCTCGGCGTCGCCATCGAGGACGGCGCGGCCCGCACGATCAACCAGGTGGACGTCGAGGACTATCTACTCGGCGTGGTCCCGGCGGAGGTGCAGCCCAACTGGGCGGACAAGGGCGCGGCGGAGGCCCTGCGCGCCCAGGCGATCGCGGCGCGCTCCTATGCCCTTGCCGAACAGCGCTATCCGTACGCGCAGACCTGCGACACCACCGCTTGCCAGCGGTATCCCGGCACCGCGCAGGAGGATCCGAGGACGGCGGACGCCGTGTCGGCTACGGCCGGTGCGGTCCTGCTGCGCGACGGCCGGATCCTGCGCACGGAGTACTCCGCCGCGCCCGATGACGGAGAACCCGCGGACATCCAGACCCTCGAGGTCGGCCCCGCGCCCGGCGAGTCGATCACCACCGCGCCACCCGAGGATCCGCGCAAACGGGCGGCGGTCACCGAGTCGGCGATCGATGCCGAGTATCGCCGTATCGGGGGCGCGAACAGCACGATCGGTACGCCGCTCGGGCCGGAGATGATCCTGCCGCGTCGCGCGGGCACCTACCGGCTCTACACCAACGGCGTCATCATCGTGACGCCCACATTGGGCGCGCAGGTCGTGGACTACTCACGCATGTTGCAGGCGGTTCCGGAAGCGGGTGAGCCGTTACGAGTCCCGCCCGGGGCATCGCCTGGCGCGGCGCCTTCTCTTGGTGCTACCGCCCCCGGTGGGGCTGGCGTCATCGCGCCTGGCGCGGCTCAGGCCGGCGCTGTCGCCCCTGCTGGTGTGGATCAGCCTGCCACGGCGTCTCGTGGCGCTCAGCCCGGCGCTGTCTCGCCGCACGGTGCTATCCCACCCGGTGATGGGTCTACGTCTTCTGCAATCGCACCCCGCGATCCGGCTCGGTCCGATGCCACCGACCCGGGTGATGACGTCCCGCCTACAGCCACCGCGCCGGACGGTGCGGTTCAGGCAGACGCTGCCTTGCCTGACGGTGCGGCTCACCCCGGGGTTACCTCGCGTGGTGGTGGCGTCGCCCAATCCGGTGCTATCGCACCCGGTGGTGGGACACCGCTTGGTGCTACCTCCGCGCAGGGCGGCGGGGCTTAGCCCGCAACCCCTCGCGATGATCGCTACCGAGCGGAGTCGCCCAGCGGCTCGGTCGACTTGGCAGTAGTCCGGCCGGTTGCCGGTGGGAGGTGCCGTCGAGTGCCGCCCGCAGCGCCTGGGGTCGATCATGTGCTCGAGCAGCAGGTCGTCGGTCAGCGAGTGGCCCTGTTCGGTGAGCGGGAGCCGGACGGCTCTGCGGTCTTCCGCGGCTCGGTGAACTCCTGCGGCTGTGCGCGGACGTCGCCGTGCTCAACGCGCGCCGGGCGCACCGCACCGGCGCACGGTTTGCGCACGACCAGTCCCTCGGCCTCCAACCTATGGATTCAGTGGATGGTGACCGGTTGGCGGCTGACCGCCGGTGGGGTGGGTGGACCGGGCGCAGGCGCACCCCGCTCCAGTGCCCGGCATGGCGATCGCGCTAAGCGGAACCCTGCCCGGCCGGACGGTCGGTGCCCTCGAGGTCCCGGCTCGTTTTGTGCCGTCGCCAGTGCTGGTCGCGCCTGCCGGAGCCTGTGCCCAGTCGGAAAATCCGCCCGAATATCGGGGTTGACCTTGACGTAACGTCAACTTGCAAGCTGGTTACACCGACGAGAGAAGGAGGGAGGACAAGTCGTGGTCGCCAAGGAATGGTCCATCCAAGATCTGGCGAAGGCGGCCGGTACCACCAGCCGCACGCTGCGCCACTACGGGCAGTTGGGGCTGCTGCCGCCCAGCCGGATCGGCGCCAACGGGTACCGGTACTACGACCAGGCCTCCCTCGTGCGGTTGCAACGCATCCTGCTGCTGCGCGAACTCGGCCTCGGGCTTCCGGTCATCGCCGAAGTCCTTGCCGGAGAGCAGGACACCGCCGCCGCGCTGCGCGCGCACCTGGACCTGCTTCGGCAGGAACAGGATCGGATCCGGCGGCTGATCGAGTCGGTGCACACCACGCTGCACAAGACGGAAAGAGGTGAACAACTCGTGGCAGCAGAAGTTTTCGACGGCTTCGACCACACGAAGTACAAGGACGAGGTGATCGAACGCTGGGGCAAGGACGCCTACGAGAGCGGTGACCGCTGGTGGCGCTCGATGTCCGACGCGGACAAGAAGACCTTCCAGCAAACGCATCTCGACATCGCCGCCGACTACGGCCGGGCGCACGCCGACGGGCTCGCCCCCGGCAGCGACGAGGTGCAGGCCATCGTCCAGCGCCACTACGACTGGATCGGCATCGGCTGGCAGGGGCGTCCGGTGGTGAAGGAGGCGTTCGTCAACCTGGGCGAGATGTACGTGGCCGATCCTCGTTTCGCGGTCAACTACGACGTGCACGGGGCCGGCACCGCCGAGTTCGTGCGCGACGCGATGAAGGTCTACGCCGAGCAGCGGCTGTAGAGCACAACCTTCCGACGGCCGGTACGCACGCACGCGTACCGGCCGTCGTCCGTTCGGTTGTGAATGCCGTCCATTCCACTGTGCGAGAGCTGCTTTCGGGTCGATTTCTGTCGGCAGGGGGCGGTAGGGTTCGATCTCGAAGGGGGTTCGATGAACAATTCGTTTGCTCCGCCCGGGGGACAGGGCAGCGGAGCGCCGTCGACTTGGCACACCGCGTCGGCGGTGATCGCGGCCTGTCTCGGTGGCGGCGGGATCGGTATCGGCGCACTGCTCGGCATCGGGGAACTCAACGGCCCGGCAATCGGAATCCCGGACGCAATCAAGGATTTCGACGCCTGGTGGGCTGCCTCCCGTATTCGTGCGGTGCAGGAAATCTTGCTGGGGGTATCCGCGCTGCTGGCGGTGGTCCTGGTCGCCGGTGCGATCCTCCTGCTGTTCGGCAAGTCCGCTGGGCGGCCCGCGGTGCTGATCGGCTCCGCATGGGGATTCTTCGGCGGCCTGATCGCGGCGACGTACGGGGGTGAGTACGGTTTGGCCGCGCGGTCGGCCGCTTCGCCCTTCTACCTGATCGTCGGGGCAGCTCTCTGCACGGTTGCGTTAGGCGCGATCGTGACCAGTCCGCTCGGTCGCCCCACGGCTCCACCCGCACCCCTGCTGCCGCGGCCCGGCCACCCGTCAGCGGTGCCGCAGTTCGGTCTCCAGCCGCCGATGCCGCAGTTCGGTGCCGAGCCGCCGGTGCCGCAGCCCGGTGCCCAGCCACCGGCGTCCCAATTCGGCCAACACCCACCCGCACCGCAGTCCCGACCGCTCTACTGACGCGCGGCCTGCGCGCACGGTGTGACACGGGACCACGTCGACAGGCTTACTAGGCCAGGTCGTCGCGCCCGAGCGCGTGCATCAGCTGGTCTTCGGTGATCGGGGGGACCGGGAGGGGATGGGCGGCCTCCGCGCGCAAGCCGTCGAGCACCAGGCCGAGGTGGCGGCGCCAGGCTTCGGGGGCGATATGGCTGGTCGCCTCGACGATTCTGGTGTGCGACCAGGTGATGAAGGCGATGTCCTCCAGTACCCAGTCGTCCCGCAGGACCCCGGCTTCCTGGGCGCGGGTGATGATCCGGCGCATCAAGCCGTGGCCGTATTCCTGCGCCTGCGCGACGGCGCGGCTGGGGGCCGCCCGCACGGCGAGTTCGCTGAGCAGCCGATCGGCGGCTTGCAAAGCGCAGACCTGCTCGACCAGATAGACGAACGACTCCCAAGGGTCGTCCATGGCCAGCGCGACTTCGGCGATGCGGCCGCCCGCTTCGATCCGGTCCTCCACCGCCGCCGCGATGAGGTCGTCGCGGGTGGGGAAGCGGTTGTAGAGGGTGCCGATGGCGACCCCGGCGCGGGTGGCGATCTCCTTCAGCGGTGCGTCGAGGCCGCGTTCCTCGAAGACGGCGCGGGCGGCGGTCACGAGCGCGTCCCGGTTGCGCTGGGCATCGCTGCGTAACGGCTTGTCCACGGGCCGATCCTACAAATCGGCCGTAGCGGATATGTTGAGCATGAGTTCAAGTTAGGTTACCGTCGACATCGAACTTGAACCATGTCTCAACTTAATTCTGGAGTGGAAATGACCAAGACCATCGCGATCTTCGGGTACGGCCCCGGCCTGGGCGTCGGCACCGGCCGCCGATTCGGACGCGACGGGTTCCGTGTGGCCGTCATCGGGCGCGATCCCGAGAAGGCGCGCCGGCATGCCGAGGAACTGGCGGCCGAGGGCATCGAGGCCGCCGCCTTCCCCGCGGACGTGACCGTCGCCGCGCAGGTCACGGGCGTGATCGAGAAGATCGAGGCGACTTTCGGGCCGATCCACGTGGCGATGCACGGGGCGGCGGGCAACATGAGCGACCGGCTGCCCTCGACGCTGGAGGTGGACATCCCCTCCCTCGATGCGCCGCTCGCGCTCAAGCTGCACTCACCGATTCTGATGACGCGGGCACTAGCGCCGAAAATGGTGGAAAGAGGCGACGGAGCGCTGCTGTTCTCCTCGGGCTCGTCCGAGCATTTCGTGGCGCCCTACCTCGCCAACTTCGGCATCGCGCTGGCCGCGCAGCGCGGTTACCTGCGCCAACTCGAGGTGGAACTGCGCGGCACCGGTGTCTACGTGGGGTTGCTCAACATCGGCGCACTGATCGAGGGCAGCAGAGCCGCGCAGATCGTCGACGAGCACCCGGAGCTGATTCCCGACGGCCTGGAAATCGTGCGGATCAGCGGCGAAGAACTCGGTGACCACTACTGGCGGCTGTACACCGAGCGGGACAAGGTCGAGCTGGACGTTGGTTTCCCGGCCTGAGCGCGGTTGGGCGCATCCGGACGCGGCGGCTCCCGGGCACCTCCGCGCGGATCCATCCGAGGTGCTCGCGGGCTGCGCAGAAGGGAGTCCTCTTCGTCGCGCACCGGCTCATGGTGGCCGACCGCCACGGAGCATCGCGAACCGAGCGCGGTCGCCGGCCAGGGGAGTAAACAGCCCGCCGGTTGCCCGTGCGGTCCATTCCGGCAAACATCCGGCGAAATCGGGAGGTCGGGGGCGTGAAATCGGGTGCCGCGAACGGTGCCGCTCAGCGCACTTCCTACTCCGCCCGGACGCGGCCGGGACTTCCGATACTCTGGGCTCCCGTGACCGTCGCATCGTCCCCGGGTAACTCCGTCCATTCCGCCTCACAGTTCGATCTGATCGTCGTCGGCTCCGGATTCTTCGGGCTGACCGTTGCCGAACGCGCCGCCACCGTGCTGGGTAAACGGGTTCTGGTGATCGAACGGCGACACCACCTCGGTGGTAACGCGTACTCCGAGCCGGATCCGGAAACCGGGATCGAGATCCACAAGTACGGCGCGCACCTGTTCCACACGTCGAACAAGCGGGTGTGGGACTACGTCACCCAGTTCACCGAGTTCACCGGCTACCAGCACCGCGTCTTCGCGATGCACAAGGGGCAGGCCTACCAGTTCCCGATGGGCCTCGGTCTGGTCTCCCAGTTCTTCGGTCGCTACTTCTCGCCGGAGGAGGCGCGCAAGCTGATCGCCGAGCAGGCCTCGGAGATCGAGACCAAGGACGCGCAGAACCTCGAGGAGAAGGCCATCTCGCTGATCGGCCGACCGCTCTACGAGGCGTTCGTGCGCGACTACACCGCCAAGCAGTGGCAGACCGACCCGAAGGAGCTGCCCGCGGGCAACATCACCCGGCTCCCGGTTCGCTACACCTTCGACAACCGCTACTTCAACGACACCTACGAGGGTCTGCCCCGCGAGGGCTACACGAAGTGGCTGGAGAACATGGCCGCCTCCGAGCTGATCGAGGTGCGGCTGAACACCGACTGGTTCGAGGTGCGCGAGCAGTTGCGCGCCGAGAACCCGGACGCACCGGTCGTCTACACCGGCCCGCTGGACCGCTACTTCGACTACAGCGAAGGCGAACTGGGCTGGCGCACCATTGATTTCGAGACCGAGGTGCTGCCGGTCGGTGACTTCCAGGGCACTTCGGTGATCAACTACAACGACGCGGACGTGCCCTACACCCGCATCATCGAGCCGCGCCACTTCCACCCCGAGCGCGAATACCCCGCCGACAAGACGGTGATCATGCGGGAGTACTCCCGGTTCGCGCAGACCGGTGACGAGCCGTACTACCCGATCAACACCCCGGAGGACCGGTCGAAACTGCTGGCCTACCGGGAGCTGGCCAAGCAGGAGACCGCCGCGGCGAAGGTCGTCTTCGGCGGCCGCCTCGGCACCTACCAGTACCTGGATATGCACATGGCGATCGGCAGCGCGCTGAGCATGTTCGACAACGTGCTGCATCCGCACCTGGCGGACGGTGCTCCGCTGGTGGACCAGGAGGCTTAGGAGACCGATGACCTCCCAATCCATTTTGGAAGACATGACCACCGAGACCCGCGCGAAGTCGCTGCTGCAACGCATCATCCTGCCCCGGCCGGGTGAGCCGCTGGACGTGCGCACGCTCTATGTCGAGGAGTCGCAGACCAACGCCCGGCGCGCGCACGCGACCACCCGCACGTCGCTGTCGATCGGCGCGGAGTCCGAGGTCTCGTTCTGCACCTACTTCAACGCGCTGCCCGCGAGCTACTGGCGGCGCTGGAGCATCCTGTCGTCGGTGGTGCTGCGGCTGGAACTGGCCGGGCACGGCCGGGTGGATGTGTACCGCTCCAAGGCGGACGGCTCGCGAATCCACGTGCAGGGCAGGGAGTTCGCGGTGGCGACCGGCGCCGACTCGGTGGTCGTCGAGTTCGAGACCGATCTGGCCCCGTTCGAGGACGGCGGCTGGATCTGGTTCGACATCACCACCGACACGGCGGTCACGCTGCTGTCCGGCGGCTGGTACGCGCCGATCGAGGCGCCCGGCGAGGGCAGCATCGCGGTCGGCATGCCCACCTTCAACCGGCCCACCGACGCGGTGAAGACCCTCGCCGCCCTCGGCTCGGATCCGCTGGTGCTGGAGAAGATCGCGGCCGTCATCATCCCGGACCAGGGCACGAAGAAGGTCGTCGACGAGCCCGGCTTCGCGGAATCCTCGGCGGCGCTCGGTGACCGCCTGTCCATTCACGACCAGCCGAACCTCGGCGGATCCGGCGGTTACAGCCGGGTCATGTACGAGGCGCTGAAGACGACCGATGCCGAGTACATCGTCTACATGGACGACGACATCGAGATCGAGCCCGACTCGATCCTGCGCGCACTGGCCTTCGCCCGCTTCACGAAGTCGCCGGTGCTGGTCGGCGGTCAGATGCTCAACCTGCAGGAGCGCTCGCACCTGCACGTCATGGGCGAGGTGGTCGACCGCGGCATCTTCATGTGGACCGCCGCGCCGAACGTCGAGTACGACCACGATTTCTCGAAGTACCCGCTCAAGGACCGGGACAACTCGAAACTTCTGCACCGGCGTATCGACGTCGACTTCAACGGCTGGTGGACCTGCGTCATTCCGCGCCGCGTCGCCGAGGAACTCGGCCAGCCGCTTCCGCTGTTCCTGAAATGGGACGATGCGGAGTACGGCCTGCGCGCCCGCGCGGCCGGGTACCCGACGGTCACCCTGCCCGGCGCGGCGGTGTGGCACATGGCCTGGAGCGACAAGGACGACGCCATCGACTGGCAGGCGTACTTCCACCTGCGCAATCGCCTGGTGGTCGCCTCGCTGCACCTGCCGGGCAACGGGCGGGGCATGGTCGTCAACACGATCAAGGCCACCCTGAAACACCTGCTCTGCCTGGAGTACTCGACGGTCGCGATCCAGAACCTCGCCATCCGCGACTTCCTGGCCGGCCCCGAGCGGCTGTTCCAGCTGCTGCCCAGTGCGCTGGGCGCGGTGCACGAACTGCGCAAGCAGTACCCGGACGCGGTGATCCTGCCCTCGTCCACCGAACTGCCGCTGGCCAGCCACATCGGTGTCGGGGCGGTGGGCGAGCCCGCCAACCCGATCGCCAAGGTGGTCCGCCTGGCCAAGGGCCTGGTGCACAACTTCCGTCCCGCGCACTCCGAACATCACGAGACCCCGCAGCTGAACGTGCCGACGCTGGACGCGCGCTGGTTCCTGCTCTCGCAGGTCGACGGCGTCACCGTCACCACGGCCGACGGCCGCGGCGTCGTCTACCGCAAGCGCGATCCGCGCCAGGCGCTCGGCCTGTTCAAGGAGGCCATGCGCCTGCGCAAGGAGCTGGCCGCCCGCTTCCCGGAGATGCAGCAGCGTTACCGTGCCGCCCACCCGCAGCTGACCAGCACCGCGGCCTGGGAGAAGGTCTTCGGGATCGACACGAAGGACGGACAGCAGTGAGTCTCGGAGCGAGCGCCGCCGACGACGCGGCCGTGCAGCCGCCATTGCACAGCGCCAACGGGCACGGCGGCCCGGTGTCCGCGCGACCGGCCAGGGCGGAGCAGGCGCCGCCGGAAGTGGCGATCATCAACGCCGTGCAGGCCACCCTCGGCAGCAAACCGGCCGTGGTGTCCGCGGCCCGCAGCATGTCGCACTTCGGCGAGCACGCGCTCGGTTGGGTCGGCATCGCCGCCGCGGGATGGCTGGTCGACAAACCGCGGCGCAGACAGTGGGCGGGGGTCGCGGTCGGCGCGGTCGGCGCGCACGCGGCCTCGATCGTCATCAAGCGCGTAGTTCGCCGACCGCGCCCGAACGATCCGTCGGTGCAGGTCAACGTGGGGACGCCGAGCAAATTGAGCTTCCCGTCCTCGCACGCGACCTCCACGACGGCGGCGGCCGTGTTGCTCGGCAGATTGACCGGGCTACCCTTGCCTGCGGTGCTCGTCCCCCCGATGCTGCTTTCCCGGGTGGTCCTCGGGGTGCACTACCCCTCCGACGTGCTCGCCGGTTCCGCGCTCGGCGCCGCGTCCGCCGCCGCCCTGCTCGCCGCCGAAAAGAGACTCGACAGTGACCGCACAAGAAAGAGCCTTGGTTGACATGAGTGAAGAGCCGACCGGCGCCGACCTCGCCGAGGCGGTGGTCAAGGGCCCGCCCAAGACGCTGGCCGGCGGTCTGTTCAAGGCAGTCCGTCCGCGGCAGTGGGTCAAGAACGTCCTGGTGCTCGCCGCGCCGCTGGCCGCGGGGACGGCCACCGATGTGGACGTGCTCGCGCACGTCGGCATCGCGTTCGTGGTGTTCTGCATGGCGGCCTCGGGCATCTACCTGGTAAATGACGCGCTCGACGTGGAGGCCGACCGGGCGCACCCGACCAAGCGGTTCCGGCCGATCGCCGCGGGCATCGTCCCGGTGAACCTGGCCTATCTGCTGTCGGCCACGCTGCTGGCCGGGTCGATCGCGGGATCGTTCCTCGCCTCGTGGCATCTGGCCGTGGTGATGGCGGTCTACATCGGCATCCAGCTGGCCTACTGCTTCGGCCTGAAGCATCAGGCCGTGCTGGACATCTGCATCGTGTCGTCCGGCTTCCTACTGCGCGCGGTGGCCGGTGGCGCGGCGGCCGACATCGAACTGTCGCAGTGGTTCCTGTTGATCATGGCCTTCGGCTCGCTGTTCATGGCCGCGGGCAAGCGCTACGCGGAACTGCAGATCGCGCTGGGCACCGGTGCCAAGATCCGCAAGTCTCTGGAGTACTACACGCCCACCTACCTGCGCTTCATCTGGACGCTGGCCGCGACGGCGGTCGTGGTGTTCTACGGGCTGTGGGCGTTCCAGCAGGACGGCATCAAAGACACCAACTGGTTCGCGATCTCGATGATCCCGTTTACCATCGCAATCCTGCGTTACGCGGTCGACGTCGATGGTGGCGAGGCCGGGGAACCGGAAGAGATCGCGCTGGGGGACCGCATCCTGCAGTTCCTCGCAATCGCCTGGATCGGAGCGGTAGGTGTCGCTGTCTATCTCACCTGACGAGATGCTGGTAGCGGAGCGAACGGAACACGGGGCGGAGCGGCAAGCCGATGAGCAGACCCGCTCCGCGTCGCGGTTCACGCGCCTATCCGAAGCCACGTTCGTCGGTGGGATCGCGCTCACCGTTGTTCTTTTCGCGGTCGGCGGCTGGCAGCGACGGTGGATCGCCGACGACGGCCTCATCGTGTTGCGCACCGTCCGCAACCTGCTGGCAGGCAACGGCCCAGTCTTCAACGAGGGCGAGCGCGTCGAAACCAACACCAGCACCGCGTGGACCTACCTGGTCTGGTTCTTCAGCTGGCTGACCCAGGCGCGGCTCGAGTACGTGGTGCTCGGTGTCGCGCTCACGGTGTCGCTGGCCGCGGTCGTGTTCGCCATGCTCGGATCGGCGCGGCTGTGGGGCGGCGCTGGCACCGGGCTGTTGCTGCCCGCGGGCGTGCTGGTCTACATCGCACTGCCCCCGGCCCGCGACTACGTCACCTCCGGCCTGGAAAGCGGCTTGGTGATCTGCTGGATCGGCCTGCTGTGGTGGCAGCTGATGCGCTGGAGCCAGGCGAAGTCGGTGCGTCTGCCCGGCCTGCTCGGACTGGTCTTCCTCGCCGGGCTCGCCCCGCTGATCCGGCCCGAGATGACCCTGGTCGGCGCGCTGGCGCTGCTGATGATCTTCTTCGCGCCCATGCCGGAGAGCAAGCTGCGGCCGATCGTGTTGCGCGCGGTGATCGTCGCGGTGGCCGGCCTGGTTCCGCTGGGTTACCAGATCTGGCGGATGGGCTACTACGGTCTGCCCTACCCCAATACCGCCGTCGCCAAGGACGCGGGCGGAGCCAAGTGGGGGCAGGGCTTCACCTACCTCTGGGACCTCGTCGGTCCGTATTTCCTGTGGGCGCCGCTGCTGGTGCTGCTGCTCGCCGGTGTGCTCGCCGCGCGCACGCGGACCGGCCGGACCGCCGACGCCGGTTCGTCGGACGCGCGCGGTTGGTCGATCCAGCGGGTCCGGAAGTGGCTGCGCTCCCCGGGGGCGGTGGTCACCGCGGTCCTCGTCAGCGGTTTCCTGCTGACCCTGTACGCGCTGCGAGTCGGCGGCGACTTCATGCACGGCCGGATGCTGCTGCCGCAGCTGTTCCTGCTGCTGCTCCCGGTCGCGGTCATCCCGATCCGCGCGCCCCGGGGCGGGGTGCGCGCGGCGACCGCCGCCGATTGGTCCTTCGCGGTGATCGCCGTGGCATTCGTGGGCGTCGCGGGTTGGGCGCTGTTCGCCGCCGACACCACCGCGATCAAGACCGGCACCAAGATCACCTCTACCGGCATCGTCGACGAGCGCGTCTACTACGTCCTCAACACCGGGCACGACCACCCGATACTGGCCGAGGACTACCTGGACTATCCGCGTATCCGCGCCATGGTCGACGACATCACCGCGACCCCGAACGGCGGCCTGCTGCTGAACTCGCCCTCGTTCATGTTCTGGTATGTCGCTCCGCCGCCGCAGCCCATTCCGGACGGCGGCGCCGGGCACACGGTCTACTTCCTGAACCTCGGGATGACCAGCATGAACGTCCCCCTGGACGTGCGCGTGATCGATCCGATGGGCCTGGCCTACCCGCTGGCGGCGCACACCGACCGCCTCACCGACGGCCGGATCGGGCACGACAAGAGCCTGTACCCGGACTGGGTCATCGTGGACGCGGGCATGGTGGACAGGAAACCGTGGATGCCCTGGTATCTGGACGAGAAATGGGTGACCCAGGCGCGGACCGCGATGTCCTGCCCGGACACCCAGGCACTGCTGATCTCCTCGCGCGACCCGCTCACCTTCGAGCGGTTCCGGCACAACCTGCGTAACTCGCTGCGTTTCGCGAAGTACCGCATCGACCGAGTGCCGAAGTACGAGATCCAGCGGTGCGGACTGGCCGATCCGTTCCCGCAACCGGTCGCGCCGCGCTGAATCCGTGGCACGCACCGGGCCCGGTCATGCACGCCGACCATGGCCTTGTGCGAGTCCGATAAAGTGGCGTACGCCGCTTTATCTCTTTTTGGTAACGCCACCGTGTCGATACCGATATACGCTACGACCGTATGCCCGGCCGTGGCGTCCATCGGTTGAGGGCATCGGCGGGTTACCGTGTGGACGGCTTGCCGCTGTCGCTGTGAAACGAAAGGTTCAAACTGATGCGAGGCGTGATCGGGCGTCGTCTTAATACTCGAAGAGCAGGTTCCTGGCTCAAGCGATCCGTGCTGGTATCGCTGGCGGTTCTGCTACCGCTCGGGGCGTCGGTGGCAGGCCCTGCCGCCCCGGCGTCCGCCGCGTTCAACCCGGACGGTTTCGACTTCTGGGTCGATTCGGAGATGGGGCCGATCAAGTCGCGCGTCTTCCGCGCCGCCGACGGCAACACCGGGCGCGTGGTCTACGCGCTGGACGGTATGCGGGCGCGCACCGACCTGAGCGGCTGGGAGATCGATACCGAGGTCGTTCGCGAGCTGACCAAGTGGAACATCAACGTGGTCATGCCGGTCGGCGGACCGTCCAGCTTCTACGCGGACTGGAACGGTCCGAGCGACTTCTTCGGCCTGGGCAGCGCGGGCTCGTCGTCCACCGGTTCGGCGAACTCCGGCTCCGGCCTGCTGACCGGTTCCGCGGGTGGACCGGGCAAGACCAGCACCTACAAGTGGGAAACCTTCCTCACCAACAACCTGCGCTGGGCGCTGCGCGACCGGCTCGGCTTCAACCCGAACGGCAACGGCGTGTTCGGCCTGTCCATGGGGGGCAGCGCCGCGCTCACCCTGGCGGCCTACCACCCCGACCAGTTCCGTTACGCGGGTTCGTACTCCGGCTATCTGAACATCTCCGCGCCGGGCATGCGTGAGGCGCTGCGCGTGGCGATGCTGGACGCGGGCGGCTACAACATCGACGCGATGGCGCCGCCGTGGGGCCCGCAGTGGCTGCGGATGGACCCGTTCGTGTTCGCGCCGCGGCTGAAGGCGAACAACACCCGCCTTTGGGTCTCCGCCGGTAGCGGTCTGCCGAGTGGGGCCGACGGTTTCAGCTTCAACACCGTCAACGCGATGGGGCTGGAAGCGCTGGCCTTGGCCAACACCCGCGCGTTCCAGGTCCGCATGCTCACCCTGGGCGCGAACAACGTCACCTACGACTTCCCGGCCGTCGGTGTGCACAACTGGAACTACTGGGCCGACGAGGTCTACCGGATGATCCCCGACCTGTCCGCCAACATCGGGTAGCTCGGCAATCACGACGCAAGACCGCTCCGCGCCACCGGCACGGAGCGGTCTTGCGGCGTTTACCGGGTCGTCCGGGGGTATTTCGGCAACAAATACGAAGAAACGGGCTTCGGTAGTTGTGGTCTGGATCACCATCCAGCAACATGAAGGCATTCGTTCCCGATTGATACTCCAACGACATGCGCCGAGTTCGATTCGTCCATTTCTCGGTGGACGTTGCGACGCGGTGCCCGACGAGGGTTCGGTATTGATCGCTGAAAGTTTGCTGGACGAGGCCGCTCGAGGGAAAGGTCGAATGTGATGCGTAGTGCGCGCGGGAAGCGCGGGCCCGAGGGGTCTCGAACATCCGGTTCGTGGTTGCGACGGTCCGCCCTCGGCGTCGCCGTGGCGCTGCTGTTGCCGCTCGGCACGACCATCGCGGGCACCGGCGCCACGGCATCGGCGGCCTTCGATCCCGCGGCCTTCGACTTCTGGGTCGATTCCGGCATGGGCCCGATCAAGACCAGGATCCTGCGGGCGGCGGACGGCAACACCAATCGCGTCGTCTACGTGCTCGACGGCATGCGGGCGCCGGAATCGCTGAACGGCTGGGAGATCGAGACGAACATCCCGCAAGTCCTGGCGAGCCAGAACATCAACGTGGTGATGCCGGTCGGCGGCATGTCGAGCTTCTACGCCGACTGGATCGCGCCGAGCGAGTTCCTGGGGATCCCGGCGGGTAGCGGTTCGAGCACCGGTTCCGGTGGGCTGGACGGGTTCGCGGGCGGGCCGGGCAAGAGCTACCGCTACCAGTGGGAGACCTTTCTGACCAGCAACCTGCGCTGGGCGCTGCGCGACAGGCTGGGGTTCAACCCGAATCGCAACGGCGCCTTCGGGTTGTCGATGGGTGGCAGCGCGGCACTGACCCTGGCCGCCTACCACCCGGACCAGTTCAGCTTCGCCGGCTCGTTCTCCGGGTACCTGAACAACTCGGCGCCGGGCATGCGCGAGGCGATTCGCGCCGCCATGCTGGACGCCGGCGGCTACAACGTCGACTCGATGGCTCCGCCGTGGAGTCCGCAGTGGCTGCGGATGGACCCGTTCGTGTTCGCCCCCAACCTGGTCCGCAACGGCACCCGCCTGTGGATCGCCGCGGCCAGCGGCCTGCCCTCGGCCACCGACCCGCCCAGCTTCAGCACCCTCAACGGCATGGGTCTGGAGAGCCTGGCACTGGCGAACACCCGCGCGTTCCAGGTCCGGATGGCGACGCTCGGCGGAGGCAACGCCGTGTACTCCTTCCCGCCGTTCGGTATTCACGCCTGGAACAACTGGTCCGACGAGGCCATGCGAATGATTCCGGATATGTCGGCGAACATCGGGTGAGTTGGATTTCCAGTGCCTGCGGCGCTGGGTGTTCACGGCCCCTTTATGGCTCGCGCCGGAGCGGACGAGCCTCGCCCCTGCGGCGCATGCGCTTCGTCCGCTCCGGCGCGAGCCGGGCCGCCAACGGCGCTCGTATGACTTGCAGCCCGAGGAGGGTGAGCGAGTGGGGATCTCGCGCTTGTGATGCACCGTAGTTCGGGAACATTTGTTCGCGTTTGTTCAGTCGTGTTGCTTCTCGGTGAGTGGGGTGCTGTAGGGGGTGAGCCCTAGGGGTATGGGGGCTCTGGGCAGCCGAACTCGGGGGTAGGGGTTGGGCAGAGTAGGGGCTTTTAGGGGTCGGCGGGGAGGGCGCGACTGCTGTCGTTTCGTTTGCTGAGAAATCGCTGCTGTAGGATCTTCGGAGCTAGAACTGTTTGCTCGAGATCATTCTCGCGGCTATCACGGCAGATCTCGGGGCCGATCACATCTCGGTCAACGGTCCCTGCCGGGTCTTCGCATCGTCGACCGCATGCGCGGTGCGCCGGTTCGGGGGCGAGCCGGACGCCGGGATTGCGAAGATCTCGGGTCGGTGACAGTTCCCGCCAGGAGCGCGAATATCTTGCGATCCGAGACGACATCACCGCGAGAACGCGATAAGGTCACCGCATCATTACCTTGCGCAAACGGACGGATTTCGGCCAGTGGAAAGACCTCGGATCTTGCTAAAGCGAGGACCGTCGAATATCGTCCAGCGAGCGCAAGTGTGACCAGATCGTTGTAGCGCCGTCACGGGGATCGGATTGTCGGGACCATGTCCGTGACGCGCGTCTCGTTGGCAACACGGGTGCCGCTTCGCCCTTCGGGTGGCGAGGTGGCACCACAACAGCAGAAAGAGAGCAGAATTCATGCGTTTCGGCAGGGCGGCCGCGCCGAAGAGAACAGAGTCGGGACGACGAGGCGCGCCTCGCGGTTGGCGTAATCGAATTCTGGCTGTCGGTGCCGCCGCATTGGCGCTACCGATCGCCGCGGGCCTGGCGACCCCGACGCTCGCCACCGCGGCGCCGTCGGCGCACGCGCCGGTGTTGCGAGCGCCCGCGGGTGGCTTCGAGGACCTGATGGTCCCCTCCAGCATGGGCCCGATCAAGGTCCAGGTCCAGTGGGCAGCGCGCGGCGGTAACGCGGCGCTCTACCTGCTCGACGGCCTGCGTGCCCGCGACGACCGCAACGCGTGGTCGTTCGAGACCAACGCGTTGCAGCAGTTCGGCAACGACAACATCACCCTGGTGATGCCGGTCGGCGGCCAGTCCAGCTTCTACACCGACTGGTACGCACCGTCGAACCTGAACGGCCAGAAGACCACCTACAAGTGGGAGACCTTCCTCACCAAGGAGCTCCCGGCCTTCCTGGAGGGCTACGGCGTATCGCGCACCAACAACGCGGTCGTCGGCCTGTCCATGGGCGGTAGCGCGGCCCTGGCTCTCGCGGCCTACCACCGCGACCAGTTCAAGTTCGCCGCCTCCTACTCGGGCTACCTGAACATCTCCGCGCCGGGCATGCGCGAGGCGATCCGCGTCGCGATGCTGGACGCGGGCCGCTTCAACGTCGACTCGATGGCCGCGCCGTGGAGCCCGCAGTGGCTGCGGATGGACCCGTTCGTGTTCGCGCCGCAGTTGAAGGGCCTGCCGATGTACATCTCGGCCGCCAGCGGTCTGCCGGGTCAGTTCGACCAGCCGAACTCGGCGGTCGGCGTGTTCAACACCGGTAACGCGATGGCGCTGGAAGCCCTTTCGCTGGTCAACACCCGCGCGTTCCAGGCTCGCCTGAGCTCGCTGGGTATCCCGGCCCGGTTCGACTTCCCGGCCGCGGGCACCCACTCCTGGAAGTACTGGGAGGGCCAGCTGTTCGCCTCCCGCAACATGATCCTGGACGCCACCGGCGCCTGGTGATCTGATCCACCTCTCGCATTCAGGCCGCACCGTTTCGGTGCGGCCTGAATTGCGTTCGGGGCCAGTGCTGATCGCGGGGCAGCGAACATAGTTTGCTAGGCAGCGCGTGTCTCCCGTAAACGTCGCTATAACGGGAGTACAAAGCTTCTGTGGCAGGGATTACGCGCGGTAGCTGTGGCATACGCGGGCGTCTCGTCGCTCGTTCGGCGCGCGAGCGGCTGATGCTGCTCGCCACCGCACTGGTGGTCCCCCTAGCCGCGGGCACGTCCGTGGAGGCGCCCGCGGCCGCGGAACCCACGGTGGCCGTGGCCGCGCCCGTGCTGGAGAAGGTCCAGTGGCTCAGCGACCGTCGCGTCGCTCTGTGGGTGACCTCGCCGTCCATGGGTGCGCCGATCCAGGTGCAGTTGTTGCTGGCCAGGGATTGGAACGCCCGCCCTGAGGCCCGGTTCCCCGTCCTGTTCCTGCTCGACGGCCTGCGCGCGACCGACGACGAGAACGGCTGGACGAAGGAGGCGGGCGCGGTCGATTTCTTCGCCGACAAGAACGTCACCGTCGTGCTGCCCATCGGCGGGCAGTCCAGCTTCTACACCGATTGGCTGGAGCCGGACAACGGCCGCACCTACAAGTGGGAAACCTTCCTGACCAAGGAGCTTCCGCCGCTGCTGGAGAGCCATTGGCGGGCGACGAGCGTGCGGGGCATGGAAGGGCTGTCGATGGGCGGCACGGCCGCGATGCTCCTGGCCGCCCGCAACCCCGGCTTCGTGCGGCACGCCGCCTCGTACTCCGGCTTCTTGACCACCACGACGCTGGGCATGCCCCAGGCCATCGAGTTCGCGATGCGCGACGCGGGCGGGTTCGACTCCGCCGCCATGTGGGGTCCGCAAACCGGACCGGAGTGGGAGGCGCACGACCCGTACATGCTGGCCGACAAGCTGCGGGGCGTCAGCCTGTACATCTCCAGCGGCAGCGGCGCGATCGGACCCTACGACCAGGCGCTCGGCATACCCGGGGTGAGCACGAATATCGCGGGCATGGGTTTGGAGATCCTCGCGCGGCTCACCTCGCAGAACTTCGTGACCAAGCTGTCCAAGCTGGCCATCCCGGCGCAGGTGAACTATCGCCCGTCCGGCACGCACTCCTGGCCGTACTGGGATTTCGAGATGCGCCAGTCCTGGGCCCAAGCCGCCTCCGCGCTGGGCGTCGACCAAGGCAAGCCCGACTGTCAGCCGGGCGGTGCGATCGGCCCGGTGGCCGCCGCGGCGGGGTGGCTCCGCCATTGCCTCACCGGGGAGTACGCGGTGGCGGGAGGCACCGCTCAGGACTTCGCGGGTGGCCGGGTATTCCACACGCCGGGCAGCGGCGCGTATCCGGTCGGCGGTCTGTTCGGTGCGGGTTACCAGGCGGCAGGGGGCCCCACCGGACCGCTCGGCCTGCCGACCGGTGAGGAGCGCGCGCTGGAGGATGGTCGCGGCAAGTACCAGTCCTTCCAGAACGGCTCGCTGTACTGGACGCCGCAGACCGGTGCCCAGGTGGTCCGCGGCGCGATCCTGGAGGAATGGGGCAAGCAGGGGTTCGAACGCGGCCCCGCCGGCTATCCGGTCGCGCCGGAGATCAAGACACCGAGCCGCGACGGCGTCGTGCAAGCCTTCGAGAACGGCCCGTTCTACTACAGCGGAGCCACCGGCGTGCATCGTGTCCAAGGTCTGATCCTCGGTAAGTATGCCCAGCTCGGCTTCGAGAACAGTCCGCTCGGCTTCCCGGTCGACGAGGAACAGGCGCTGAAGGAACTGGGCCGGTTCAGCCGATTCGAAGGCGGCAACATCTACTGGAGCCCCGTCTCCGGCGCTTGGGCGGTGCGCAACGGCCCGGTGCTGGACGCGTGGCGCGAGACCGGCTACGAGAACGGCAAACTCGGCTACCCCACCGGCGACGAGTTCCCCATCTCGGATGGCATTCAGCAGAACTTCCAAGGCGGCTTCATCACGGTGCGCGACGGCAAACCGGAAGTCCACAGCCTCTGAGACGCTCGGATCGTCCGACTCCCGACGGCACCGGCCGAAGGCGCGGCGAAGCCGGCCCAGCTAGCCTGGTGGGCGACCCGACCCCCGCTCAGCGACAGATCGAGGACAAGAATTCATGCATCGGACCCGTGGAAAGGTATTCGGCGTAGTCGTGGCGCTCGCCGCGACCGGCCTGCTCGCCGCGTGCGGCGACAATGATTCGACCGCGACGAGCACTCCGTCGACGCCTGCCCGCACCACGACGGCGACGACGACGTCGCCGGCCGCATCGACGCCCGCCGACACCGGTCAGCCCGCTCCCGCGCCGGAGCAGCCCACGACGACGGTGGCTCCCGAGCGTCCGCAGCCGGTGCCGACCGAAGCCGTCCCGCCCGCGGACACCTCGAAGCTCACCGACAAGGACAAGAGGTTCCTGGACGACCTGGCCAAGCAGGGTGTCACCCCGTCCACCCCGGACATCGCGCTGAGCATCGGCGCGTACGTCTGCCAGGGCACCGCCGCCGGTGCGTCCGATCAGGATCTGATGACCTTCGTCAACGCCATGGCAGGTTCCGATCCGTCCTTCGACCCGGCCAAGATGCCGGTGGAGAAGGCCGGGCAGATCTACATCACCACCGCTCGCGCCACGTACTGCCAGTGAGTTCGCGTTCCCGTTCGACCTCCCGCCGGTTCAGGCCGGCGGGATGTCTGGTCGTGATCGGCGTCGTGCTGCTGATCGTCCTGGCGGTCCTGTTGCTGTGGTATCTGCTGGCGGGGCGTCTGCGCCCGCCCGGCCCCGGCCCGAAGCCGCCGGAGCGGCCGACTTCGCAGCCGGCCAGTTGTCCCGATGTGCAGATGATCTCGGTGCCCGGCACCTGGGAGTCGAACAGCTTCGACGATCCGCACAACCCCACCGCGAACCCGGTGTCGCTGATGCTCAACGTCTCCGGTCCGATAACCCAGCGGTTCCCCAGCGAGCGGGTGGACGTGTACACCGTTCCCTACGTCGCGCAGTTCTCCAATCCGATCGCGATCCCGCCGGACGGCCAGCAGTCCTACAACAACAGCCGGTCCGAGGGCACGGCGCGGATGGTCGACGCCATGGCCGCACGGCATCAGGAGTGCCCGTTGACCACCTACGTGCTCGCCGGGTTCTCCCAAGGCGCGGTGATCGTGGGTGACGTCGCCGCGCGGATCGGCGCGGGCGACGGCCCGGTGCCCGCCGATCTGGTGCTCGGCGTGACGTTGATCGCCGACGGACGCCGCACCGGCGAGAGTGGCCCGGGTCAGGCGATCCAGATCGGCACACCGGTGCCCGGCGTGGGTGCCGAAGTCGCGCTGAAGGGGCTGAACGTGCCCGGCATCACGATGACCGGTCCGCGTCAAGGGGGCTTCGGTGCGCTGGCCGACCGCACCTACACCATGTGCGCGCCCGGGGATCTGATCTGCGATGCGCCACGGGAGGCACTGAGTCCGTGGAACGTCCTCGGCAGCGTGAACACGCTGGTCCGGGCGGCGGGCAACCCGGTGCACACCCTCTACAACAGTTACGTCGTCGACGGCGACGGCACCACCGCGACGCAGTGGACCACCAACTGGGCGGCGGGCCTCATCGAGGCAGCGCCGCATCCGGCCCATTCGTGAGAATTCACAGCCCGTGAGATACCCCGCACCCCCTTGGCGTGACAAGCGCAACTCGAGTTGGGTAGCACGCTGTAAAGTGCGCTGGTGATCGCGACGCCGGGCACCACCGCAGCGCAGACCCCGGGCGGGCGTCGCGCCCGTATTTTCCTTACAGCCAGGAGCATGAGTTCATGACAGAAGCCGCCGCACCGGCCACCACGGCGAGCCGTGACGCGGATGCTGCGTTGTCCGCGCTGGGCACTCCGTTGCGTCCGTTCCGCTTCGCGGCGGCCGGCGAGGGAAACAAGCAGGAGGGCGGAGCGCGCAAGTTCGTGCAGACCGCTCAGCAGGCCGAGGAATACGGCTTCGACACCTTCGTGGTGCCCGATCACCTCGGCGAGCAGATCGGGCCGATCGCCGCGCTCGGCGCGCTGACCCAGGCCACCGAGAAGATCCGGCTCGGCACCTCGGTGCTGGCGAACGGTTTCCGCCACCCCGTCGTGCTGGCCAAGGACCTGGCGACCATCGACGTGCTGTCCAAGGGCCGACTCGAGGTCGGCCTCGGCGCGGGCTGGATCAAGGAGGAGTTCGACAACGCGGGCATCGCCTACGAATCGCCCGGTGTCCGGCTGGAGAAGCTGGACGAGGCGCTGACCATTCTCGACGTGCTGCTGCGCGGCCAGGAGTGCACCTTCGAGGGCAAGCACTACCAGGTCCGGGGCATCAAAGGCACCCCGAGGCCGCGGCAGGGCCCGCGCCCGCCGATCTGTACCGGCGGTGGCGGTCCGAAGATGCTGCGCCTGGCCGCCAAGCACGCCGACATCATCTCCGTCGTTCCGGTGACCACCAAGAACGGCAAGGGCCTGCTCTCCGGCATCACCATCGAGAAGGCCGTGGAAAAGGTGAATCTGATCAAGGAGGCCGCCGGTGACCGGTTCGCCGACATCGAACTGAACTGGGCCGTCACCGCGGTCGTGATCACCGACGATCGCGAGAAGACCGCGGAGATGGCGCTGTCGGCGTTGGACCGGGGACTGCACCCGAACCTGGAAGTCGATGTTCAGCTGTCCGTCGAGGACATCCTGAACTCGCCCTACGTGGCGATCGGCACATTCGAGGAGATCGCCGAGCAGATCCGCCGTGTGCGGCAGCTCACCTCGATGTCCTACGTCGGTGTATTCCCCACCCAGATGGACGCGTTCGCCCCCGTTATTCCCCTGCTGCGGGACGAGTGAGCCGGTCTTCTCTGTAACATGACTCTGGTTTGAGTACATCTAGCCGATAAGCGGTCACCGCGCAGACCGCACAAAATCTGCAGGCTGGCTCTGCACTTGGAGCACCCGCGGGCGAAAGCGAGTCGGGGCCTCACAGGTAATAGCGGCGATTCGCCGTCTTGCTGCGTGTGCCTCGGAGGAGAAGAAGGAATGGAAGAGACTTTCGACGACTACCTGGACGAAACCGGGAACATCCGTATTCCCGAGGATCACACCCTGGTTGATCACGTCGAGAAGCACACCCGGAACGACGCGAACACCCTGGCGTATCGCTACATCGACTACTCGCGCGAGCGCGACGGCGAGGCGCAGGAGCTGACGTGGCGTGAGTTCGGTATTCGGCTGCGCGCGGTGGCCGCTCGACTGCAGCAGGTGACCAACCCGGGCGACCGGGTCGCGATCCTCGCGCCGCAGGGCTTGGACTACGTGATCTCCTTCTTCGCCGCGATCTACGCGGGCACCATCTCGGTCCCGCTGTTCGACCCGGACGAGCCCGGTCACACCGATCGCCTGCACGCCGTGCTCGGCGACTGTGAGCCCTCGGCGATCCTGACCGCGAGCTCCTCCGCCGCCGGGGTCCGGCAGTTCTTCCGCTCGCTGCCCGCGGCCCAGCGCCCGCGCATCATCGCGGTGGACGCGATCCCCGACAGCGTCGGCGAGAGCTGGGTGCGCCCGGACATCGCGATCGACGACATCGCCTACCTGCAGTACACCTCGGGTTCCACCCGGGTGCCCGCCGGTGTGGAGATCACCCACCGCGCGGTGGGCACCAACCTGCTGCAGATGGTCGACGCGATCAACCTGGACTGGAACTCGCGCGGCGTCACCTGGCTGCCGCTGTTCCACGACATGGGTCTGCTGACGGTGATCCTGCCCGCGGTGGGCGGCAAGTACATCACCATCATGTCGCCGAGCGCGTTCGTGCGCCGTCCCTACCGCTGGATCAAGGAACTGGCGGCGATCTCCGACGGCGCCGGAACCTTCGCCGCGGCACCGAACTTCGCGTTCGAGCACGCCGCGGCGCGTGGTCTGCCGAAGAACGGCGAGTCGCTGGACCTGTCGAACGTCATCGGCCTGATCAACGGCAGCGAGCCGGTGACCACCTCGTCGATGAAGAAGTTCAACGAGGCGTTCGCCCCCTACGGCCTGCCGAAGACGGCGATCAAGCCCTGCTACGGCATGGCCGAGGCCACGCTGTTCGTCTCCGCCACCAAGGCAGAGGACGAGGCCAAGGTCACCTACGTCGACCGCAAGGAACTCAACGCGGGACGCATGGTGAAGGTCGACCCGAGCCACGAGGACGCGATCGCGCAGGTGTCCTGCGGTTATGTCGCGCTGTCGCAGTGGGCGACGATCATCGATGTGGAGTCCGTGGAGTCCGGTGGCGGTCGTGAGGTGCCCGACGGGCACGTCGGCGAGATCTGGCTGCACGGCAACAACATGGGCATCGGCTACTGGGGTCGTCCCGACGAGACCGCGGCGACCTTCCAGAACAAGGTCACCGAGCGTCTGTCGCAGGGCAGCCATGCCGAGGGCACCGAGCCGGACGCGAACTGGATGCGCACCGGCGACTACGGCGTGTACTTCGAAGGCGAGCTCTACATCACCGGCCGGGTGAAGGACCTGGTGATCGTGGACGGCCGCAACCACTACCCGCAGGACCTGGAGTTCTCCGCGCAGGAAGCCAGCACCGCGCTGCGGCCCGGCTTCGTCGCGGCGTTCTCGGTGCCGGCCAACCAGCTCCCGGCGGAGGTGTTCGAGCAGGGCAGCCACTCCGGCCTGCAGTTCGACGCCGACGACGCCTCCGAGCAACTGGTGGTCGTCGGCGAGCGTGGTCCCGGTGCGGGCAAGGCCGATCCGCTGCCCATCGCCGACGCGGTTCGCGCGGCGATCTCCCAGCGCCACGGCGTGACCGTTCGAGACGTGCTGCTGGTGCCCGCGGGGTCGATCCCGCGCACGTCCAGCGGCAAGATCGCCCGTCGCGCGTGCCGGGCGGCCTATCTGGAGGGAACGCTTCGGGGTGGTTACACCCAGCAGGCTTTCCCCGATGCACCGGAAGAGTAATTGCCAGGGGCGGCCTCGGACCGACCATCGACGCTCGGCGCCGACCTTCCCACGCGCCGGGCGTCAATTCACGGTACGCCCGGTACGGACACAGGTAGCTTGAGGAATTGATGGCTGACAACGAGGGCACGCCCACCCAGACGACCGACACCCCACCCGTCGAGACCGGCGCCGACGCGGCGGCTCCGGCCGAGTCCGCGAAGGGTGGCGCGCAGACCGACATGTCGGTGGCGGAGCTGCGTGAGTGGCTGCGGCGCTGGGTCTCCGAGGCGACCGGGCAACCGATCGAGCAGATCACGGTGGACCGGCCGATGGAGGAGTTCGGGCTCGCCTCGCGCGATGCCCTCGCTCTCGGTGGGGACATCGAGGAACTGACCGGCGTGATGCTGAACGCGACGGTCGTGTACCAGCACCCGACCATCGCCTCGCTGGCCGAGCGGATCGTCAACGGCGAGCCGGACGCGCCGGAGGAAGCCGCGGACGACTCCTTCTACACCGCGGGCTACCGTCCCGGTGAGGCGCACGACATCGCCATCGTGGGTTTGTCGACCCGGCTGCCCGGCGCGGGTGACACCCCGGAGACGACCTGGGATTTCCTCATCGGCCGTGGCGACGGCATTCGGGAGCTGCCCGAGGGACGCTGGTCGGAATTCCTGGACGAGCCGCAGCTGGCCGAGGCGATCGCGCAGGCGAACACCCGGGGCGGCTACCTCGACCAGGACGTCGTCAAGGGCTTCGACGCGGAGTTCTTCGCCATGTCGCCGGTCGAGGTCGAGCGGGTGGATCCGCAGCAGCGCCTGGCGATGGAGCTGACCTGGGAAGCGCTGGAACACGCGCGGATTCCGGCCAGCGATCTCAAGGGCGAGCCGGTCGGCGTGTTCATCGGCTCCTCGGGCAACGACTTCATGCTGCTCGCGGCGCTCGGGCTGGGCAGCGAGCGCGATCCGAACGTGCCTGCGTCGGCCGAGGCGTACGCCATCATGGGCAGCGTCAGCTCGATCATCCCGAACCGGGTCTCCTACTTCTTCGACTTCCGCGGCCCGTCGGTGTCCATCGACACCGCCTGCTCCTCGACGCTGGTGGCGGTGCACGAGGCGGTGCAGGCGCTGCGCGGCGGCGAGGCCGACCTGGCGCTGGCCGGTGGCGTGAACATGTTGCTCGCGCCGATGGCCACGCTCGGTTTCGATGCCAACGGCGGCCTCGCCAAAGACGGGCACATCAAGGCGTTCTCCAAGGACGCCGATGGCATGATCCGGTCCGAGGGCGGCGGTCTCGTCGTCCTGAAGCGGCTCGCCGACGCCGAACGCGACGGCGACACGATCTACGCCGTGATCAAGGGCTCGGCGGTCAACAACGACGGGCGGTCCAACGGCCTGCTCGCCCCGAACCCCGACGCTCAGGCCGAGGTGCTGCGCCGCGCCTACCGCGACGCGGGCATCGCGCCGTCCTCGGTCGACTACGTCGAGGCGCACGGCACCGGCACCCTGCTCGGCGACCCGATCGAGGCGGACGCGCTCGGCCGGGTGATCGGCCGCGGCCGCGACGCCGACAAGCCCGCGCTGCTCGGTTCGGCCAAGACCAACTTCGGTCACCTGGAGTCGGGCGCCGGTGCGGCGAGCCTGGCGAAGGTGGTCATGTCGTTGCGGCACAACGTCATTCCGCCGAACATCGGCTATGCCGGTCCGAACCCGTACATTCCGTGGGACCAGGCGCACCTGAAGGTTGTCGACGAGCCCACCGAGTTCCCGCGCTACAGCGGCACGGCGACCATCGGCGTCTCCGGCTTCGGTTTCGGCGGCACCAACGCGCACGTCGTCGTCCAGGAATACGTACCTGCCGCCGCGGCCGACACCCAGGCTCCGTTCTCCGAACTCGAGACCCAGCTGGACGAGGACGCGGTGGACGAGACCACCGATACGCTCGCGGCGTCCGATGCCCTCGTCGCCGTGGCCGAGGCGGCCGAAGCCGCCGCGCCCGCCGCCGAATGGACCGCCGAGCGCACCGAGCCGCTGCCGCAGATCCTGCCGGTGTCGGGCTACCTGCCCTCGCGGCGCCGCCGTGCCGCGGCCGAACTGGCCGACTGGCTGGAGTCCGAGGCAGGCGCGAAGACCCCGCTCGCCGACGTGGCGCGGTCGCTGGCCAAGCGCAGCCACTGGCGTTCGCGCGGCGTGGTGCTGGCCAAGACGCACGAGGAGGCGGTCGCCGGACTGCGCGCCATCGCGGCGGGCAGGCCGGGTACGGGCGTCTTCACCGCCGACGCGCCCGCTGCCATGGGCCCGATGTGGGTGCTCGCCGGTTTCGGCGCGCAGCACCGCAAGATGGGCAAGCAGCTCTACCTGGAGAACTCGATCTTCGCCGGGGCCGTCGACGAGGTCGACGAGCTGGTGCAGGACGAGGCCGGATACTCGGTGCGCGAGCTGTTCCTGGACGACAGCCAGGACTACAACGTCGGCACCTCGCAGGTCGGCATCTTCACCATCCAGATCGGCCTGGCCGCGCTGCTGCGTGCGCACGGCGCCGAACCCGACGCGGTGGTGGGCCATTCCATGGGCGAGGTCGCGGGCGCGTACATCGCCGGTGGTCTCTCGCTCGAGGACGCGGTGCGCGTGATCTGCGCCCGTTCCCGCCTGATGGGCGAGGGCGAGCAGATGATCAGCGACGACGACGTGCGCAACATGGCGCTCATCGAGTACAGCGCCGAGGACGTCGCGAGCCTGCTGCCGGACTACCCGGACGTCGAGGTCGCGGTATACGCGGCGCCGACCAACACGGTGATCGGCGGCCCGCAGGATCAGGTGGCGGCGATCGTGGCGCAGGTGGAGGCGGCGGGCAAGTTCGCCCGGGTGCTGCAGACCCGCGGCGCGGGCCACACCTCGCAGATGGACCCGCTGCTCGGCGAGCTGGCCGCGGAACTGGCCGGCATCGAGCCGACCAAGCTGAAGACCGGCTTGTACTCGACGGTGCACAAGGAAGAGTTCTTCCGCGCGGGCAACGACCCTATCCACGACGAGGACTACTGGGTCAAGAACATGCGCCACAGCGTGTACTTCACCAACGCGGTGAAGCTCGCGGTGGACGCGGGCCACACCACGTTCCTGGAGCTGGCGCCGAATTCCGTCGCGTTGATGCAGGTGCTGGGCACCACCTTCGCAGCTGGGGTGCACGACGCGCAGCTCATCCCCACGCTCAAGCGCAAGGAGGACGAGTCCGCGGGCGTGATCGCCGCGCTCGCCCAGCTCTACGTGCACGGGCACAAGGTCGATCTGTCCTCGCTGCTCGGCCCGGGTGATTACGCCGACATTCCGCGCACCACGTTCGTGCGCAAGGAGTACTGGCCGAAGGTCCGGCTGGCCACGGGCGGCAACGGCCGGTTGCCCGGCGCGCACGTCGCGCTGCCGGACGGCAGGCACGTCTGGGAGGTCCAGGCGTCCTCGGTGACCGATCTCGCCGGACTGGTGCGTGCCGCGTCGGCGCAGGTGCTCAGCGACGTCTCGCTGGGCGCGTCGATTCCGCCCGCGCCGATCCCGGCCGCGGGCACGCTCACCACCACCCTCACCCCGCATCCCGGCGGCGCCTCGGTGCAGGTCCACGCCAAGGAGGGCAACGCCTTCCGCCTGGTGTTCGACGCCGTGGTGACCTCCGGCGCCCCGCTGCCGGAACCCGTGGCGGCCGAGCCGGTCCCGGCGATCGCCGCGCAGACGCGCAGCGACGCCGACCTCGAGGTCGTCGAGACCTTCGGTGACCGGTGGGATCCGAACGGCACGCAGACCGTCGAAGAGCGGCTCGCGCTGATCGTCGCCGAGTCCATGGGTTACGCGGTCGAGGATCTTCCGATGGAGATCCCGCTGATGGAACTCGGCTTGGACTCGCTGATGGCGATGCGCATCAAGAACCGGGTCGAGTACGAGTTCGACATCCCGCAGCTGCAGGTGCAGGCCGTGCGGGACGCGAGCCTGCACGAGGTCGGCAAGGTGCTGCGGTACGCGATCGAGCACCGTGACGAGGTGCAGGCGATGGCCGACCAGCAGGCTGCCGAAAAGGCGGCGGGCGGCACGGGCGAGCTGGCCGTCGACACCGATTTCATCGCCACGGCCCGTGCGGCCCTGGCCACCGGCGCCGACCCGGTCGCCGCGGTAGCGGGTGCCGGTACGCCTGAAACCATTGCGACCGAGGCGGATTCGGCCCCTGCGGCAGCCGCTCCCGCGAGCCGGGAAAAGGCTGCCGAAGCTGACGTCGCTCCCGCCACGCAACCGGCCGCACCGGCGGCGCCCGCGGCCGTCTTCGGCGGCGCTCAGCAACCCGCCGACGAGGACGACGTTCCGCCGCGCGACGCCGCCGAGCGCCTGACCTTCGCCACCTGGGCGGTGGTCACCGGGAAATCGGCCGGAGGCATCTTCAACACGCTGCCGATCCTGGACGAGGACACCGCGGAGAAACTGGCCGCGCGCCTGACCGAACGGGTCAAGGCCGAGGTCACCGTCGACGACGTACTCGACTGCGAGACCATCGAGCAGCTCTCCGACATCGTCCGCGACCTGCAGGACAGCGGCGCGGATGTGGACGGTTTCGTCCGTCCGCTGCGGCCGCGCGCGGAGGGCTCGAACGCGGTGCCCGTCTTCGTGTTCCACCCCTCGGGCGGCAACACACTCGTGTACGAGCCCCTGTTGAAGCGGCTGCCTGCCGAGACGCCGATGTACGGCCTGGAGCGGGTCGACGGTTCGATCGAGGAGCGGGCGCGCCAGTACCTGCCCGAGCTGCGCAAGATCCAGGGCGACGGTCCGTTCGTGCTGTACGGCTGGTCGCTGGGTGCGGTGCTGGCCATGCAGACCGCGCAGTTGCTCCGCGCCGAGGGCGCGGACGTGCGCACGGTCGGCTTGATCGATCTGGCCATTCCGACTCAGGGCGAGGACAACAGCCCCGAGGAGCGTGTGCGGCGGATCGAGCGCTACCAGGTGTTCGCCAAGAAGACCTATGGCGTCGACGGTGAATTGGACCGCGAACAGCTGGAGACACTGGCCGCGGCATCCGACGATGAGCAGTTCAAGATGATCAGTGATCTGATCAAGATCAGCGGCACCAAGATCCCCGGTGGGGTGCTCGAACACCAGCGCACCTCGTGGATCGAGAGCCGTCAGCTCGCGAAAACGCAACCGTCGCACTATGACGGCAATGTGGTGCTGTACCTCGCCGATCGCTATCACGACGGGATGATCGAGCTGGAGCCGCGCTTCGCCGACCGGCTGCCGAACGGTGGCTGGGACGAGTACATCCCGAATTTGGAGGTCGTCCACATCGCCGGCGACCACCTGCAGATCATCGACGAACCGCGGATCGGGAAGATCGGGGCCGACCTGACCGCGAAGCTCGCCGCGATCGAGGCGAAAGGGGCCAAGTGAGCACGACTGCCGAAAAACTCGCCGACCTGCGCAAGCGCCTGGATTTGGCGCAGGAGCCCGCGGGTGAAGCGGGGATCGCCAAGCGGGCGAAGAAAGGCATCCCCAGCGCCCGCGACCGGATCAACATGCTGCTCGATCCGGGAACCTTCGTGGAGATCGGCGCGCTGGTACGCAAACCGGGCGATCCCGCCGCGCTCTACGGAGACGGCGTCGTCACCGGGCACGGCCTCGTCGAAGGCAGGCCCGTGGCGGTGTTCTCGCACGACCAGACCGTGTACGGCGGTTCGGTCGGCGAGATGTTCGGCCGCAAGGTCGCCGGGATCCTGGAGTACGCGGCCAAGGTCGGCTGCCCGGTGGTCGGTATCAACGACTCCGGCGGCGCCCGCGTGCAGGAAGCGGTGACCTCGCTGGCGTGGTACGCCGAGCTGGGCCGCCGCCAGGAGCCGCTGTCCGGTCTGGTCCCGCAGATCTCGATGATTCTCGGCAAGTGCGCGGGTGGCGCCGTCTACGCCCCGATCAACACCGACGTGGTGGTGGCGACCGAAGAGGCGTACATGTTCGTCACCGGCCCGAAGGTGATCCGGGAGGTCACCGGCGAGGACGTCAGCCTCGAGGAACTCGGCGGGGCGCGCAGCCAGGCGGAGTACGGCAACATCCACCACGTGGCCAAGGACGAGACGGCCGCGTTCGAGTGGGTGCGCGATTACCTGGGCTACCTGCCGACCAGCTGCCAGGAGCTGGCGCCGGTCGTGAATCCCGGCCTGGAGCCGGAGACCACCGACAGCGACCTGGAACTGAACTCGATCGTCCCGGACTCCGACAACTCCGGGTACGACATGCACGAGATCCTGTTGCGCATCTTCGACGACGGGGCCTTCCACGAGGTCGGCGCGTCGGCGGGCCGCAACGTCATCACCGGATTCGCCCGGGTGGACGGGCGCACCGTCGGCGTGGTGGCCAACCAGCCGATGGTGTACGCGGGAGCGCTGGACGCACGCGCCTCGGACAAGGCCGCGCATTTCGTGCGGCTGTGCGACGCGTTCGAGATCCCGCTGGTGTTCGTCGTCGACACGCCCGGGTTCCTGCCCGGTGTGGAACAGGAGAAGATCGGCGTCATCAAGCGTGGCGGACGGTTCCTGTTCTCCTACGTGGAGGCGTCGGTCCCGAAGGTCACCGTGGTGATCCGCAAGTCCTACGGCGGCGGCTACGCCGTGATGGGCTCCAAGCAGCTGGGCGCCGATGTGAACCTGGCCTGGCCCACCGCGCGGATCGCCGTCATGGGCGCGGAGAGCGCGGTCAGCCTGATCGGAGCCAAGCAGATCGAGGCCGCGCCCGAGGACCAGCGCGCCGCGATCCGCCAGCAGATGATCGACTTCTACAACGCCACCGTGGCGACCCCGTGGGTGGCCGCCGAGCGCGGATACGTCGACGCGGTCATCGAGCCCGCGACGACCCGGCTGGAAATCCGTCGTGCGCTCCAACTGTTGCGGGACAAGGCTGTTGCCCGCAACCCGCGCAAGCATCACCTGCTGCCGCTGTAGGCTGTGGAACACGATCGGGCCGCACCCCTCAGGGGCGCGGCCCGATTCGCGTCATGGGCGCCGAATGATCAGCTGACGGTGGCGGATTCGATGACGACGTCGCTCACCGGGACGTCCTGGTGCCCGCCGGCCGAGGCCGTGGCGACGCCCGCGATCTTGTCGACCACGTCGGTGCCCTCGGTCACCGCGCCGAAGACGGTGTAGCCCCAGCCCGCCGCGGTGGGCGCGGAGTGGTTGAGGAAGTCGTTGTCGGAGACGTTGATGAAGAACTGCGCGGTGGCCGAGTGCGGGTCGTTGGTGCGGGCCATCGCGACGGTGTACTTGTTGTTCTTCAGGCCGTTGTTCGCCTCGTTCTGGATGGGCGCTTGCGTGCCCTTCTGGCGCAGGCCGGGCTCGAAGCCGCCGCCCTGGATCATGAAGCCGGGAATGACGCGGTGGAAGATCGTGCCGTTGTAGTGGCCCGCGTTCACGTAGTCCACGAAATTGCGCACCGTGTTCGGCGCTTTCTGGTCGTCCAGCTCGAGGACGATCGATCCGTAGTTCGTCGAGAGATTCACCTTGGTCATACGCCCACCTTTCCATTGTGGTCGATAGCGGTCAGCAGGACGGGGTCGATTGGTCGTCAGGCGCCATTTCTCCGGCCCGTCCGCACAACATTCTGGCAGTCGGCTCCGAACATACTGAGGACCCGCGATTTCTCCCGGCGGCGCGACGCCCGCGCGGACAGACGGGCAGATAGCATTGCCAACCGTGCCCGACGCCGCAACCGCTGTTCTCACGAAACCCCCCGCCGCCCCTGCGGTGACCCCGAACGATTTCCGGACCGCTCGGCTCATCGCATTGCTCGCCGGTCTGCTCGGCGCGCTGTTCGCGCTGGCGACTCCGTTCTTGCCGGTCACCCAGACGACCGCGGTGCTGAATTGGCCGCAGAGCGGGACGCTCGGCAACGTGCAGGCGCCGCTGATGTCGCAGGTCCCGATCGACCTGAAGGCGACGATCCCGTGCGAGACCATCGCCCAGCTGCCCGAGCGGGGCGGCATGCTGCTGGCCACCGCGCCGCCGCAGGGCGACCGGGCCGCGCTGGAGGCGATGTTCGTGCGGGTCTCGGAGACCTCGGTCGACGTGATCGATCGCAACGCTGTGGTGGTGTCGGCCGACCGCAGCCGCATGGGCGAGTGCACGTCGCTGACCATCAGCTCGGACAGCGAGCGCACCTACGCGGCGTTCGCCGGGCTCACCAAGCAGGTGGAGCGGCCGGTCGAGGGTGCGGCGCCCGGCACGACCGAGCTGGTCACCGTGCCGGTGGAGGGGCAGCTCGGCGGCGATCTGCGGCCTCAGGTGGTGGGTGTGTTCTCCGACCTCAAGGGCGCGGCGCCCGCGGGGTTGTCGTTCGACATGACGGTGGACACCCGTTTCTCGTCCAGCCCGACCGCGATCAAGCTGATCGCGATGATCGCGGCGGTGCTGTGCACGCTGATCGCCCTGGCGGCGCTGGCCCGGCTGGACAGCAGTGACGGGCGCGGGCACCGCCGGTTCCTTCCGGCGAACTGGCTGAAGCCGACCTGGGCGGACGGCGCGGTGATCGGCACGCTGCTGCTGTGGCATTTCGCCGGCGCCAACACTTCCGACGACGGCTACATCCTCAGCATGGTGCGGGTGGCGCCGCACGCGGGCTACATGGCCAACTACTTCCGCTGGTACGGCGTGCCGGAGGCGCCGTTCGGCTGGTACTACTACGTGATCCAGGTCTTCTCGGAGATCTCCACGGCCAGCCCCTGGGTGCGGTTGCCGGCCCTGGCCTGCGCGATCCTCTGCTGGCTGGTGATCAGCCGCGAGGTGGTGCCCCGCCTCGGCCGCGGTGTGCGCACCAGCAAGGTGGCGCTGTGGACCGGCGGACTGGTGTTCCTGGCGTTCTGGCTGCCGTTCGACAACGGATTGCGCTCCGAGCCGGTCGTCGCGCTCGGCGCGCTGCTGACCTGGGTGTCGATCGAGCGGGCTATCGCGACCGGACGGTTGCTGCCCGCCGCGGTGGCCATTCTGGTGGCCGCGTTCACCCTGGCGGCCGCGCCGACCGGACTGATGTGCGTAGCGGCGCTGCTGGCCGGTATCCGTCCGATGGTGCGCATCGTGGTGCGCAAGCACCGGCACTTCGCCGCGCTGGGCGCCGGGCGGTGGGGCTCGACGCTCCCGTTGCTCGCGCCGATCGCCGCGGCGGGCGTTCTCGTGCTCACCGTGGTCTACAGCGACCAGACCTTCGCGGGCATCCAGGAGGCCAACCGGGTGCGCCAGGTGACCGGGCCGAACCTGGCCTGGTATGAGGACTACCTGCGCTACTACTACCTGTTCGTGGAGACCGTCGACGGTTCGCTGTCGCGCCGCTTCGCCTTCCTGGTGATGCTGCTGTGCCTGTTCACCACGATGCTCGTGCTGCTGCGGCGCAGGCAGGTGCCGGGTATCGCGAGCGGGCCGACCTGGCGGCTGATGGGCGTGGTCTTCGGAACGATCTTCTTCATGATGTTCAACCCGACCAAGTGGACTCACCACTTCGGCGCGTACGCGGGCATCGCGGGCTCGCTGGCGGCGGTCACCGCCGTCGCGGTCTCGGCGAGCGCCCTGCGGGCCCGCAAGAACCGGGCGATCTTCCTGGCGGGATTGCTGTTCGTGCTCGCGATCGCGTTCTCCGGCATCAACGGCTACTGGTACGTGTCCAGCTTCGGCGTGCCCTGGTTCGACAAGCGCATCTCGCTGCACGGTTACCAGTCCAACACGGTCATGCTCATGCTGTTCGGCCTGGCACTGGCGCTGGTCGGCTGGTACGCGCTGCGGGAGGACTACACCGCGCCGCAGCCGTCGGCGAAGACGGCGCGCGGCAGGCGGATCCGCCGGTTCGCCGCGATCCCGCTGACCGTGGTCGCCGCGCTGATGGTCGCGCTCGAGGTGCTCTCGCTGGTCAAGGGCGCGGTCGCGCAGTATCCGGCGTACTCGCTGGCGCGGTCGAACTTCGACGCGCTCGGCGGCAGCACCTGCGGTCTGGCCAACGACGTGCTGGTCGAGCCGGACCCGAACGGCGGCAGGCTCGCGCCGATCATCGATCCGGCGCATCCGCCGACCGATCCGGCCGATCCGCTGGCCGGCGTCGATCCGGTCGGCTTCGCTCCGAACGGCGTGCCCAACGATCTGTCCGCCGACAGTGTCGAGGTGAAGCCGGGCACCGGCAACACCTCCACGCAGTCGGTCGGCGCGGCGTTCGCGGAGGGGCAGAGCGCGGGCACCGGCGGCGGTCAGGGCGCGCTCGGCGTCAACGGCTCCACCGTCGCCCTCCCGTTCGGTCTGGACCCGGCCACCACGCCGATCCTCGGCAGCTACCAGAACGGTGTGCAGCAGCCTGCGAACGTCACCTCGAGCTGGTACGGGCTGCCCGCTCGTTCGGCGGACAGGCCGCTGGTGGTGATCTCGGCCGCCGGTCGCATCCTCTCATTCGACGACACCGGCTCGATGAAGTACGGCCAATCGCTGACCGTCGACTACGGCAAGCACCTGCCCGACGGCAGCGTGCAGAAGCTCGGCACCTATCTGCCGCGCGACATCGGCCCGTTCCCGTCCTGGCGCAACCTGCGGGTGCCGTTGGACGAGATCGCGCCCGACGCCGACGCGGTGCGCATCGTCGCCAACGACCCGATCCTGATCGGGGACCAGTGGCTGGCGTTCACGCCGCCGCGGATGCCGAAGTTGCAGACGCTCAACAGCCTGCTGGGCTCCCAGCAGCCGATCCTGCTGGACTGGGCGGTGGGCCTGCAGTTCCCGTGCCAGCGTCCGTTCGACCACGAGAACGGCGTGGCCGAGGTGCCCGGCTACCGCATCCTGCCGGACCGCCCGCTGGCCATCAGCTCGACGAACACCTGGCAGGCCGAGGAATTCGGCGGCCCGCTCGGCTTCTCCCAGATGCTGGCCAAGTCGGTCACCGTGCCCACCTACCTGAAGGACGACTGGGCGCGCGACTGGGGCTCGCTGGAGCGCTACGACCAGTACGACCGCAACGCCGTCCCTGCGAAGCTGGAGACCGGTACGACCACTCGTTCCGGGTTCTGGTCGCCGGGTAGTTTGCGGGTCTTCTGATCCGTTTCGGGTGATCCCGGCCAACGGGCCGTCGCGCAGAACCCCTGTGCGACGGCCTTCTGGTGTCATGGACAACTCGGCGACATCCTCAGCGATCTATACACACACAAGTGTGTATATTTGGCGTATGACTCGGCTCAATGTCTATGTGCCCGACGAACTGGCTGAACGCGCCCGGGAACGTGGGCTGAATGTGTCCGCGCTCACTCAGGCCGCGATCCTCGCGGAACTCGAAAAGACCGCCACCTCGGCATGGTTGGCCGAGTTCGACGACCGGCCTGAGGTCTCACACGAGGTCATCATCGCCGCTGTTGATTCGGCGCGGGATGAGTTCGGCCAGTGACCGAAACCGAACAGATTGTGCTGGACGCCAGCGCGATGGTCGACATACTCATGCGCAACGATCGCACGGCCGCTGTGACCGCGCGGATCACGACGACGGTCATGCACGTCCCGGCGCACTTCGACGCCGAAGTGCTGTCCGCGCTGGGGCGACTGAACCGTGCCGGCGATCTGACCGATGCCGAAGTCGAGACCGCGCTGAGCCGTCTCGCTCGCGCCCCACTGACCCGCCATCCACTGATGAACCTCACCAAGGGGGCTTGGGCTCGGCGTGCCGCTATCAGGCTGACCGATGCTCTCTATGTCGAACTCGCCGAACAGCTGGACATGCCGCTGATCACCACGGACGGACGTCTGGCTCGAGCGGCGTCCTGCGCCGAGGAGATCCGCGCTGTGGCCGAGCAGCGCGAATAGGCAAGGTCGAGAGTATTGGCATCGCTGTGACGTGCCGATACCCGTCGATGTCGCTTTCGGCGAGCTGGCTACGGGATAGATACCCGAAGACAGGGCCGCCGCGCAGGTGAACCCTGCGCGGCGGCCCTGCCGTATTTCGCCGGTGCGAACCGGGCGCTCAGACCTTCAGTCGAAGACCGAGCTCGCGCCGGAGCACCTCTTGCGAAGGGAGGCGGCCGAGCACGCGCAGCACCGCAGGCCGCAGCTCCCGTTGTTCCTCTTCGCTGAGCAGTCCGACAAGATCGCGCAGATCCATTTCATCGAATGCCGTTGTCATGGCAATCAGATTAAGGCCATCGACCCGATTCGTCCTGCGATGTTTAGCCACAGGTGGGAGCACGTTTTCAGACCGGACAACCGGTTTATTTACCGATTGCCGTCGTAGCGTGTCCGCGCGGCGATGACGTCGTCCATGCGCGCCTCCGCCCAGGCTTTGACGGCGCTCATGACCGGCTGAAGGCTGTGCCCGAGCGGGGTGAGTTCGTAGTCGACGCGGACCGGCACTTCGGCGGTGATCCGCCGCTTCACCAAGCCGTCGCGCTCCAGTCCGCGCAGCGTCTGGGTGAGCATCTTGGGGCTCACGCCCGCGATGATCCGGTTCAGTTCGGCGTAGCGCAAAGGGCCCTCGGCGAGCGCAGCGAGCACGAGGCTAACCCATTTGTCGCTGATCCGGTCCAGCAGCTGCCGGGTCGGACACTCGGCGATATACGCGTCGTAATGCTGTTTGGCCAGTTCACGGCGCTGCGCCGCGGTCTTCGTCGTCATCGGGGATACCTCGCCGCCACTAACGCACTCTCGGGTAACTACTACCCAGCAGATAGTAGCGCCTCGTAAGTTGGTCGACAGCCGAGAGAAAGGAACGCCATGCGCGCAGTAGTGGTTCACCAGCCGGGACCGGAAGCCGAGGTGGAGATCGTGGAAGTGCCGACGCCGCAACCGGGTCCGGGCGCGATCCGGATCGCGGTCGCGGCGGCGACGGTGAATCCGGTCGACCTGATGGTGCGTGCGGGCGTGGGCGGCACGCCGTTCGCCGCGCCGCGCGACCGATGGGGCGTCGGCTGGGACGTCGCGGGCACGGTGGACGCGCTCGGCGCGGGCGTCACCGGGTTCACGGTGGGGCAGGCGGTGATCGGCATCAGCGACCGGCTCGACGTCTCGCTCGGCGCGCAGGCCGACTATGTGGTCCTGGAGGCCGGAAACGTCGCGCCCGCTCCGGTTTCCGTGCCTCCGGTGCAAGCGGCCACCATCCCGCTGAACGGCCTCACCGCCATCCAGGCACTCGACGCGCTGGATCTCACCTCCACCGACACGCTGCTGGTGACCGGCGCGGCGGGCGCGGTCGGCGGCTTCGCCGTCGAACTCGCCGCCGCGAGGGGCGTGCGGGTGATCGCATCGGCCTCGCCAGCAGACGAGGACACGGTCCGCGCGTTGGGCGCCACCGATTTCGTGCCGCGCCAGGCCTCCCTTCCGGATGCCGTCCGCGCCCTCGTCCCCGGCGGAGTGGACGCCGCCCTCGACGCGGCCGCACTCGGCCCCACGACGCTCGCGGCGGTGCGCGGCGGCGGGCGGTTCGTGTCCATCAGCGTCCCGAACACCCCGATCCCGTTGCGCGGAACCGAGGTCCGCACGGTCCTGGTCCGCGCCGACCGCGCACAACTCGACCAACTGGTCGCCCACGTCGACGCGGGCGAACTCACCCTCCGCGTAGCGGGGACGCTCCCCCTCACTTCCGTCGATATCGCTCAGCACCGTCTGGCGACAGGCGGCATTCGTGGGCGGTTGGTCCTCATCCCCTGATCTCGATCCGCGAGTGGCGTCTAGTGCCGCTCGCGGATTGCTGGTCGCGGTGGCATCACTTTTTCGACCTTGACCGCAGGGAACCTTATACGTAACCTCGAAATCAAGCAGCGCTTCGGGCTGTGTTCGATTGGGGGAATAATGCTTTCGAGACATAATCTGTCGAAATCACAGTCAAGGCTTTTGGCAACAGTTGTACTGGTCATGTCCACCGGATGGATTCTCGGTGCTGGATCGGGTGTCGCAAATGCTGGTGTCGGGAGCTGCGAAGTCAAAGTCCACAACGTGCACCCATCCAAAGGCTCTCCCGGACTCATGGATGTGAAGGGAACGCTCATCTGCGAGGGTGACGTCGAACGTGCAGACGTCTTCATCTACTATGTGAAAGTCGATGGTCCGGAGTGGGTCCGGGTGGAAAACAGTATCGCACAGAGAACTGTGCACTCACCGACGGCGGGGAAGAAGTATACTGTGATGTCGCAGAACGGAACTCCCTGTGTCGCAGGAGAGTACATCGGGGTGGCGGAGGGCCACATCACCGTAGGCGGTAAAACGACAAAGAACTATCAGAATGGATTCGGGCCACGATCGACGGTGACTTGCTGATTCGCTGATGAAGGTGGGAAGGAAAGCTTGTGAGCGATTTCGATAGGGTGATGCCGGATCTGCATTCATGGCTGTCGAAAGAATATGGAGCATTAGGCCGATTCCTTTTCGACGCAGGATCGGACGTGATCGCTGCGACTCCCTATGGTGGCTCGGGCTCGTCTATGATCTTGACGAAAGTAGATGATGGAGTGCGGGTAGACCTCGGCTTGAATCTGTCGTTCATTGCCCCCCGAGACGATCCATTCGACCTGTCCGATATTTGTGAGATATTGCGGTCGGTCATAGAATCCGGGATTTCGCTGTCGGTACCAATAGAGCCCTTCGGTAAGCCGGTGATTCGGTACACTCTGAACTTCGCGAATGGTGTGCTGAGCTCGAGGGTGCCCGGTCATGAATACGTCGATTTCGTGATCGAAGGCTGGCGGCGGGCGGCTGGATGATCCCAGCATTCTTTCCACTGCGCTCGGACGGGCTTTTCCGCCAATAATTGACAGCGGGTGGCTCGGTAGGAATTTCGCTCGAAACGAGTTGAGGGCGGTGATTGCCTTGATAATCGCTTTCGATGCCGACCCTATGATCGATACTCCTGTGGGGCGCACATCTCTGTGTGCGCCCCACAGGGTTCAGCGGATGCGGATGGGGTCGTCGGTGTCGAGGCCGGTGCGGGTTCGGGGAGAGATGTGGATGGTGGCGGGGCTGGCGTCGGGGGCGTAGAGACTGAATTTCTCGAGGGAGCCCCAGTCGCGGGCCCAGTCGTGGTCGAGGTAGGCGGGGACGGTTTGGGACTTCAGCAGCAAGCCGGTCCAGCCGAGGGGGCCGCCGCCGATGTCGTCCTGCCAGGCGTTGGAGGCGTCGGAGCCCACCCGGTCGGGCAGGATGCGCCACCGCGGGATCTCGCCGACGCCGTCCTTGTGGTCGAACGGCCGCTGGCACGGGAAGGCCAGGCCGACGTGCCAGTCGAGCAGCACCGGATCAACCGAGCCGACCACGGAATTCAGCGTGGCCAGCTTGGGCAGCCGGGGCGGGGTGACGGCCAGCCACTGCTTGGGCGTGATGTCGTTGTCGATCGCGACCAGACGCACCGCGTTCACTTCCCCCGGCAGTCGATCCAGCGGCACCCGCAGGTTTCGCCAGGACGGCGCGGGGCCGATGTCCAGTGGATCGATCGAGCCGAGTGTGCGCACCTCGCCGTCCGCTCCGCGGACGCCGTACTCCAGGTGCAGTTCCTGTCCGTAGGTGAGCACGCCGTCCGCGTCCACCGACCGGATCCGGCCCGCCGCGGTGATCGCGAGCACCTGGTAGGCCGGGTCGTGGCGCATGCTGTCGGTCAGATCGAGCCGGTACCACTGGGTGGTCAGCTTCGCCTGCTGCTGCTCGCCCTCCTGGTAGCTGCCCAGCACCGGGGTCTTCGCCGCGTCCAGGCCGAACGGCAGCGCGACGGTACTGCCGTTGATGCCCGCCTGCGCGGTGGTGCCGCCTCCGGTGCCGGCGCCGGTGGTCTTGCTGGTCTTGTTCTCGGAATCCTTGTCCACCGAGTTCGCTCCGCCGGAGACCGTCTCCTCGGCGTCGGCGGTGAGGTCGCTCGCCACCCCGTTCGGAGTGAAACCCTTGTTCTGCGCGGCCGATCCGTCCGCGAGCGATCCGGTGAAGGGCTGCAGCAGCGAATCGGCGGTGTCGGTCTCCACCAGCACCTCGTTGGCCAGCGCGCACGAATCCCCGCCGACCGACTCCACGTTCGACTTGGTGATCGAGTACGCGGGGTACTGCGTGGCCGCGGCCTTGGCGAGCGAGGCGATCTCGAACACCACCAGCAGCGCGGCGGCTACGGTCAGCGGCGCCGACGCCCACCGGTCGAAACGCCGTGGCGCCGTCGCCCGCTCGCGCCGATACGGTTCCCGGTAGTGCAGCCAGATGGCGATCAGCAACGCGACGCCGCTGAGTCCGAGGAACAACGTGGACAGTCCCTTGCCCGCGATCAGCGGCGCCTTGTCCCACCACGGGACACCGTAGCTGGACACGTACCACCACCCGTTGGAGCCGGTGAAGGTTACGGCGAGCAGGAACAACACGGCGGCGGCGAACAGCGCCCGGTTGCGCGGAGAGCGAATGCCGGTGGTGCCCACCGCGACAGCCGCGAGCGCGGCCAACGATCCGGCCAGTCCGGCATACACGCCGAAGTGGTGCGTCCACTTGGTGGGGGTGAACATCATCAAGAACAGCGACGCGAACACGATGCCGAGAATGCGCACCGAAGGACCGCGCGAGGTGCCCGGAATCCGGCCCTTGCGCAGCACTTGCAGCACACACACCAGCAGGCACAGCAGCATCACCAGCACGCCGAACCGCCGCGCCAGTGAACCGTCCGGCGAGAGCATGAGCAGCGAATCCCAGCGGGTGCGCTCGTCGAACCACGCGACGTTCGGGCCGACGATCGTGCGGACCCGGGTGGCTTCCAGCACCGTCGACAGCGTCTGGTCGGCGAAGATCACCACCAGCACCAGCGTGCCCGCCGCCAGGCCGGGGGCGAGCAGCGCGGCGAACCGGAAGACCGTCGCTGCCCGGGAGGTCTTGCGCACGGTCCCGGGAGCGTTCACCGCTGCCGCGGCTTCGGCGGAACCCGCGGCGGCCGCGTCCGCGTCGGGTCCGGTGCGGACCGGGATCACACCGCGCGCACGCTTGATGATGATCAGCAGCACCGGTCGCGACCCGGCGATCAGCGCCGCGATGCAGATCAGACCGGTCGGGCCCGCCGCAAGGGAGAACGCGGCGATCAGCACGGCCACCGCCGCGGGCAGCAACCGGCCGGTCGCGATGGCGCGTTCGATCGAGCACCAGGTGAGCAGCGCCCCCGCCGCGATCAGCGGTTCGGGGCGCAGTCCGTTGTCGTAGGGCAGCCAGAACGCGAGGAACACCAACCCGGCCGTCCACAGCGCCACCTTGTTGCGGCGCGCCCGGGCGCCGAGGCGGGGCAGCACCTCACGGCTGATCACCAGCCAGCAGACGACCCCCGCGAGCAAGGTGGGCAGTCGCATCCACAGGCTCGCGTCGGAGATCCGGGCCATCCAGGCCAGCACCTCGTAGGACCAGCCGAACGGAGCCTCGGGGACCGCGAACCAGCGGTAGTAGTTCGCCATGTAGCCCGCGTGCTCGGAGGCTCGGGCCATGTTCAGGATGTAGCCGTCGTCGGAGGTGTTCGCCCCGATGACGTGCCACAGCGCCAGGATGCCCAGCACGACGCCGTCCGCCGGGGTGACCCGCCACCAGTGCGCGGGCAGGAACCGCCGCGCTCTGCGCCCGTCGGTGGTGTCCAGCAGATGCAGTGCGACGAGTGCGATCAGCGTGAACACAGCGGCGGCGAGCATGGCGGCCAGCTTCAGCGGCGTCGGTGTGGAGGAGAAACGCGAGTCGATGTCCGCGTGCACCTGCGCTCCGGCGAGCCGACCGGCATCCAGGTCGGTGAACATGCCGACCAGCTGCGGCCGCACGTCCCGGCCGATCGTGGTCCGAAACGGCGTGCCGTCCTGACGGGTGACGCCGGTGAGTTCGAGGGTCGTCGCGGCGGCGTTCGACTCGATGCCGATCGTCGCGCAGGACCCGACCTCCGACAGCGGCGCGGACAGCAGCGGGATGTCCCGCAGCACCGCCGAGAGGACGCCGTCGGCGACCGAGACCACCAGCCCTTTGGTCGCCGCCTGGCCGGAGGCCACCGGGACGGTGGACAGCACGGTGCCGCCCGCTCCGAGCTCGCTCACCAGCGAGCAGGGCAGCGTCGCGCGCAACCGCAGCGGTTCGTAGGACACCAGCGGCGCCGCCACGCTCGCGGCGCCCGGCTGGGGCCAGTCCACGCTCGCCCGATCCTGCCGCACCGGCAGGATCGGGGTCAGCAACGCCAGCAGGAATCCGAGAAGCCCGGAGAGGAGGGCGATCAAGCGGATACGGGTGAACGCTCGAGAAGATCGGTCCGGTCGCACGGTGGTTGATGCTAGCTACCGTCCGGTGTGATTCCGACTGCCCCCGACGCACGCAGCGTATGAACGTCCCACAGCCAGACGTCCTCGACGCGCGTCGGTGTGAATCCGAGCAGCTGCGTGACCGTCTCGCGCAGTACCTCGCCGTTCCTCGTCGCGGGCAGCACCAGGACGTCGGCGCGCCAGAACCGCAGATCATCCAGCGCGCGGGCGCGCACGTCGGCGTCGATCCGCGGGACCACCCCGGTGTCCTGCGCCTGCACCAGCAGGGCGGTGGTCGGACGGGCCTCGGGGCCGTAGATCCCCTTCTTGGTCATACCGGTCGGGCCGACGAAGTAACCTCCCGCGAGCGGGAAGCTGAAATCGGCGTCGGCCTGCCAGCGCAGCCCCCGCGCGTCGGGTGGCCGGGGCGGGGGTACCAGAACCACCGATCCGTCGCCGACATAGCGGCGTACGGTGCCGTCGGCGAAGAAATCCGGCGTCGGCGTCCGTTCGACCACCGGCAGGATTGTCGGGATCAACGGCAGCAGCGCGCAGGCGAGAGCGCCGAACCACGCGAGCGGCTTCCAGTCCACCGCCGATAGCGTCCAGGTCCGCACCGCCCGCTCGCTGGCCAGTGCGAGCACGATCGCGATGGCCGGGATCGCGGCCATGCTGAGCCTGCTCTCCAGCACCGTGTTCAGCAGCGGGACCTGTTCGGCCCAGCGCCACGGCAGTGCGATGCCGGTCGGCCGCTTGCCGATCGTGGCGACCGCGCCCAGCGACAGCACTCCGAAGACCGCGATCACCACGGCCGCGGCCCGCACCACCCGGTCGCGCCACAGCAGGCCCACGGTGAATACCACGAGGAGCAGCAGCGGCCAGCCGAAGTACGCGTTCTGCTCGGTCGGGTTGATCGCCACGTTCTGGCCGGGAGCGAACACGCCACCCAGCGACTCGGACGGGAACTGCACCAGCGCTTCGAGATCGTTGCCCATCGGGCCGTGGTCGATCGAGCGATAGCTCTGCGGGCCGAAGAACTGCCACCACAGCGGGATCTCGGCGAGCGCCAGGGTGATCACCGCGCTCAGCACGAGGGTGGGGGCGATCATCCGCGCCACGCGCAGCCCGGCGCGTGGCGCATGCAGGTAGTAGACGAGCGCGAACAAGCCGAAGGCGAGTGCGAAGATCAGCAGCGGTTCCTCGCCGAGCGCGATCTGCATCGCGACCAGAAGGCCCAGGATGACGGCATCGCGCACCCGCGGGCGCGGCTGCGCTGCTCGCCGCGTCATCCGGATCAGCAGGCCCGCGATGATCGGAAGCAGCAGCAGCACGACGAAATTCGGGTGCGCGTTGGCGTGCGAGATCATCCCGGGCGCGAAACCGCAGAACAGGCCGCCGATCACCGCGGCGACCCGGGATCGGACGAGTTCGCGGGAGAACAGGTGATACCAGGCGAACGCCGTACCGGCGAGGCCGATGGTGAGCACGAGCACGAACGTGACGGTGGGCCCGAAGAGCAAGGTGACCGGCGTCAGCGGCACGCCGACGCCGAACATGGCCGTATTGGCCATCATGTTCACCCCGGCCGGAAAGTTTTGCAGGTCGGTGCCGAGCGGGTTCTGCGAGTTGGCAACCGAGTGTGCGGTGACGGCGAAGAACCACTCCCACATCGTCTGGTCCTGACCGCTCTTGATCAGGTATCCGCTGTCGGTGTCGCGCCACTGACCCGACAGCACCGCCGCGGCCAGTGCCAGGTAGCCGAGACCGACGAGCAGATCGGCGCCACCGGCCCGGAGGCGGGGGAGCCGGGTTCGCGCGGGACTGGTGAGCACTCCGGCCGCTGTCGCTTCCGTCGCGACCGCGACCTCCGCCGATTCCGTCTCCGCGCCGGTTTCGACGTCTTGTGCACGTGTCACCTGCGCATCACTCCTCGACAGCGCCCTCCATACCAACCACGCTGTGCGTGGACCGACAAACGGGAGGGGTATCCACTTCGCGCGAGTTCAACCGTGGCGATTTCGCCGCTTCGGTCAGCGGCGGACGGTGACCAGCGTGAACGGGCCGATGTCCGTGCTGGTGAAACGCGAGTCGGCGAACAGTTCCTTGGGGAAGCTCACCGGGTAACGCGCCACGTTCGGGTCGTTCGGGTAGACGTCCTCGGCCAGCCGCAAGGTGTAGCTGTCGCCGCTGCGCCGGAACAGGAACGCGTCCGGCGCGCGCCACGGGCTCGCCGCCATCGCGTCGAGCAACTCCTGCGACGTCTTCAGTTCGCTCCAGCGCTTGATGGTGGCCCCGCGCGCTGCGAAATCGGCGAGCGGATTGGCGTAGTGCGAGGTGAGCGCCTGGAAGCCGAAGTAGGGGTAGAAGGAAAGGAAGCTCGTGTCGGCGGTGAGCACCACCGTGTCCGAGCGCGGTCGCCCGGTCTGCGCGATGAGTGCCTGGTCCACCTCGCGGTAGCGCGCAACCGCTGAGGCGGGTCGCTGGTCGGCCCGGTTTCCGTCACCGTCGGTGTCGGTGTAGGCGGTGGTGATCTCGGCGGTCAGCACATGCGGGATGTCCTGAGCGAAGGCCAGCGCGCCGATCGTCGCGACGACGATCGCCACCAGCCGGAACCGGGCGGGCTCGTTCAAAGCCTGGTAGATCGCCCGCGCGCCCTCCACGAACCCGAACGCGCCGGCGACCGACAGCAACACCAGCAGCACCGGCTCCAGCCGGAACGACAGCAGCGTGGTGCCCGCGGCGGTCGCCACCATGGACAGCAGCGTCCACAGGTAGATCGCCGCCACCCCGATACCCAGCGCCTGCGCCCTGCGCGACGACGCCCCGCGCAGCACCAGCCATATGGTGCCGATCAGGCACAGCGCTCCGAGCAGCGAGAACTGGAACATCGGCAGGGGCAGCTCGGCTCCCGCCTCCGGCAGGTAGTGCAGGGCGGTTCCGGAACTCGCGGTCGTGCCGCGCAGCGCCTTCGCCAGGTACGGGGCCCACACGACGAGCGCGATCAGTCCGGCGATCGCCGCGATCACCACCAGCCGCGTCAGCGGCGGCACCGCCGCGCGCCAAGGGCGGCGCGCCGAGGCCGTCGTCACGCGAGCGCGACGCGGCTGGTCGGCGCCGCGCCGCGCGCGCACCGCCAGGAAGGCCGCCAGCAGCCCCATCAGAGCGACCGCGAAGGCGGCCACGAGGAAGTAGAGGGTGTAGAACGTGGCCGCCCAGCCCAGGAACAATCCGGTACCGGCGACCGCGCCCCACCCACCGGCGGTGCGATGCTCGGTGTCGTCCGCCTTCACGTCCTCGAGGGGTCGATACAGTGCCCCCCAAGCGAGCACCAGGGCGGGCGGAAGCAGCAGCACGATGACGGCGCTGTACGCCTCGGGCGCGGCGTAGGCCAGGGTGACCGCCGTGCTCGCCGCAGCGACGCCCACTGCCCAATCCGCGCGGATCAGCTTCGACCACAGCACCAGCGCGACGACGGCGGCCACCGCGAGGAAGCCGATCGCGTACGGCTTGAACACCTCCCAGCCGTCCATCCCGAGCAGATTCGCGACCCGCCCGCCGATCCAGAACCAGCCCGCCGGGTAGAAGGACGGCAGATCCGCGTACGTCATATCGCGCAGCGCGGCGGAATCGGTGAGCCGCGTGAGGAACTCGGTGCGGAACTCCTGATCCACCGAGACGCCGAACAGATACAGCTTCGTCGCCGCCAGCGGCATGCCGAGGGTGAACGTGACGAACGTCGAAAGACCGATCCAGGACAGCGGTTTCGCGAGCAAGGGCCACTTGCGCAGCCGCAGCAGCGCGATCGCGACCGCGAGCATGACCGCGGCGGCGACCTGCCCGACCGTGGTCAGCGCCCGCGTCACGTTCGATGCGTTGAAGGCGGGCCACTGCACCAGCGAGAACGCGACGAGTCCGACGGCGGCCACCACCGCGGCGACGACCGCGGCGAGCGCGGCCTCACCGGCGCCCGAGACGATCTGCCGCATCGCGAGCGACCTCCGCCCCGGCGCCGGGGCCGGATCGGCGGGCCGCGGCGGCGCTTCGTCCGTTGCGGTCACCGTGCTCAACGGACCGCTCCGCGCTCGTCGCACTGGATTACTCGCATGGCGCCTCCGGGTTCACAGGGTCCACTCCGTCAGACGATAGGTGCCCGCGCGATCACCGATCACGCGGGCACCGAGTTCGTTCGCCGAGGGTCAGATCGGCAGTCTGCGGAAGATCGCGCGCGGGACGTGCCGCAGCACCATCATCACGTAGCGGAAGCCGCCCGGCGCCCAGACCAGTTCCTTCCCCCGCTGCGAGGCCGCGACCGCCAGCGCCGCGACATCTTCCTTGTCCACGGTGAGCGGAGCCTCTTTGACGTGCGCCGAGAACTTGGTGCGCACCATGCCGGGCCGGATCACCAGCACGCGCGGGCCGTGCGGCCGCAGTGCTTCGCCGAGCCCGAGGTAGAAGCCGTCCAGGCCGGCTTTGGTCGACCCGTAGACGAAGTTCGAGCGCCGCACCCGCTCACCGGCCACCGACGACATCGCGATGATCCGGCCGAAGCCCTGCGCCTTCATCTTCTCGCCCACCAGCACGCCGACGGAGACCGAGGCGGTGTAGTTGATCTGGGCGACCCGCACGGCCTTGCTCTGGTTCTGCCACAGCTCCTCGGGATCTCCGTCGAGGGCGAAGGCGACGATCGCGACGTCCACGTCACCCGCGTCCCACGCGGCGTCGATCACCTTGGGGTGGCTCTCGGTGTCGAGCGCGTCGAAGTCGATGACGTCGACCTGGCTCGCGCCCGCGGCCTTCATCTGGGCGACCGCGCCCTCCCGCAGCGGATCACCGGGCAGCGCCGCGAGGGTGATGCGCGCGGGTCCCTTCTTCAGGTACTCCGCGCAGATTGCCAAGCCGATCTCCGAGGTGCCACCCAGCAGCAGAATCGACTGCGGGTTGCCAACGGCATTGATCACTGCAGCTCCAGCCTTCTCGCCATATCGGACATGAACACGCCTGTGGGGTCGACGCTGCGGCGGACCTTGATCCACTCGTCGATCCGGGGATACATCTTGTGGAAGGTCTCGGCGGTGGTCCGCGAGTCCTTCGCGGTGTACAGCCGCCCGCCGAACTCGAGCACCCGCCGGTCCAGTTCGCCGACCAGCTCGTTGAGGCCCGGCTTGATCGGGAAGTCGACGCAGATGTTCCAGCCCGGCATCGGGAAGCTCAGCGGGGCCTGGTTGCCCGGGCCGAACAGCTTGAACACGTTCAGCGCCGAGTAGTGCCCGGACGCCTGGATGTCGATGATGATCCGCTTGAATTCCTCGACCGCCTCGGTGGGCACCACGAACTGGTACTGGAGGAAGCCGTTGGAGCCGTAGCCGCGGTTCCACTCCGCGATCATGTCCAGCGGGTGATAGAACTGCGTCAGATTCTGCACCTTGCCGGTGTAGTTGCCGCCCATCCGGTAGTACGCCTCGCCGATGGACATCAGCGTGACCTTGTTCATCGTCCAGTTCGGGAAGATGTCCGGAACGGTCATCAGCTGCGGCGCGTCGAACTTCAGCGGCTTGCTGCGCAGCCGCTTGGGCAGCTCGTCGAGCTTGGCCAGCCTGCCCCGGGTGATCGTGGCGCGGCCCAGCTTGGGCAGCGGGCTGATCACGTCGAACCAGGCGCTCGAGTAGGTGTAGTTCGCCTCGCTGCCGTCGCTGTGCGCGGCGATGGTCTCGTCGAGCGTCGTGGTCTTCACGCCGTCGTTGAGGAAGTAGGCGGTCTCCGTGGGCACCATCTCGATGGTCGCGCGCAGGATGATGCCGGTGAGCCCGTTGCCGCCGACGGTCGCCCAGAACAGCTTGGCGTTGCGCTTCGGCGTGATGTGCTGCACCTGCCCGTCGGCGGTGAGCAGATCGATCGAGCGCACGTGATTGCCGAAGCTGCCCTCGCTGTGGTGGTTCTTGCCGTGGATGTCGGAGGCGATCGCGCCCCCGATCGTCACCTGGCGGGTGCCGGGCAGCACCGGCACCCAGAGCCCGAACGGCAGCGCGGCCTTCATGAGCTGGTCCAGGCTGACGCCGCCGTCCACGTCCACGATGCGGGTGTCGCGGTCGATCCGATGGATGTTGTTCAGCGCGGTCATGTCGACGACCAGGCCGCCCGCGTTCTGCGCGTGGTCGCCGTAGGAGCGGCCGAGACCGCGGGCGATCACGCCGCGCCGCAGGTGGGCCGGCTTGCCGTCGTTGTCCTCGGCGACCATGGCGACTGCCTTGGCGATCAGTTCGGGATCGCTGGTCGAGAGCACTTCGGAAGAGGTGGGTGCGGTGCGACCCCACCCGGTCAACGTGCGGGTGCGCGTCGGAAGGTCGAACGCGTTCCCCGCAGCGGGGCCGTCGTTCGTGACGCCGGCGCCCTTGTCGTTCCCGGTTGTCTTGGTGGCGGTCGGAGCTTTCGTGGACATCGGCATAGAGGCTACAGGTATGACGCCAGATAGGAACGGGGTCGCTCTACCCATCGGTAGTGGCGCACACCTCGGATCAACGCCGAATCCCGGTCATCGCCGGTTCGACGCTACGCTCGTCGGCGTGCAAGCCGAACCCCACCTGCCGCTTCCGGCGGAGTTGCCGCTGGTCGACGAGCCCGGCGGCAGCGATGTCGACCTCAAGACGCAGATCATCCGGTTCACCCTCACCGGCGGGTTCTCGGCCGTCGTCGACTACGGGCTCTACAGCCTGCTGCTCAACCTGGTGGGCCTGCCGGTCATCGTCGCCAAGTCGATCAGTTTCGTGGCGGGCACCACAACCGCCTACCTGATCAATCGCCGCTGGACCTTCCAGGCCCCGCCCAGCCGCGTCCGCTTCCTCGCGGTCGTCGCGCTCTACGCGGTGACCTTCGCGGTGCAGGTCGGCATCAACAACCTGTTCTACTTCACCCTCCCAGGCGAGTGGTGGCGCCAGCCGCTGGCCTTCGTCATCGCCCAGGGCACCGCGACCGTCATCAACTTCGTCGTCCAGCGCTTGGTGATCTTCAAGATCCGCTGACTATTCGCTCGTCGCGCCGCGGTGGGTCAGAAAGGTCTCGACCAATCGGTTCACTTCGTCGGGGATCTCCGCTGCCGCGAGGTGCGCGGCTCCGTCGACGACCACGAGTTCCGCGCCGGGGATGGACTTCGCCATGATCTCGAGTTCGGGCACGGGGAACGTGCGATCCTCGCGGCCTCCGACGATCAGTGTGGGACAGGTGATCGAGGCGAACCGGCTTCGTTGGTCCGGCCGGTCGATCACCACCGATCGCACGGCGTGCGCGACCGATGCCGGATCATTGCGACGCGCCACGTCGACGACCTGCCGGACCACCTGCGGGCGGGTGCGTTCGGTTGTCGGACCGAGAAACGCGCGAACCACCGATCCGGTGAGCGGTGGGCGAATCCCGCCCAGAATCCGGATCGCCATCAGCAGCGTCCGGTACTGCAGCCGCTGACCGAGCGGTGCCGATGACGCCGTGCCGTTCATCAGAACGGCGGACTCGACGCGATCAGGGAATTCGGCGGCGAGGGTGCCGCCGATCATCGCGCCCCAGGAGTTCCCGATGAAATGCGTCCGAGGTAATCCGAGCTGATCGAGGATGTCGACCACACAGCCCGCGCACTCGTCGAAGGTGAAGGGGCGCTCGAGACGACTGGACCCGCCGTGGCCGGGCGGGTCCACCGCGATGGTCAGGAAATTCCGTGCGAAGTGCGCCACCTGGGCGTCCCAGAGGGCGGCGTCCATCAGAAGGCTCGGCCACATCACGATCGGATGGCCGCCGCCGGTCAGCACGACGTGCAGCAACCCGAGCCGAGTCTGTATGTGGATATGCCTGCGGTCCATGACAGTGCTCATTCCTCGCGGTGAGCGGCGGGCCGGTGCCCGGCCGGGTCGTCTTCCCGCTACGTCGAACGGGTCCCGCCGCCGGCTTTGACGCGCCGATGTTCTGGGCTGTGATCTGTACGATCGGACTCCCACGTTAGGCCTGGACCCATGCGCGCTCGACCTGATCCGTGCACGGGTCCGACGGAAGCGCGCACGCCGGTCTGGAGGATGCTCGTGTCGATCACCGAGCCATATCGGGTGGAACGAGTCGATACCGGCGCAGTCCCGCCCCGCGAGTCGGCCGACTTCTGGGCCGAGCACGTCTGTCGTAACCAGGGCACGTTGCAGTGCCGCTTCGCCAGTCCGGCGTCGTTCCGTGGCGCTACGGCCGTGCAGCGATACGCGGGCTATCAGCTGATCGATTTCTGGTCCGACAGCATCGTCTACGCCAGAACCCGTGCGGACATCCGGCACGACGGCGATGAGAGCCTGCGGGTGATGATCCCGGTAGCGGGCGCATTGCGTCTTCGGCAGGACGACATCACCGCCCAGGTAGTCCCGGGGCACGGCGCGGTGGTCACCAAGACCCGTCCTGTGGAATTCCGCCAGCCCATGGCCGCGCGCGGCTGGGTGTTGAACGTCCCGGCGGGCGCGCTGCCCCTCGAACTCGGGGCGGGACCCGCACTGATCGACCTGCGGGAAGGACTGGGATCGGTTGTCACAGGCATGATCACCGAACTCGGCAAGCAGCGCGCGGCCGTCGACGGTCCCGAGTTCGCCTCCGCCTGTGACACGATCGTCGATCTACTCGGCCTCTGCCTGCGCCGCCGCGACGCGATGCCCACCGTACTGGCCACCGTGGACACCGCGGTCCGCGATCACGTCCGCCGCCACGCCGACGACCCGAGCCTGACGCCCACCGCGATCGCGCGAAGCCTCGGCTGGTCACTGCGCCAGATCCAACTGGCCTTACATCACACCGGTACGACACCGAGCGACCTGATCCGCGCCGAACGCCTCGACCGCGCGCACCGCCGCCTCCGCGAAGCCCCACGCGACCGCACCGTCGCCGACATCGCGTACGCCAGCGGTTTCCGCTCGCTCAGCGCCTTCGGAGCCGCGTTCAAGGCGCGGTTCGGGGTGACTCCGCAGGAAGTACGACCGCGCTGAGCGAAGGTCATCGGATACGGTGTTCGTCGGCACACGGGGCGGGATCGAGCACGGCGCCGTACACCTGAACCCCAACGGCCACACGATTCTTCGGCGGAGAAGGGGGCGCGATGGCAGGGTATTTGCAGGTCGATATCGACGTTCTGGCCAAGACGGTGCAGTCGCTTCGTGAGGCCGGCCAGGTTTTGGACGATGCGATGAAAGCCCTCGCGAAGGGCGGACACGGCGACATAGGCACGCCGGCCCTCAACGATGCGGCCGACAGCTTCCAGCGGCGGTGGCGTTTCGGGATCGAGCGCATCTGTGAGGCCGCCACCACTACCGCTGAGGGCGTGTCGAAATGTCATGACGCCTACCTCTCCCTCGACAACTCCTTCGCGAAGGCACTCGGGCAAGGGGAGAATCCGGTCAGTGGGCAAGCGCCCGACAACGGCGACCAGCCGGGCATCGTCCGATGAGCGTCAACCCCTACCCGAACCTCGGATTCAATCCGGTCCCCGGGACGCCGGATGAGGTGGCGAGCCTGCGGGGCGAGATCGACACCGCTCGACAAGGTGTGACGGAAACCAGAAGCCTGCTGAATCGCCTGGTGGACAGCGATGACGTGTGGAAAGGCGACGCGGGCAACGCATTTCGAACGAACTTCGACGCCACCTTGGCGAGCGATCTGGGATACGCCCAGCAATCGCTGGAGCGAGCCGTCGATCTGCTGGGCGAGTGGCACACCAACCTGGTCGGCTACCACGACACGGCGAAGGGACTGGAGCAGGAAGCGGCCGACGCGCGCGCTCAACACACGCAGGCGGTGAGCGCGCTGCAACAAGCTCGATCCAATCCCGACCTGGGCTTGGCGAACGTGCAGTTCAGCGATCCGGACGAGTTGCGTGCCGCGCAAACGCGGCTGAACAATGCCACTGCCAAGGTCAACGCGGCGGTGGCCGCCGTCGACGACTGGCAAGGGAAAATAGACGCGATCATCGGCCGCGCACGCGATCTCGAAAGCACCCACAGCGCCCTCGCGGGCCGCATCGCCGCGGCGTTGGACGCCGCGGCGAAGGATTTCGCGCCGAGCCCGCCGGACAAGAGCATCTGGGATCGAATCGCCGACGCCGTGAAAGCCGTTGGTGAGTGGATCGACGAGAACCGTGAACTTCTCCACACGATTTTGTCCAACACGGCGGCCATCGCCGGCCTGCTCGCGGTCATCACTCCGCCGCCGGTCGACGCAATCGCTCTGGGCGTCGCCCTTGTTGCGGGCGCGGGCGCGTTGGGGCTGGATCTCACCGACAGCGAAATGCGCGACGATCTCTTGCACGGAAGCCTCAGCGAGCGTCTCAGCGCCGGGTTGAACATCTCCGGTGATGCGTTGGGTCTGATTCCCGGAGTAGGTGCGCTGGGGAAGGTCAGCAAGGTGGCATTGCTCGGCGACGCTGTTGGCGACGTCGGCCGATTCGAGGGTATGGCCCGGGCCTGGTCCGAGGCTGCCCACAACCCCGGGCTCGTCAACAAGGTCATGACCGACCACAATGTCGGAAACGTCACGGAGCTCCTGTCGAGGACAGGAGCTACCAACGGAGTCAACCGGTTGCTGCAATTCACCGGCGTCGAAGGCGCGCACAGCGTCGCCGACCCGGCGGTTGCGCTGACCGTCCTCAAGCGCGGTGAAGGCGCCATCAGCACACTTGCTGGCACAGCGCTGAGCGGCATTTTCGGAGGCTGACACCAATATGCCCAAACGACCAGGTATTCCACGTCAAGCCATCTCGGTGCAGATACCCTCTGGCTATCACGAGTTACCGCTGACAGGTATTGATTCGGCGATTGGAGCCGCGGAGCCGGTCTTGCTGCAATCGATGACCGGCTCGCTTCGGGATAGCGTGCCCGCAGCTCTCGGTACGCTCGAGTACCTTCTCGGCGCGCTGGCCGCGCGGAGTGCCGTGTATTGCGGAATCGGCGTGCATCGCGGAAGTGCGGGCCAGTCGGTTACCTCCTGGCTGACAGTGTCGTGCATTGATGCCGGCGAACCCCGAAATCCGCGATTGGTGATTCTCGATCTGGGCCAGGCGAAACTACGCGAAGAATTTTCCTGGCGGCTCGAGCCAGTGGAAATCGGCACGCGTCCCGTGCTGTTCGCCGAAGCTGTCTGTCATTACCCCGCGCCCGACTTACCCGCTGTTCCGGAAGCAGCTGAGGACGGCTCCGCATTTCAGATGGAGGCGCTGATTCCTTCTTCCGATGGCGCGACCGTGGCGGCAATCGAAGTCGCGACGACCTCGGTCGAGCAGGGTCCGGAGTTCGCCGCGATGTTGTTCGCGATGGCAGCCTCTCTCGAGTTCGTGGCGTCGCCCTCCGGTGGATCGAGTCTGGACTTGTGAATACCGATAGCAACGCTGAACTGAGCCACACACCGCCGCCACAGGGCGCGGCGGCGAAGTGGGCACCGACGCGAGCCGCGTTGTCCCGCAACTGGGCACTGCGCTGGCCCCTTCTGTTGAGCGCCTTGGCATGCGGTCCATTGACCGTTGTGATGATCAACGAGTTCAATCACCCAGGTGTGCACGGCATGGCGAAACTCGGCAAAGTAGCGATTCAGCCCGTGGCGTTGTTCTTCGTCTTCGGCACCATGTTCGGCAGTGTCTTCGTGTGGATCAACCGCCGCAGGCGCAAGGCCCTCTTCAGACATCCTTGGACGATCTGGCCGATTCGCTATATCTCCGCGGGGAAGTATGAATGGATCGACCTGCTCGGCCAGAGCGGCGAGATCGTCTCGACTCTCATCCTGAGCACCTGGGCATGGGATCGAGGCAAGCTGGTCAACCACAACACCCGAGAGGTGTGGTTCGCCGGGGATCCATCGAAGTACGGTGTCGTCTCCCGCCCCGGTGGCCGGGACATGCGCTACGCGTACGTGTCGCGCGTGCACACAGCGCCACGATTCACCTTCCAGGAACGGCAGAGCGATCCCTCGGCCGGCGGACGTCATGCGGCCGACTGAACGCGTGTCTCCAATTAGATGACGGTCGCCTCCGAGTTATTGCCGCTCACGTCCGGCCCTGCGGTACCGAGGGCCGACCGCCGGTAGAGTGCGGATGCGGACATCGCCGAGCGCGGATCGGGCGTTGGGACGGTCGTCGAGACGAGGAGGCTCCGATCGAGACATCCCGTGCGCTTGATGGGCATACCGAGGGTGGACCGGGCGCCGCCACCGCGCCGGGGGGCGCGGTCTTGGCGGGGACAGTCTTCGGTGTTGCGGTTCTCTTGTGCGCTCATCTGGATTGGGTGCCGTTTGCCGGTGACCCGACCGGACCGGATCGGCTCGTCGGTTCGGTGGTCGGCGGGATTCTGCTGGGTCTTTCCCTGCTGGTGTGGGCGATCAAGACGCTGTATCTGGTCGGCAGAGAGCGTCGGTGGTCCTGGAAGGTCGCCGCGGTGCCGGTGGTTGTGCTCGCAGGGCTGGTCGCCGGGTTGGTCTTTCGGCCCGATGGCTTCGACGCCGCACGTCCGGAGATGGAAGAAGTCGCGGTCGAGATGCTGCGCGAGACCGGGCCGAGTAGCCGCCGTGATCTGAACTTCGGTGGGCTCGAGATCAGTTCGGCGCAGCGCCGGTCCGATGGTTCCGTCTACTTCTACGACGCCGATGGGTTCGTGGGCTCGACTGTCCACGGCTGGGTCTACTCGCCGAGCGCCGAGCCGGTGGGGAGCGGCGCCCGTCGGTTCGAAAAGCTGTCCGGACACTGGTATTCGTTCGTCTTCGCCATCGACTGAGGTCGCGGGCGGCGAGACAAAATAGAGCACGGCGGATGTCGGGAATCGATGCCGCGAGCACAACCCCACCGGCCGAGGAACTCGAGGCCGACGGACTCGGGCGGTGTGACGCGGGTGTCGCGTGCGCGGCCGCACTCGCCTCCCGGATACCGGCCGCTGTCGGTCCGTGACACTTGGTTCGACCGCCGCTGGTGACCTCCGGGACGGCCGCTGGTCGCTGATGGTGTCTGTCCGTCGTTTCACGGCGGGTGCTGGGTACTCCCCATCCCGAAAGACCGCCGACGTCCGAGACCGAGTTCGGCTCGGCGATGCCTACTCGGCCGAGCGCCTCATCAACGCGTTGGAGACCGAGCCGCAGCCGCGCCGGGGCGTCATCCATACCCGCCGGATTCGGCGCGCTCCGATAGTCGGCTCAGTTCTATGCGTAAGAGGTCAGTCGCCCGGCATCCGCCCACCCCTGAGCCGACCGTGTTTGTGACACAACCGAACTCGGACTTTGCCGAAAGCCCAGGCCGGGATCGGTGTCGCGCGGATCTGTTGACAAGCCCGAGCGCCCGCCCTAATCTCTTCTTAAACGAAGAGAACGCGTTGAGGAAGATAGTTCTTCTGCGCAGATATGAATACTGAAGGGATTCCCTCCGTGACCTCGACCAGCACAGATACCGAATCGACCACTCACAGCAAGCCGTGTCGCCGCATCGTCGTACGCGTTCTGGGGGCCACCACGCTCGCCCTCGGTATCGCCGCCGCCGGTGGCTACGTCTGGCTGGACCGGACCTCCGACGTCCGGAATGCCGGTGTGGCCGAGTGCACGAGCCTCACCCCGGATGGCGGCAACGCCGACGAACTGCGTGCGGTGTGCGGCACCCTCACCGACATGACGGCGGCGTGGGGCCGCGGCGACGCCGCCGCCTACGGCGCGACCTTCACCGAGAACGCCACCTACACAACCTTTCTCGGCACCCACTACGCGGGACGCCGCGACCTCACCGAGGCGCATCGGGCCCTGTTCTCGGGATTCTTGAAGGGCACTCGGCTCGCCGACTCGTTTCTCGGTGTGCGTTTCTACGGAGACGACGTCGCGATAGTCACCAGCCGCGGCGACCGCTACGAAGGTGACCGCCCAGCGGAGCTGTCCAAGACCCAGACCTACACGTTGGTGCGGGAAGGCGACGGCAAGTGGCGGATCGCGAGCTTCCACAACACCAAACGCCAGGCGATCATGGAACGCGTCTCGTTCCTGTTCGACCCGGAAACCCGGCCGGAGGCCGAGCGGTGAGAGCGCTTGTCACCGGCGCCAGCGAGGGCATCGGACGGGCGGTCGCGGTCTCTCTCGCGAAGGACGGATACGCGGTGACCGCTGTGGCCCGCGGTGTGGAAGGCCTCGAAACTCTGATGGCCGAACTGGGCGGCGGCCACGACTATCTCGCCGCCGATCTCGGCACCGAGGACGGACTGCGCTCCGTCGCGCAACGACTCCAGCACGGCGGCTACACCCTATTGATCAACAATGCCGGCACCGCCGGGCATGGCGATTTCTCCGCAGCCGCGCTCGAATCAGCGCTCGCCACGCTGGATCTGAACTGCCGAGCGGTCGTCGTCCTGTCCCACGCTTTCCTCGCCGCCGCTACACCGGGAAGTGTCTTGGTCAACGTGTCTTCGACGCTCGGATCCACCCCCAAACCCGGCATGGCTGTCTACAGCGCGTCCAAAGCTTTCGTCACCGCGTTCTCCGAAACGCTCTGGCACGAACAGAAAGCACGCGGCGTGCGAGTGCTGGCCCTGTGCCCCGGGGTCACCGCTACGGCCTCCCAGTTCGCGGACGATGTGCCGTCCTGGTTGATCCGGATGCCTGAGCAGGTCGCGGACCGCACCCGCAAAGCGCTGGCGGGCAATGCCGGTCCCATCATGCACACCAGCCGGGTCAACCGCGCATTCGCCACCGCGCTGCGGCTGCTACCCCGCCGGGCCGCCATGGCACTGCTGGCCGACTGAGAAGAGAACCATGACTACCCACACCACCATCCGCGGTCTGATCGAGCCCAGCGAGAGTGCGCGGAATCGCGTCCGATCCGCCGAGACCGTCTACCACGATGGCGACGAGCTCCGCCGTGCTCATCGCGTCCGGTTGAAAAGCTTCCCCGAAGGAAACCGTCCGGCCGACGACGTCATCGAAACCCACCGTTACGATGCGGATGCCGCCGTCGTGGCACGCGGCGGATCCGCCAAGGGGCAATCGAGCGAACGCGCCACACATACGGTTGTCCGAGACCCCGGCAAACGCCGGCGCACCGCAGCCGTGCAAAAGGCACAGCGCAAGCCGCTCCCGCGAGCTGTTCCCGTACTGTCCCGGTCCGCCTCCCGGCCGGGTGCGCACTGATGGCCGCCATCGCTGTCCTCGGAGCCACCGGCCGTACCGGGCGGATCGTCGTGGATCGCGCGCTGGCTCGTGGGCATCGGGTCACCGCGATCGCTCGCCGGGCCGCGGATACGGTTCCCGCCCCGGGCGTGACCGTGGTGACGGCCGATCCGTGCACACCCAACGAATTGACGGGGCTACTCGACGGCCACGACGCGGTGATCTCCGCACTCGGTGCCACCGGGCGCGGCCCCACCACCGTCTATTCCACCAGCACCACCGAGATCATCGCTGCCATGCGCCCGTCCGGACGACTCCTGGTGATCTCCTCCGCGGGCCTCGGCGTCCCCGCCGATGCCGGACCGGGCACCCGGTTGTTCGCCCGAGCCCTGCACCACGTCATGCGGCACACCTACGCGGATATGGCGCGCATGGAACAACTGCTCGCACAGAGCGACTTGCGCTGGACAGCCGTCCGCCCCACCCGATTGACCGACGCCCCCGCCGGCGGCCGCCCCCGCATCTCACTCCACGCCGAGAAGAAGGTAGGCCCACGCACCGCCCGAACCGACCTGGCCGACTACCTCCTCGCCGCCATCGACGACGATCACACCTACGCCACCACCGTAGCCATCTCCTCCTGACCCCGTCACCGGCCACGAGTGGCGCACAGCAGCGGCATTTCTCGAGAAGAGGTCTCCATGGTGTGCCCCCGCGGGCACGATGGGGATTCGGGGCTGGGAGCGGCTCCGCCGGTCAGGGCCCGCTGACGAGCGACTCGGCCAGTTCGTTCTTCTCCGCTTTCGCTCCGAAGTAGTCGCCGCCCTTGGCCCGCATGTTGTCGGTGCCCCACTCACGCTGTTCGCGTGGGGCGGGAACCAGGTGCGGGATGTGCTTGCGGCAGTGGATATAGGCCTCTTCCACGCGGACCACGACCCAGTGTTCGGCCACGCGGCCCTTGTGGTTGACCGGCAGGTCGGAAACGACGTTGCGCAGGGCGTGGTCGGCGACGATGTGTGCCGAACCGTTGATGTGCAGTCCGATCAGGTCGCGAACGAAATCGAGGAGCAGTATCCCGACGTGCGCGTTCTCCAGGATATTGCCGAGGCTGGCCATGACGCCGTTGCCACGGTATTCCGGATAGGTGATCGTATGTTCATCGATGACGTGCAGAAAACCGGGCGGTCCGGCACGGAAACTCGAGTCGCATTCGCCGTTTTTGTCCGACGTGGCGATGAACGCCATATCCATCCGGCCGATGAAATCGATCATCGTCGGGTTGAGTCGATCGAGCATCTGATCGTCGTAGAACCGCTGTGCTCGATCTTGTGTTCCGTACTGTTCCTGCAGCTCACGCTCGCCGCTGCTGCCACCGTGCATGCCGGGCATCGCCGCCCCCTCTGGTCGCCGGAATCCTGGGTCCACCAGGCTCGACATTGAACCGCGGTCGTACCGAGATCGTGTCGATTTTAGATGAGGATCGCTAGGTAAAACGTGGAAATCGGCATCGAAAATTCTGCCGATTTTCGTACGTACCAAGCATTTCGGACGATTAGCTAAAAGCCGACCGGCCGGAACTGTTTCCGGCCGGTCGGCATTTGCGGGAGTGGTTCGCGGTGTGTCAGGCCGGGGTCAGCGTGACCGGGACCCCGTTGAACACGGCGTTGCCGGAGGGCGCGTCGACCACCGAATCATCGGTGAGCACATTGGCGTTGACACCCGCGTGCGCGCGGGCCACGGTCTGGCCGCTGTCGGCGTGGCCCCATCCGTGCGGCAGGCTCACCACGCCGGGCATGATCGACTCGGTCGGCTCCAGTGGAACCGTCAGGGTCCCGGCGGCCGACTTGACCACCGCTTGATCGCCGAGCCCCAGCCGTGCCACGTCGGCTGGATTGATGTGCAGTGTGCAACGATTCGACCCGCTCACCAGCGGCGCGATGTTGTGCATCCAGCTGTTGTTGGACCGCAGCTGCCGCCGCCCGATCAGCACGATCTCCGGCGCCTCGTCGGCCAGGCGAGCCCGCATCCGCGCCACGTCGTCGAGCAGGGGCTGCGGGGCCAGGTCCACGCGGCCGCTCGCCGTGCGCAGGACGCCCGGCAGGCGCGGCCGCAACGGGCCGAGGTCGATGCCGTGCGGGTTGTCCAGCAGCGCTTGCAGATTGAGCGTGCCGCCGTTCCATTCGCCGTACGGCCCGAAGCGCAGCATCAGGTCGATACGCTGCTCGGTGCTGTTCTCGCCGATCAGGTCGCCGCGCCGCTCCGCGAGCCCGGCCTTGTGCAGCAGGCCCGCGATGACGAGTTCGTCCATGGCGGTGAGCGGATCCATCCCGTCGGAGCCGTTGTGCGGCCTGCCGGTGAGCGCGGCGGCCAGACGTGCCAGGACGGCGGGCTCGGAGGGCCGGTCACCCAGCGGCACCAGCGGGCGCGAGTAGCGGGTGTAATTGCGCACGGCGAATTGCAGCAGCGCGAAATCGTAGTGCGGGGATTGGGTGGGACGCGGGGGAGGCAGGATCACATCGGCGTGCCTGGTGGTCTCGTTCACGTAGCGGTCCACGCTCACCATGAAGTCGAGCCGGGCGAATGCCTCGTCCAGGCGGGCGCCGCTCGGCGCGGACAGCACGGGATTGCCCGCGACCGTCACCAGGGCGCGGATCTGCCCCTCGCCGGGCGTGGTGATCTCGTCGGCGAGCGTCGCGACGGGCAGCTCGCCCATCGCCTCGGGTAGCTCGCGGACCCGGCTGGTCCAGCGCCCGGCACGGAACGGCTTGGTCCGGGGGACGCCGCCGGCGGCAGCGGTGGCGAACATCGCGCCGCCGGGGGAGTCGAGGTTGCCGGTCAGCGCGTTGATCGCGTCGACCAGCCATTGCGTGATCGTGCCGAATTCGGCGGTGCAGGTGCCGATGCGGGCGTACACCGCGGCGGTCGGCGCCGCCGCGAGTTCGCGGGCGAGCCGCACGATCGTGGACGCGGGCACGCCGGTGCGGGCCGCGACCGTGTCCGGGTCGAACGCCGCGGCGGTCGCGCGCAATTCGTCCACCCCGGTGACTTCGACGCGCAGATCGGTCAATTGCTCGGCGAAGAGCGTGTGCACGATGCCGAACAGCAGGTAGGCATCGCTGCCCGGCCGGATGAACAGGTGCTCGTCGGCGAGTTTCGCGGTGCGGGTCACCCGAGGGTCGACCACCACGAAGCGTCCGCCCCTGCCGCGCAGGGCCTTCAGCCTGCCCGGGAAATCCGGTGCGGTGCACAGCGAACCGTTCGATTCCAGCGGATTGGCGCCCAGCATCAGCAGATAATCGGTGCGGTCCAGGTCCGGCACCGGCACGGTCAGCGGGTCGCCGAACATCAGCCCACTGGCCACCTGCTTGGGCATCTGGTCGGCGGTGCTGGCCGAGTAGATGTTCTTGGTGCCCAGCGCGCGCAGCAGCATCGGCACGTACAGCGTGCCTGCCACGGTGTGCGCGTTCGGATTGCCCAAGTAGGCCGCGGCCGACTGGTTCCCGTGCTCGGCCACGACGGCGGGGAACCGCTCGGCGATGTAATCGAAAGCTTCGTCCCAGGTCGCGGTGCGCCAGGCGCCGGTCGCGCGATCACGGATCAGCGGTTCGGTCACCCGGTCCGGGTCCTCGTCGAGATGGCCGAAGCTGGCTCCCTTGGGGCAGATGAAGCCCTTGCTGAAGGGATCGTTGCGGTCGCCGCGGACCGAGGTCACGTGGTCGTCGGCGTCCAGGGTGATGTCCAAGCCGCAGACCGCCTCACAGAGTGGGCAGGTCCGCAGCAGATTGCGCGCTTGCGTGATCGGGGCCATACCCCATCTTGTCGTCCAGCGGTGGAACTGAAAAGAGAACGCTCGATATCGGCAACGCCAAACGACCGGTACCCGGCGGCGCTCCGGGGTGGGGATCCGGAGCGTCGAGACGGATACCGGTCGCAAACAGGCCGGGTAGCGCGGCCCCGGCCCGCGATCAGCAGGTTCATCCGATCAGGGAGGCGTTGCTCAGCAGGCGATGGTCAGCAGGCGATGGTCAGCAGGCGATGGTCAGCAGGCGATGGTCAGCAGGCGATGGTCAGCTTGGTGCGGCGCGCGGAGGTGGCGGCGCGCACGGCCGCGGCGAGGGCGACGACCGGCGGCACCCAACGGGCCTCGGCGGGCGCGACGCCCCAGCAGGCCGAGCCGGCCGAGAGCTGGGTGGGCGGCAGCGGGATGCCGGCCCCGTCGGTGTACACGGTGGCCCCGGCCTCGCGCAGCGCCTGCAGCGCCATCGCGGCCTTGCGGACGCCGGTGACCAGGTGGATCTCGCGACGCTCCGGGCCGGGGATCTCGATCACCGCGCCGGACAGGTTGTTCGCGCGCAGGAAGCGGCGGACCTCGCCGGCCAGTTCGCCGGTGACCTCGATGCCGGACAGGTCGTCGTCGGTGATCAGGCTCAGACCGTTGGCCGTTTCGGCGACCGTCCACCCGCGCTGGTTGTAGTCCTGCGCAGCGGCGGTCAGTTCGGCCGCCGTGACGGAAGTCGGAAACGTGGTGCGCACTGTCTTCTCCATTCCCCGGTAGATCTTTGGGTCCTGCATTCATGGGTCGTATCGGCGGGGGCCGCCACGGGCGTTACGCGTTCTCCGAGAAAATTTCCGGAGTGTCGCCTACGTCTCATTTCCGAGAGGTTCGTACGTGTTCCGCCGGGCATCCCGAGGTGGCTCGCCATGGTTGCCACGCAGCTACTTTCGACCCCGGACCTGGCCACTCGCTGCGCCGGAGCTGTGAGGTCGCTGTGGATGGCCCGCTGGGGGTCGCGGGTGCGAAAACATACCGGTGGCGTGCGTTTCCGGCTGGATCGGAGCGCCCCGGGCAAGGAGGATTCTCGGCATGAGTGACGAACCCCACGGCGCCGGAGCGCCCGCGGACCGCGAATCCGCGGACGTCGAGGAGTACGAGGCCGAGTCGCGCTGGCTCACGTGGAAGGAGTCGGCGGCCAAGCGGCTCGCCGGGGCCGCCTCCGACGAAGAGGAACCCGCCGAGCCGTTCCGCAGCCCCCGCGCCTTCGCGCAGTGGAGCGCCGCCGCCGCGCGCGCCCTGCTCGACGTACAGTTCCACCGCCCGGCCACCCGCACGCTCTTGCCGCTGGCCTACATCCTGGGGCTGGTGTTCGCCTTCGCTGTGCCGATCACGCTGACGGTGGCGGCGTGGCGGGTGTCCGCGGCGCTAGGCGTGCTCGCCGCGCTGCTGGGCATCCCGCTCGGCCTGACCATCGCGGCCGCCGTCCGTCTGATGCTCGAGTTCCTGGTGAACGCCGCGCGCCTGGCGACGAGGGTGGAGCACATCAGCGAGCTGGCCGACGACCTGTTCCAGGCGTTGTCGGACGTGGCCGAGCCGGTCAACCAGTTGTCCGAAGACGTTCGAGCAGTACAGTTCTGGCGCTTCCGCAAGCGCAACCCGCGCAGGTAGGGACGAAAACGCGGCGTGCGGAAGTGGTTTGACTCGCAGAAGCCATCGGCCTGGCTGAGACGCGTGCCGTGACCGCTGTGAGTTTCACTGTCAACAATGCTGTTCGGATACCCGGCACATCCACCACGGGTCTCCGGAGAGGGCGCGCCGCGCCGCAGACCGCGCAAACGCACGGTGCGGCTGGACAGGGGGGAAGCATGGCTTTACCACAGGGAACGACCGGATCGACGATGCCGCGACGGCAGCTCGGCAGGCACTTGCGCGATCTGCGCACCCGTGCCGGGATGACCACGCGGGTGGCCGCGCAGCAGCTGGAGTGGTCGGAGGCGAAGATCTGGCGGATCGAGACCGGCCAGACCTCGCTGCGTGGCCTCGATGTCGAGGCGATGTGCAAGGTCTACGGCGCGCCGCCCGACCTGCTCGAACCGCTGCGCGCGCTGGCGCGCGACACGAAGGCCAAAGGCTGGTGGACCGCCTATGGCGACGTGATCCCGGAGGGCTTCGACGTCTACATCGGGCTGGAAGAGGCGGCCACCCGGCTGTTCACCTACGAGAACGAGCTCGTCCCCGGACTGCTACAGGCCGAGGGCTACACCCGCGCGGTGTTCACGGCGGCGCACCCGGAGTTGTCCGCCGGCGAGATCGACCGCAGAGTGCGGTTGCGCCAGGCCAGGCAGGCGCTGGTCACCCGCGCCGACGCGCCGCTGCGGTTGGACGCGCTGGTCGACGAGGCCGTCTTGCGACGGCGCATCGGCGACCCGGAGATAACCGCGGAGCAGCTCGACCACCTGCTGCGCATGACCGAACTGCCGAACGTCCGGCTCCGAGTGGTGCCCACCGAGTGCGGTTACCACGACGGCATGACGTCGGGCCGGTTCGTGCTGCTGGAGTTCCCCGAGGTGCGCTCCGGCGAGCCGTCCGAACCGCCGGTGGTTTACCTGGAGGCGTTCACCGGGCCGGTCTACGTGGACAAGGAACACGAGATCGCGCGTTTCCGGGCTGCGTTCGCGAGCATCGAGGCGGCGGCGGTCGACGCGCGAGCATGCATCGAAGACGCCCGGAAATCGCTCTGACCAGGCCTATCCGGCGCTGATCAGCACTTCGGCGGCCCTGGCGGGTCCCAGGTGTCGCTCAAGACCTCCCGGTGGGTGGGCAGGGCCTGCTCGTAGACCTCGCGGCCCTTCTCGGTGAGGCACACGAACACGGCGCGGCGGTCTTGCGCGCACATGGTGCGCTGGACGAGACCGTCGCGCTCCAGCCGGGCCACGGCCCGCGAGAGCGCGCTCTGACTGAGGTAGATGTCGTTGGCCAGGTCGCTCATGCGGTAGTCGCCGCAGTTCGCGTCCACCAGTCGGTCCAGCGTCTCGAATTCGCTGAGCCCGATGTGATGCCCGTTCTGCAGCGCCTTCTCGAGTGCGCAACTCACCGCCGCGTGCCGGTCGAGCAGCTCGCGCCACTCTGCAACCAGCCCGGCCGGCGCGGGAGCGCGCCGGACTGTGCTCACGGTGGTCGGCTTCGACATGGCCCCATCTTAGTGGGCACGGCGAGTGTATGCAACTGCATTAAATGTGTTGGCATTTAATGCACGCGCATGTAATGTTTCCCGCATGACTTCACCAGCGACGCTCTCGGCCGCTCAGGCGACCGATCCGGCCAGATGGTCAGCCCGGCTCTGGGGCATGCTGATCACGCTGTGCATCGTGTTGTTCCTCGACGGCCTCGACGTTTCGATGATCGGTGTCGCCCTCCCGTCCATCGGCGCGGAACTCGATCTGTCCACCTCGACCCTGCAATGGCTGGTCAGCGGTTACGTGCTCGGCTACGGCGGGCTGCTGCTGCTCGGCGGCCGCACCGCCGACCTGCTCGGGCGCCGCAAGGTCTTCCTGATCGCCCTCGCGGTCTTCGCGGTCGCGTCGCTGGCCGGCGGTCTGGTCACATCCGGTCCGCTGCTGATCCTCACCCGCTTCGTCAAGGGCCTCGCCGCCGCGTTCACCGCGCCGACCGGCTTGTCCATCATCACCACGAACTTCGCCGAGGGCCCCGCCCGGAACAAGGCGCTGTCCATCTACACGGTGTTCGGCGCGGGCGGCTACTCCATGGGCCTGCTGTTCGGCGGCCTGATGACCGGCGTCGGCTGGCGCTGGACCTTCCTGCTGCCGGTGCCGATCGCGCTCGCCGCGCTGGTCTCGGCTTACGTGCTGGTGCCCAAGGACAAGCCCGCCGAGGAAGGCGGACACGACCTGCTGGGTGCGCTGCTGTCCACCACCGCCATGCTGCTGCTGGTCTACACCGTGGTGGCCGCGCCGGAAGCCGGCTGGGCGTCGGCGCGCACCATCGGCTCGTTCCTCGCGGTCGTCGCGCTGTTCGCCGGGTTCGTCGCGGTGGAGAAGCGAGTGCGCTACCCGCTGGTGCGCCTCGGCATCCTGCGCAAGTCCTCGCTGGTCCGCGCCAGTCTCGCGATCGTCGCGGTGGCGGGCTCCTACTTCAGCTGGCAGTTCATCGTGACCCTGTACATGCAGGACACCCTCGACTGGTCCCCGCTGAAGCTGGCGATGGCGCTGCTGCCGGTCGGTCTGCTTGTGGTGCTGTCGGCGTTCTTCTCCGACAAGCTCGTGGATCGTTTCGGCACCGGGCCGGTGATCGCGGTGACCATGGTCGTGATGGCCGTCGGTTACCTGCTGTTCCTGCGGCTGGACACCGCCCCCTCCTACCTGACGATGCTGCTGCCCGCGGTGCTGCTCATCGGCATCGGCTGGGTGGGCTTCCCCGCCATCAACATCCAGGCCACCAACGGCATCGAGGACGAGGAGCAGGGTCTCGCGGCAGGCGTGCTGCAAACCTCCATGCAGGTCGGCGCGGCCATCGTGCTCGCGGTGACCACCGCGATCATCTCCTCCGGCGCACACGCCGACATCTCGGCCGCCGGGATGCTCGACACCTACCGTCCCGGTCTGGAGTTCGCCGCGGGCGTGTCCATCGTCGGCGCACTCGTCGCCCTGCTCGCCTTCGCGCCGCGGTTCCGGGGCCGGGAGCGGGCGGTGGAGGAGTCGAAGGAACTGGAACTCGTGGCCTGACCGCTGTACCGGCCGCATCGCGCCGTCACCCGCACCGGGTGGCGGCGCTCGGCGTATGCCGCGCCGAACTCCGTCCGGCACGGGCCGCGGGCGCAATCTCACCCAGCCGCGCCTTGGTGCGGCTTCTTCCCCTCGCTCGATCCAGAGCCGACCAGAGGTTGCGGATCAGGAGAACGGTGGGGCCGCAGTATCTTTCGCCGAACGGACGAAGGTGAGTTCGCTGCCGTCCCGCCCCACGCGCGGCCATTCGATGCCCAGCGTCGGATCGAACGCATCCATGTCGTGGTCGAACTCCGGCTGGTACTCCAGTGAGCACAGGTAGGTGACGGTCGATCCGTCCTCCAGCGACAGGATCGCGTGGCCGAGTCCTTCGGACAGGAACACCGAGCGCCGGTCGACGTCGTCGAGCAGGACGCTGTCCCAGCGACCGTAGGTCGGCGAGCCGGGGCGCAGGTCGACCACCACGTCGAGGAACGCGCCGCGCACGCAGGTCACGTACTTGGCCTGGCCCGGCGGGTCCTCGGTGTAGTGGATGCCGCGCAGCACCCCGGCCGCCGACACCGAGCAGTTCACCTGCCGCAGGTCGAACGGTCGCCCGGTCGCCTTCTCGAACTCCGAGGCCTTGAAGCCCTCGAGGAACATGCCGCGATCGTCACCGTGCTGGCGAGGTGTGACCACCCACGCGCCCGGCACCGCGAGCTCCCGGAACTCCATGCTCACCAGTCCCGTCCGCGTTCGAGCAGATCGAGCAGGTAGCGGCCGTAACCGGAGCGGATCATCGGTTCGGCCAGTCTGCACAGCTGCTCGTCGTCGATGAAGCCCATCCGCCAGGCCACCTCTTCGGGGACGCCGATCTTGAGGCCCTGCCGCTCTTCGATGGTGCGCACGTAATTGGCCGCGTCCAGCAGGGAATCGAAGGTGCCGGTGTCCAGCCACGCGGTGCCGCGGGCGAGTACGTCCACGCTCAGGCGATCCTGTTCCAGGTAGGCGCGATTGATGTCGGTGATCTCGTATTCGCCGCGCGCGGAGGGGCGCAGCGACCGGGCGATCTCCACCACGTCGTTGTCGTAGAAGTACAGGCCCGGAATGGCGTAGTTCGACCGCGGCGTCTTCGGCTTCTCCTCGATGGACACCGCCCGCCCCTCGGTGAACTCCACCACGCCGTAGGCGGTGGGATCGGAGACCCAGTAGGCGAACACCGCGCCGCCGTCGATCCCGTGGAAGCGATTCAGGCTGGTGCCGAGGCCGGGGCCGTGAAAGATGTTGTCGCCGAGTACCAGTGCGGCGCAATCCGCGCCGATATGGTCGGCGCCGAGGACGAAGGCCCTGGCCAGGCCGTCCGGCTCGGGCTGGACCACGTAGCCGAGCGACAGGCCGAACTGCGTGCCGTCGCCGAGCAGCCGCCGGAACGCCGCGGCGTCATCGGGGGTCGTGATCACCAGGATGTCCCTGATCCCCGCGAGCATGAGCGTGGAAAGGGGGTAGTAGACCATGGGTTTGTCGTAGACCGGGACCAGCTGCTTGCTCACCCCGCGCGTGATCGGGTGCAACCGGGAGCCGGTGCCGCCCGCCAAGATGATTCCGCGCATGCATGGAGTCTGCCAGTTTCACGGCGCCGGGATTCGGTGAGGTTCCGAGTAGCCCTCGATTCGGTCACGGTTGTTTCGCCGCGGCGCGGATCGAGCGATTCTGTTGCGTAGGTCACTATGCGCATGGTGTTCTGAAAAGACACCGCGTGAGATGTCAGCGCCGACAGCTCGCCTGGGCGACCTCGGCCCGGTCGTGATTCGGCGCACCAGTTGTGAGGTAGGTGCGCGATGGCGACCAGAGACGGCGAGCCAGGCGTGGTGATGAACCCGAAGGGCCCCAGTGCGCAATCGCGGCTGCTGCTGGCCACCTGTATGGGCGTGGTCCGGCCGGTGCTGCGAACCTTCCCGGTCACCAGGACGACCATTCCTCTCGGCGCCGCCACCGTGGACGGGCTGGCGCGGTTGCGTCCTCGGCCGCACGGCATCGATCGGGAGCAGGTGTCGCTGCACGGTATCCGCCTGGAGATCATCCGCCCGGCCGGTGCGTCGCGTGCGCTTCGCCACGGCGCGGTGCTCTATATGCACGGCGGCGGCTTCGCGATCTGCAGTACCCGCAGCCACCGCCCGATCGCGGCCAGCCTGGCCCGCCGCACCGGTCTGCCCGTGATCAACGTCGAGTACCGCCAACTGCCCGGCACGCGGATCACCGACTCGGTACGCGACTGCCTGGCCGCGTATCGCTGGCTGCTGCGTCACGGCGCCGATCCGGGGCGGATCATCTTCGCGGGCGACTCGGCGGGCGGATACCTCACCTTCGCGACCGCGCTGCTCGCCCTGGAATCGGGTCTGCCCGCGCCCGCCGGGTTGGTCGGCTTGAGCCCGCTGCTCGACCTGGACTACGGGGCGAAGCGCGACTATGTGAATGTGACGCGGGATCCGTATATCCCGCTGTCGGCGCTGGAAGCGGTGGTGCGCATCGGCGCGGAGATCGACGGGGCGCTCGATCCCAGGCTGTCGCCGGTCAACGCGGTGCTGTCCGCGCTGCCCCCCGTGCTGCTGATCGCTGCCGAGGACGAGGTGCTGCGCTTCGACTCCGAATTGATGGCACAGCGGCTCACCGCGGCGGGCGTGCCGAACGCGCTGGAACTGTGGCGCGGCCAGGTTCACGCCTTCATGAGCATCGCGCCGGGCCTGCCGGAGAGCAGGGCGGCGCTGGCGCGGGTCTCGCGGTTCGTGCGGGCCCGCATCGAGGACGACCAGCAGGCACGGACGGCTTGACCGCCCGGCCTTTCGAGGCGAGCCTCGCCCCGCATTTCAGGCGGGACGGGGCTCGCGTCCTGTCCGGAGTGCTGCGCGGCGCCGGACGCGTCCTCGGAAAAGCGAAGCCCCGTCCACGCGGACGGGGCTTCGCTGATTTTCAGTTGTGCGTTCGTTCGCGAATTACTTCGGCGCGTTGAACGGCTGGTTGATCGTCGTGAAGTACTGGATCGCGGCGCCGATCGCGACCGGAGCGGTGATCAGCAGCTGGCCCGCGAGGGTGCCCAGGGCGCCGACGGCGACGATGCCGCCGAGGCAGCCGATGGCGGCGGCCGGGATGAACGCGCCGAACAGGCCGACGATCGCCGCGGAGGCGACGGTGGCGCCCGCGATGCCGCCGAGCACGCAACCGATCGCACCGCCCCCGATGCCGCCGACCAGGGTGCCGATGGTGGCGCCGGTCGAGATGGTGTCCTTCATGCGGTTGAAGGCGGCCGTCTCACGGTCGTACTCGGTCTTCCACGGCGCCTTGTCCTCGAAGGGGAGGGCGACCGGCTTGTAGGTCGCGTGCGCAATGTCGAACTGGGGGGTAAGGGTGGCGGTGCGGTCCGCGATCTCGGCAGCGATCGGGAACTCGAAGTCGTCCACCCGGAAGGTCAGCGGCATGCCGGTCAGCACGTCGCCGTTGGCGGCCTTGACCTTGAAGGTGCCATCCTCGACGACCATGGAACCGGCATCGGTCGTGATGATGGACTGGGTGTCGGTCGCGTGGGCGGTGAAGTTCACCGCGCCATCGGCCTCGGGGGCCGGAGCCGCGTTCACGGTGCCGGCGGTGACGCCGAGAGCGGCGATCAGCAGTGCCGACGTCGCGGCGAATTTCCTCATCAGCATTTGTTTCGAACCTCAATCGGAACGTTCGGAGGGGACTAGACGAGCAAAATCTAGACCAGCTAACGCGTGGTGAACCGCTTGTGACTGTTTATTCAAATTTTGTTCACCATCGAGACCCACGGCTCGGTGGGGTCTCGGAAATGTGGGCGCTGACCGGCATTTTCCGGAACAAAACAATCCGAGAATTCCATTCGCTGGGAAGTCAATGAGACGAACATCACAGTTCAAAATATTGGAGTGGCTTTCGGCCGCACCGGGTTTCGAGTCCTTCGCCGGTTCGGCTCGGCCCCACGTACAGTCATGGGGTGCGATTGCTCGTCACCGGCGGCGCCGGGTTCATCGGCGCGAACTTCGTCCAGCAGACCGTGTCCGACCACCCGGATGCGACCGTCGTCGTCCTCGACGCCTTGACCTACGCCGGGAACCGGGCCTCGCTCGACCCGGTGGCCGACCGCATCCGCTTCGTGCACGGTGACATCGCCGACCTAGATCTGGTCGACGACCTGGTCGGTGGCGTCGACGCGGTGGTGCACTTCGCCGCGGAATCGCACAACGACAACTCGCTCGCCGAGCCGTGGCCGTTCGTGCAGACGAATATCGTCGGCACCTATGCCCTGCTGCAAGCCGTGCGCAGGCACGACGTGCGCTACCACCACGTGTCGACCGACGAGGTCTACGGCGACCTGGCCCCCGACGACCCGGCGTTCACCGAGACCACCCCGTACAACCCGTCCAGCCCGTACTCGGCCACCAAGGCCTCCAGCGATTTGCTGGTGCGCGCGTGGACCCGTTCGTTCGGCGTGCGCGCCACCATCTCCAACTGCAGTAACAACTACGGGCCCTACCAGCACGTGGAGAAATTCATCCCGCGCCAGATCACCAACTTGATCGATGGGGTGCGTCCCCGGCTCTACGGAGCGGGGCACCAGGTGCGCGACTGGATTCACGTCGAGGACCACAACCGCGCCGTGTGGGAGATCCTGCGCCACGGCCGGATCGGGCAGACCTACCTGATCGGCGCCGACGGCCAACTCGACAACAAGTCCGTGGTGCGGATGATCCTCGCCGAGTTCGACCGCGATCCCGACGATTTCGATCACGTCACCGACCGGCCCGGCCACGATCAGCGCTACGCGATCGACGCGACGTTGCTGCGTTCCGAACTCGGTTGGCGGCCACGCTACGCGGACTTCCGCGCCGGCCTCGCGGCGACCATCCGGTGGTATCGGGACAACGAATCCTGGTGGCGCCCATACAAGGCGGCCACCGAGCAGGCCTACACCGCGGCGGGGGAGCGGACGCTCAGCGCGACGGGCGACTGAAACGACAACGGCGCCCCGGGGACCAGCTCCGAGGCGCCGCGATCGAGGCTCAGCCCCAGACGATGGTGTAGTACTTCGCCGCCGCGGCGATCAGCGCGACACTGGATGCCACCAGCACGGTGACGGCCGGGCCCACCGACGGAGTCTTGCCCGTCGAATCGGTGAGCCGCAGCGGCATCCAGCGCAGCAGCACCGCGAGCGTCACGATCGCCAGCGGCACGAAGTAGCGGCCCTGCACGCCATCGATGATGTAGTAGCCGACCGGCGTGAACGACATGTACAGCGTCACGTAGATCATCGCGACGCTGGCGGCCATGGTGAGCGCGACGATCAGGGTGCGGCGGAAGGCCGGGGCCGTCATCCGTTCCGCGATGCCGAGACTCACCGCGAACGCCAGCAGACAGGCCAGCATCGACAGGGCGGGCACGTCGACGTAGGCGAAGCCGAGTTCGCCGAAGAACTGGCTGAACCAGCGCTGGTCGCGCAGCGCGATGCTCTCGCCGAACACGTGCACGAATTCCGGTGGGTCGCGCAGGATGCCGCTGAGCTGATCGCCGGGACGCACCGAATGCCACTGGTGCGGCGGCCGCATCAGGCCCATCCCGTCCCCGGTCGGTGCCGCGATCTTCATCCACACCGCGAAGGCGAGCGCGCCGAGCGCGGCGAAGATCCACGGGATCCCGCGCCACCGGCCGCTGAAACCGAACCGTTCGGCGGGCACCAAGGCGACCAGCAATGCCAGCAGCACATAGGTGGGCTTGCTCACCGGCAGCAGGATCGTCGCGGCCAGCAGCGCGCCGATCTCCACCCGGCCCAGTCGCTCGCCGAGGAACATGGCCTTCACCAGCAGTGCGGAGACCAGGATGGCCAGCGCGTTGGTCATGGTGTCGGCGGTGACCGTGCCCGCCTGGAACACCGCGATCGGCAGCACGGCGACGGTGAACGCCAACCACTGCACCCGGTGCGCGCGCAAGGCGTACAGGCCGAACCCGACCACCACGAGGTAGGCCACCAGCCCGGCCAGGCGGGTGAGCAGCAGCAGGCCGCCCACGTCGAGCCCGAAGAGTTCGCCGAGGCGGATGCCGATGGCGGCGGGAATGTAGGGGACCGGCGAGTAAGCGGCGGTATTGGTGAACCAGACCGGTTCGGTGGCATCCGACACCGCGGCGCTCGTCAACCGGTCGTAGCGGGCCGGATCGCCCACCATCGGATCCGGCTCGTCCGGGTTGGTGGTGTAGTCCTGCAACGCGTAGCCCATCAGCACGGTGATGCTGGACGGGATGTCGCCGCCGTAGGCGATGCCGCGATCGTCGTGGATCCGCTGAGGCAGGAAACCGCCGTGCGCGACCTGGTAGGCGCGGCCGAACTGGGTGATCTCGTCATGACCCCAGAACGGCGGGGTGAGGACGGTGAACAACGCGCCGAAGATCGTCGCAAGCAGGGTGAAGGCGATCGTCGCTCCGCCCAGCCGGGTCACCATGCGGCCTGCGAAGCCTTTCGGGGCCCGGTCCGTGCCGGGAGCAGTCTCCGCCTCGGCGTCGACGGCGGGTAGCGGCGCGGTGTCGGTCGCGGGTAGTGGTGCGGTGTCCGTCGGCTCGTCCAGATCCTTGTCCGGCGTCGAGGTGGGATCCGCCTTGGTCGTCAACGCCCGGCTCCGGCGTCGCGGGCGGCGGCGCCGGCGCCGGTGATCCGCGGATCGTCCGCGCCCACCGCGGTGTAGCGCAGGTAGACCAGGCGCGCGGCCTCGTGGCGGGAGCGGCGGATGCCGTCGAGGATGAGGCCCGCCGTCCAGGCGAGGCTGCCCAGCAGCAGCAGGGTGAAGGCGAGGAACAGCGTCGGGAACCGGGGCACCGTGTGGGTGTTGTAGAACTCGACGATTATCGGAATGGTCAGGACGATCGAGACCAGCCAGCTCAACGTGCCGAACAGGCCGTAGAACGCCACCGGACGCTCGTGCCGGGCCAGCCCGATGATCAGGGCGAGGATCTTGAACCCGTCGTGATAGGTGCGCAGCTTGCTCTCGCTGCCCGCCGGACGATCGCGGAAGCCGACCGGCACCGCTGTCTGCGGCACCCGCAGGTGCAGCGAATGCACGGTGAGTTCGGTCTCGATCTCGAACTCCCGGGACACCGCGGGGAAGCTCTTCACGAAACGGCGGGAGAACACCCGGAAGCCGGAGAGCATGTCCTCGACGTTCTCGCCGAACACCTTCCCGACCACGCCGTTGAGCACCCTGTTGCCGGTCTCGTGGCCCGCGCGGTAGGCGGAGGCGCCCTCGTCCTGCTTGCGCACGCCGAGCACGTGATCGTAGGGGCCGTCCAGCAGCGTCTTGATCATCAGCGGCGCGGCCGACGCCTCGTAGGTGTCGTCGCCGTCGACCATCAGGTACACGTCGGCTTCGATATCGGCGAAGGCGCGGCGCACCACATTGCCCTTGCCCTTGGTGTGCTCGTGCCGCACGATCGCTCCGGCCTCCCGGGCGCGCTCGGCGGTGGCGTCCGTACTCAGATTGTCGTAGACGTAGACGACGATCCCCGGCACGGCGGCCTGCAGATCGGCCACGACCTTGGCGACCGAGGCCTCTTCGTTGTGACACGGAACCACGGCGGCAATACGGAGCTCGGTGGAGTCCACCCGGGTCAATCCTCGCGATCGGTGGTGAATGTGGGAACACGGGGAGGGTACAGGGATCTCACAGCTTGTGCGTGGCCGACCTCACCGTGCGCGGGAGCCGATTTTCCCGTCGCGGGCGGTTGCCCGAGGCTGCGGTACCGTCGGGCCGTGCCATCCAGTGAGTCCACCGCACCCGCGGGCCAGCCAGTGACGCCGGAGACCGCGACGGTCGTGCGCAAGGTGCTCACCGCGCTGCGCAGAGGCGGGGCGTTCCTGGTGGTCGGCGCGATCGGCTTCCTGGTGGACGCGGGCACGTACAACCTCCTGGTCTTCTGGGGCGGCGAGGGCGTGCTGTATCACTACCCGCTTCCGGCCAAGATCATCGCGATCGCGGTGGCGACGGTGGTGACCTATTTCGGCAACAAATGGTGGACTTTCGCGCACAAGCAAACCGACAATCCCGGACGCGAGTACCTCCTCTACGCCGTGTTCAACGTCGTCGCGATCGGCCTGCAACTGGGCTGTCTCGGCTTCTCCCGCTACGTGCTGGACCTGTCCAGCCCGCTGTCGGACAACATCTCCGGTACGTTGATCGGGCAGATCGTGGCCGTGGTGTTCCGGTTCTGGGCTTACGACAAATTCGTCTTCACCGGGGCGCGGGCGGGCACGAGCGGCGCTACCGACAACGAATCGGCGAACGTTTAGCAATGGTTCGAGCACACGTCGGCATGGCTGTACGGCGGGCAAGCGCACAGGGCGGTTGATATCCTCACCCCCGCCGTGAGGCATCGAGGGGCGTGTCTGTCCCGTCCGGCACAATGAGAAATTTCGAGGATTTCATGGATCAGTCGGCTATCGAGGCCGTTACCGAAACAAACGATCGCTCGACGGCCGCTGAGGCGCCTGCCGCGCTGCGCGCCGACCATCGGGCGCCGGACCGGCTCGTGCTCCAGCGCGGCATCTTCACCGGTCCGTCGGCGAAGGTGAGCGACGAGCTGTATGCCGTCGTGAAAGGCGGCGCGCACCGGGAACGCCAGACCCTGCGGTTGGACAAGGGCGCCACCGCGCACACGAACACCTATTTCGGCCGGTTCGCCGCCAGCTACTGGCAGCGCTGGACCACGGTCACCGAAGTGCGGGCCACCATGGTGCTCGAGGTGGTCGCGAAGGCGAGAATCCGGCTGGTGGCCTCCGACATCGCGGGGCATCGCCGGATCATCGACACCGCCCGGGTGGACGCGAGCGGTTCGGTCACGCTGACCGCCCCGCTCGACCAGTACGTCGACGGCGGCGCCCTGTGGCTGGAGTTCGACGCCATCGGCGGCGCGCTCGGCATCGCGGAGCTGAGCTGGACCGCCGTCGCGCCGGAGCGTGTTCGCCCGGTCGCCATCGCGATCTGCACCTTCAACCGCGCGGCCGACTGCGCCGAGACGGTCGCGGCGCTCGCCTCCGACCCGACCGTGATCGACGCGATCGACGCGGTGTACGTGGTCGACCAGGGCACCGATCTGGTCGAGAACCGGCCGCGCTACCAGGAGGTCGCACCGGTCCTCGGCGAGAAGCTGCGCTACCTTCGCCAGCCGAACCTCGGCGGCGCGGGCGGATTCACCCGCGGGCTCTACGAGGTGTCGGCGGTCAACGAGCACGCCGACGTCATCCTGATGGACGACGACATCCTGTGCGAGCCGGAGACGGTGCTGCGGCTGAACGCGTTCGCCAACCTGACGGTCGAGCCGACCCTGGTCGGCGCGCAGATGCTGTTCCTGCTCAACCCCGACTACCTCAACGTCGGCGCGGAGGAGGTGCATCTGAACCGGCTGCGGCACGGCCAGAAGGTGCCGAAGGCGCTGCGCAACACCAGCATGTTGAAGAAGAACCAGGAGCGCCGCGTCGACGCGGGCTACAACGCCTGGTGGACCTGCCTGATCCCGGCCGAGGTGGTCGCGAAGATCGGGCTGCCGATCCCGATCTTCTTCCAGTGGGACGACGTGGAATACGGCGTCCGGGCGCGCGAGCACGGTTTCGTCACCGTCACGCTCCCCAACGCCGCGGTCTGGCACGCGGACTTCTACTGGAAGGACTACGACGACTGGGCGCGCTACTTCAGCACGCGCAACTCGCTGATCGTCGGCTCGATGCACACGGAGCTGGACGGTAAGGAGATCAGCCGGAAGCTGTTCCGGGAGATGTCCGAGCAGCTGGTCGCGATGCAGTACGGCCTGGTGCACACCACATTGCAGGGCATCGAGGACTTCCTGAAGGGCCCGAAGGTGCTGCGGGACGGCGGTATCGAAGCGCTGGCAGCCGCGCGCACGAGCCGGGCGGATTACGCCGAGACGATCAAGCACCCGGCCGCGACGCCGCCGGTCCGCTCGGCCGACATCCAATTGCGCCGTGCCGGTGGCGAACCCAGTCGCGTGCTGCTGGTGCTGATCAAGCGCGCGATCAATCAGTGGCTCGGCCGTACCCAGCACGGCATCATCGGCGTCACCAGGGAAGACGCCTACTGGTGGCATGTCTCGCTGTTCGACCACGTAGTGGTCACCGACGCCTCGCAGTCCGGCGTCCGGGTGCGCAGGCGCGACAAGGCCCGCGCGCTTCAGTTGCTGCGCCGGATGGTGCGTGTGCTGCGTCGTCTGCGCCGGGAACTGCCCGCGTTGCAGGAGCAGTACCGCGCCGCCATGCCGGAACTGACCAGCCGGGAGAACTGGGAGCGGCTGTACGGGATCGAGGGGCCCACCACTCCTCGCACGTAGGCCGGAGACCGGGCGCCCCGAAGCCGCGAACGGCCTCGGGGCGCCCGACACTTTTCACGAAACCGGTTGCCGCGCGAGCGTTCTCGTCGCGGCAGCCGGCGAGTCAGAGAAAGAGATCTGTGGTGAGTTCGCCGTCGCCCGGGGTGACGCGGTACTTGTCCAGATCGGTGATGCCGTGCGCGGCCAGGATTTCGTCATCGATGAAGAAGTTGCCGCTGGTCTCCTTGCCGGGCGAGGTGAGCACCAGGTAGGCGGCGTCGGCGTAGATGTCGGGGGTGCGCGAGGTGGAGACCATCTCCTCGCCGCCGAGCAGGTTCTTCACCGCGGCCGTCGCGATGGTGGTGCGCGGCCACAGCGAGTTGACGCCGATGCCGTCGCCCTTGAGTTCCTCGGCCAGGCCCAGCGTGGTCAGCGACATGCCGTACTTGGCGATGGTGTAGCCCAGCGACGCGCCCGCCCATTTGGGGTCGAGGTTCAGCGGCGGCGACAGGGTGAGGATGTGCGGGTTGCGCCCGGCCTTCGCCGATTCGCGCAGATGCGGGATGCTCAGCTTGGACAGCAGGAAGCTGCCCCGGCAGTTGATGTCCTGCATCAGGTCGTACTTCTTCATCGGCAGCGCGTCCGTGGGGGACAGGTCGATCGCCGAGGCGTTGTTCACCACGATGTCGATGCCGCCGAAGCGCTCGACCGTCCGGCGCACCGCCTCGGCCACCGACTCGTCGATGCGGACGTCGCCCACGAACGGCAGTACCTGGCCGCCGGCCGCCTCGAGTTCCGCGGCGGCGGTGTGGATCGTGCCGGGCAGCTTCGGATGCGGCTGATCGGTCTTCGCGATCAGGGTGATGTTGGCGCCGTCCGCCGCGGCCCGCTTGGCGATCTCCAGCCCGATGCCGCGGCTGCCGCCGGACATGATCATCGTGCGGCCCGCTAGCGGCTTTGATCCCGATTCCGTCATCTGACCTGCTCCTTCGTTTCCGCCGCGAGCACCGGCCCTCGGCTGTACGCGCTTGCAGACTAAGCGTAAACCTCGCCCTTATGCAACCAGTTGCATAGGGTGTTCGGAGAGAGGGCGCCGGCGTGCCGGCGCCCTCCGGCCGCGGCTCAGATCGTGGCGATGAGCACGATGTTCAGTAGGAACATCAGTCCGACCAGTGCCCAGACGATGTAGAGGAACAGCATGCCCGGCGCCTTCTGCGGAACCGGTCCGATCGCGCCGTTGAGGAAGATCACAACCGGCGGCTTGTAGTAGAACCGCGCGGCCTGTCCCTCGGCGATCGGCACGGTGACGTTCGCCGGACCCATGTCGAACAACCACGGGGTGGCGACCCGGACGTGGTACTGGCCCGGCCCGACCGGGATGTGGTTCGCGCCCCATCGGGTGTTGGGCACCCGCTGGCCGTTGACCAGGATCTTCGGCTTGGTCAGCGCGAGCAGGAACGTCCAGATCGAGTACGAGGCATCGATGGTGATGCCCGGCGGATCGGCGGGTTGGCCGTAACCCTGCTGCGGTGCGAACTGCTGCGGCTGCCCGTACGGTTGCGGCTGCCCGTATGGCTGTGGCTGACCGTACTGCGGTGCGGGCTGGCCGAATTGCGGTTGCCCGTACGGCGGCTGCCCCGCCTGCGGCTGGGCGAGATGCGGTTGGCTCGGATGCTGCCCCGGAGGGGGCGCGTACTGCGCGGGCGCCTGCGGCGGGTACTGACCGACGGGTGGCTGCTGACCGAACGCCGGCTGCCCAGGCCATGAACCGGGCTGCTGGCCGTGTGGCGGATACCCGCCGGGTTGACTCATCTATCCCTCCCAGATAGCGAACGATGCGAGGGGCACCCTACCGTGCCCCCGCACGGTCAGCGTCGCGAGTTCCGCTCCCGGAACATCTTCCGATGTTGCTTGGTGACGTCTCGCCAGGCCCGCTCGCGTTCGGCTCGCAGCCGCTTGTCGGTGCGCGCCTGCATCCACTCGTTCTCGCGCGCCAGCTTGTTGTAGCTGTCGAGCCTGCGCTGGGTGAGCTCGCCGCTATCGATCGCCTCCCGCACCGCGCACCCCGGTTCGCCGCGGTGCGCGCAATCGCCGAAACGGCACTGGGCGGCGAAGGATTCGATGTCACTGAAGGTCTTCTCGATGCCTTCGGTGGCGTCCCACAGCCCGATGCCGCGCAGCCCCGGCGTATCGATCAGGGTGCCGCCGCCGGGCAGCGGGCGCAGTTCCCGGTGCACCGTGGTGTGCCTGCCTTTCTTGTCCGCGTCGCGGACCGCGTTGGTGGCGAAGATCTCCGCGCCCAGCAGCGCGTTGGCGAGGGTCGACTTCCCAGCACCGGAGGGTCCGAGCAGTGCGACGGTGCCGTCGAGCATCGCGGTGAGCACATCGAGCCCCGAGCCCGTGTTCGCGCTCACCTCGAGCACAGCGGCGCCCGGCGCGACGGCGCGCACCTCGTCGAGCGGGAGGTCGTCGGCCGCGTCGGCCTTGGTGAGCAGCACGATCGGCTGGGCGTCGCTCTCCCAGGCCAGCGCGAGCATGCGTTCGATGCGGCCGAGGTCCACATCGCCGTCGGCGGCGGTGCAGATCAGGACGGTGTCGACATTGGCGGCGAGCACCTGGCCCTGCGACCGGCCGGAAACCGACGAGCGCACGATCGCCGATCGGCGCGGCAGCAAGCGCCGCACGGCCGACGTGGCGTCGACGGTCACCCAATCACCGGTGCACAGCCCGCTGACCTCGGAATCCGAGCGCGGGCAGCGGGCACGTGCGAGCCCGTTCGGTGTGGCTACATCGCATTCACTGCGATCCATGCGGATCACCCGCGCGGGCACACAACCGTCCTCGATCATCGAGGAGTATCGGGCGGAAACGGCTTCGGTCCAGCCGTAAGGGACGAGAAGGTCGTGGTCGACCATGATGGGAAGGAATCCTTCGTCGGGCGCCGAACCCGACCAGGGTTCAGCGAGCGGAGAATGAGGTGGAGTCTCGTGTGGCGGCGCGACTGAGATCAGCTCGCCCGGACACGACAATCCGCACGTTCCTCGTCACGGTCCACACCTCCTTCCGCTCTCGCAGTCGACCCACTCTCGCACCCGGCCCCCGCCCGGCACAACCGAATTTCCGACTTCCGTGGCCGCGCACCGCCGACGGCGCGACCCGCGGCGGATCAGTCGGGTTTGCCGAACTGCTCATGGCGGCCGAGGGAGCGAAGGTGGAACCATTCGCGCAGGCCTGCGGGGTCACGGCGGGTGACCAGGAAGAACCAGGAGAAGCGAACCCATTCCTGGGGAAGCAGTTTTCGCATACCCGGCTGGGACATCAGATAGCCGCGGTTGCGGTAGGTGAAGTAGCGCTTCACCGGATCGTCCGGGTACTGCGTGTGCATCCGGCCGCCGAGGATCGGCTTGAACTCGGCCGCGCCGTTGGGGTGCAGATACGCCGTCTGCAGGCAGGTGCCGAACGGCAGTCCGGAGCGCACCAGCCTGCGATGCACCTCGACCTCGTCGCCGCGCACGAAAAGGCGCAGGTCCGGCACGCCGATCACGTCGACCGCCTGCGCGGAGATCAGCGCGCCGTTGAACAGCGAGGCGATGCCGGGCAGGAAATCCTCGTCACCGAGTTCCGAGCGCAGTCTGCGCCAGACCACGCCGCGGCGCAGCGGGAAGGCGAGACGGTCGGGCTCATCGATGTCGCAGACCACGGGTGAGACCTCGACCAGGCCGTGCCGCTTCGCGCAGTCCAGCAGGGTGGACAGCACATCGGGGCCTTCGGGCCTGCCGTCGTCGTCGGCGAGCCACACCCAGTCCGCGCCGATGCTCAGCGCGTGCAGCATGCCTAGCGCGAAGCCGCCCGCGCCGCCGAGGTTGTGCGCCGAGCCCAGGTAGGTGGACTCCACCGGCTGGTCGCGCACCAGGTCGGCGACCTCCGCCTCGTTGCCGTTGTCGATCACGATCAGGTGATCCACCGGCCGGGACTGGGACGCGACGACTTTGAGCGACTCGGCGAGCAGTTCACGGCGCTTGTGCGTGACCACGACCGCCACGACGCGCTGCGGCGAATCCGAGGCCGTCGCAGCGGATTTCGCAGGGAGCGGGGCGGCGGGGGCGTCGAACTCGACGCTCTCCTCCGACGCCGAGCCGATCCGGGCCTGCGCCCCTTCGTCGATCGGGGTGTCCTGCCCGGTCGGCTCACTCATGCCTTGTTCCGCTCCAATTCTCGTTCGTTAGTCACGGCCCGCTCGGCTTCCATTTCGCGCAGCACGGTCGCGACGTGATTCCCCGCGTCCGGCCCCTCATAGGCTCGCACCACTTCTTCGATGCCGCCGCGCAAGCGGATCTGGCCGTGGTCGATCCACAGCGCCGTATCGCACAGCTGCGCGAGGAATTCGTTGGAATGGCTGGCGAAAACCAGGATGCCGGAACGCGCCACCAAGGACTGCAACCGCAGCCGGGCCTTCTTCATGAATTCCGCGTCGACGGCGCCGATACCCTCGTCCAGCAGCAGGATCTCCGGATCGATCGAGGTGACCACGCCCATCGCCAGGCGCACCCGCATACCGGTGGAATAGGTGCGCAGCGGCATGGACAGGTATTCGCCGAGCTCGGTGAAATCCGCGATCTCATCGATCTTCGCCAGCATCTGCTTACGCGTCTGCCCGAGGAACAGGCCACGGATGATGATGTTCTCGTAGCCGGAGATCTCGGGATCCATGCCGACGCCGAGGTCGAACACCGGCGCCACCCGCCCGCGGATGCGCGCACTGCCGCGCGACGGTTCGTAGATGCCGGAAAGCAGGCGCAGCAGCGTCGACTTACCCGCGCCGTTGTGCCCGACCAGGCCGACCCGGTCGCCTTCCTTCAACGAGAGATTGATCTCCCGAAGGGCTTCGACCACGACGACATCGGACTGATTGCGCCCGATCGCGCCGCCCGCTTTACCGAGGAACGCTTTTTTCAACGACCGCGATTTGGCGTCGAAGATCGGGAATTCGACCCACGCCTCCTGGGTCTCGATACTCACACGACTCATCGGGGGCGCTCCTATACCCAGTACGGTACGCGCGAACGGTACTGCTTCATGGCGAAGATCGCCACGATCCAGCCGACCAGGGTGATCGTGCCGACGATCACCCAGTGCCGCAGCTCCTGCGGCTCGCCGAGCAACGGCGCCCGGACGATCTCGAGATAGTGGAATGTCGGCACGAGTTCGGCCAGTTTCGCGCGGTCGCCGGTGCCGATCTGCGATTGCAGGGTCTTGGTCGTCCACATGACCGGCGTCAGCACGAAGAGCATCAGCGTGGTGCTGCCGAGAATCGGCGCGATGTCGCGGTAGCGGGTGCTGAAGATGCCGAAGACGATCGACACCCACATGGAATTCAGGAAGATCAGCGCGATCGCCGGGATCGCCATCAGGCTGGCCACCCCGAGGTGCCGCCAGACGCCGAACGCGGCGAGCATCACCAGGTAGATGACCATGTTGTGGGCGAAGAACAGCAGCTGCCGCCACACCATCCGGTAGACGTGCACGCTGAGCGCGGAAGGAAGCTGCTTGATCAGGCCCTCGTTGGCGATGAAGACCTCCGAGCCCTCCAGGATGCTCGCGCTGATCACGTTCCAGATGATCAGCCCGACCGTCACGTACGGCAGGTACTCGCGCAGCGGCTGGCCGAGCAGCGCCGCGTACAGCACACCCATCGCCACGGCCTGCAAGCCGGTGGCGATGGTGATCCAGAACGGGCCGAGCACCGAGCGGCGGTAGCGCTGCTTGATGTCCTGCCAGCCCAGCGACAGCCACAGCTCGCGCTGCGCGAACCCGCCCGCGAAATCCTGGAACGCGCGCCGGAACGTCTGGGAGTCCGGCACGATCTTCGCCTCGGTGGCTCCCGCGTGCAACGTCTCCGTCTCCGGGGTGGCCGCGTTCACCGGACGCTCCTGCGAGTCGTCGCCGGACGGCGCCGTGTGCTCGGGCGAGGTGTCATCTGAACGCGCTTGGTCATCGGAACCAACTGAGCTCTCTTCAGGACGCACCGCACTCGGATCGGAGACCGAGTCGGAGCGAGCGGCAGCGGCGGGCACGGTGCACGAGACTACCCTTGCGGCCTCGCGCCACCGAGTGGCACACGCTCACAGGTACTGGCCGGACCCGCCGGTGACGTGACTCGCTTGGCCGGCGCGCGGGTCGACGGTGGTGATGCCGGGCGGCAACGCGCCCTGCCGCATCTGTTCGAGCTGGGCGCGCGCGGCCATCTGCTGGGCGAACAGCGCGGTCTGGATGCCGTGGAACAGGCCCTCCAGCCAGCCGACCAGCTGGGCCTGCGCGATCCGCAGCTCGGCGTCGGACGGCACGGCGTCCTCGGTGAACGGCAGCGTGAGCCGCTCGAGTTCCTCCCGCAGCTCGGGGGCGAGCCCCTGCTCCAGCTCCCGCACCGAGGACTTGTGGATCTGCTTGAGCCGATTGCGGCTGGCGTCGTCCAGCGGAGCCGCGCGCACCTCCTCGAGCAGCTGCTTGATCATGGTGCCGATCCGCATGACCTTCGCGGGCTGCTCGACCATGTCGGCGAGCGATTCGCCGGAGTCGTCCCGGTCGTCCGACTTGTCCTTACTGTCGTCGTCGGTCACGACCTGGGCGGTGAAGGGCGCCTCCGATCCGGCTACCGCCGGAATGGCCAGGGGCCTGCCGTCGGGTCCGACAACGACGATGTGGTCCGGTGTCTCGTCCGAGTGCGTCATGGTCCCTATCATGTCGTGTCCGGTCCGAACGCGCTAAGCCGGTGCTCCCGGGCCGCGCTCGCGGCACGGTCCGGCGCGCGCCGCCGGTCCACGTCGCCGCTGGAGGTCGGCGTTCTATTCTGTTCGGGTCGTGTGGTTCGGATTTGTCGAAAGTCGGTCGCCATGCTGAGTCCCAGGTTGCTGTGCTCCCGCCACGATGTGGAGGGGAACGCGGTTACACAGGCTCGTCCGCTGCCCTTAGAGTGGCCAGCATGACTTACGACGTCGCGAGGGTTCGGGGCCTGATACCGTCCCTGGGCGACGGCTGGATCCATCTCGACCCGCAAGCGGGCATGCTGGTTCCGGACGCGGTATCCCGCGCCGTGTCAACGGGTTTCCGAACCTCCTCCTTCTCACATATCGGCCGCAACGGCGCCGCGGTGCGCAGCGCGGCGATTCTGGACGCGGCCCGCGAGGCCGTGGCGGACCTCGTCGGCGGCGACCCGGCGGGTGTCGTACTCGGCCCCGACCGCGCGGTCCTGCTGGCCTGGCTCGCCGAATCGCTGAGTTCTCGCCTAGGCCTCGGCACCGGCATCGTGCTCTCCCGGCTGGACGACGAGGCCAACGTCGCGCCGTGGCTGCGCATCGCCAACCGCTACGGCGCGCACGTGCGCTGGGCCGAGGTGGAGATCGAGACCTGCGAGATGCCGTCCTGGCAGTTCGAGGAACTGATCGGGCCCACAGCGCGGCTGGTCGCGCTCACCGCCGCCTCGCCGATCGTCGGCTCCGCCCCCGCCGTCCGGGTGGCCGCGGACCGGGTGCACGAAGTGGGCGGGCTGCTGGTGGCCGACGCCTTCGGCGCCGCGCCCTACGCGCTGATCGACATCGACGAACTGAACGCCGACGTCGTCGCGCTGAGCGCACCGGCGTGGGGCGGTCCGCAGATCGGCGCGCTGGTCTTCCGTGACCCTGCCTTCCTGGACCGGATTCCGTCCATGTCCTTGAACCCCTACGCCAAGGGCGCCGAGCGGCTCGAGGTCGGCGGGCACCAGTACGCGCTGCTGGCGGGCCTGACCACCTCCATCGACTTCCTGGCCGGGCTGGACGAGCGGGCGCGCGGCACCCGGCGCGAGCGCCTGGAGATGTCGATCACGTCGTTGCAGGACTACCACGACCAGCTGTTCGAGCACTTGATGAGCGTGCTCGACTCGATCCCCGGTCTCACTGTGATCGGCCGCGCGTCCACCCGCATCCCCACGGTCAGCTTCACGCTCGGCGGCATGCAGGCGGAGAAGGTCGCGGCGAAGCTCGCCGACAACCGGATCGGCACGGTGAGCGGCGTGCACGGCGGCAGCAGGCTGCTGGACGCGCTCGGCGTCAACGACGAAGGCGGCGCGGTGACCATCGGCCTCGCGCCCTACACCACCAAGTTCGAGATCGACCAGCTCGGCAGGGCCCTGCTGGCGCTGGAGTGAGCGGCGCTCACAGCTCCCGTACCCGCAGCACCACCTTGCCGAACACCTCGCCGGAGTCCAGCAGCCGGTGTGCTTCGGCGGCCTCCTCGATCGGCAGTTCGGCGGCGATGACCGGCGCCACCGTGCCGTCGGCGACCAGCGGCCACAGCTGCCTGCGCACCTCGCCCACGATCTCGGCTTTACTGCCGACGCCGGTCGCGGGCCGCGCGCGCACGTTGGTGGCGTGCACGGTGCCCCACTTGCGCAACAGGACACCCAGGTTCAGCTCCGCGGACACGCCACCCTGCATGCCGATCACCACGAGACGGCCGTGCTCGGCCAGCGCGTCGACGTTCCGTCCCAGGTAGGCCGCGCCCATGTTGTCCAGGATGACGTCCGCGCCGATGCCGCCCGCGCTCGATCGCTGGGCGCGCACGACGGCGACGAAATCGTCCTCCTTGTAATTGATCAGTACGTCCGCCCCCAGCTCCGCGCACCGCGCCAGCTTGTCCGCCGAGCCAGCGGTCACCGCCACCCGCGCGCCGAGAGCTTTGGCGACCTGAATGGCATGCGTGCCGATCCCGCTCCCGCCACCGTGCACCAACACCAGCTGATCGGCCCGCAGACGCGCGGTCATCACCAGGTTCGACCACACGGTCGCCGCCACTTCGGGCAGCCCGGCCGCCGCGCCCAAGTCCAGGGCGTCGGGAACCGGAAGCACCTGGGTCGCAGGCACCACGACCCGCTCGGCGTAACCGCCGCCGGACAGCAGCGCGCAGACTCGATCGCCGACCGCCCACTCCCGCACTCCGTCGCCGAGTTCGGCGATCACACCGGAGCATTCGAGGCCGAGCAGCGGGCTTGCTCCCGGCGGGGGCGGGTAGTAGCCCTGACGCTGCAACAGATCGGCCCGATTGACGCCCGCCGCGTCCACCTCGATCAGCACTTCGCCGTGTCCGGGCTCCGGATCCGGCACCTCCGACAAGGACATGACCTCGGGACCGCCGGAACCTTTCAGAACTATCGCGCGCACCGTGCCATAGTGCTCCGCCCGCAGCGGCGGTTGCGCGCTGCCCCCTTGCGCAGGGGATCTGGGAGGGAAACGTGCCGCGGAAACGCAATCCCGCAAGCGGCCTGCGGTGACCGGCGTCACGGACTACCGTTCCGGTGGTGAGTGGCGGCTTCATCGATTTCCAGAACGAGATCTACCTGGGCGGTCTGGGTGGCTCGACACCCGAATTGCCCATGACCGCCGCGGGTCTGGAGACGCTCGCGCGGGAGCGGCTCGATCCGGCCGCCTTCGCCTACGTCGCGGGCAGCGCGTCCGCGGAGCGCACCGCCGCGGCCAACCGGTCGGCCTTCGACCGCTATCGCATCCTGCCGCGAATGCTGCGCGGCTCCGCCGGGCCCGGCGTCCGCGATCTGTCCGTCGAGGTGCTCGGTACGAAGCTTGCCGCGCCCGTGCTCACCGCGCCGATCGGCGTCCTCGAACTGCTGCACGAGGGCGGTGAGGTGATCGTCGCCGAGGTCACCAAGGAACTCGGCATCGGCACGGTGCTGTCCACCGCCGCCTCCTCGACCATCGAGGACGTCGGCGCCGCGGCCGGAGCGTGGTGGTATCAGCTGTACTGGCCCGCCGACGACGAACTGGCCTGCTCGTTCGTCCGGCGCGCCGAGCGGGCCGGGGCCTCGGCGATCGTGGTCACCGTGGACACCCCGACGCTGGGCTGGCGTCCGCGCGACCTGGAGCAGGCGCACCTGCCGTTCCTGCACGGCAAGGGCATCGCCAACTATCTGTCCGACCCGGTGTTCCGGGCCAAGCTGCCCGCCCCGCCGGAGGAGAGCGAGGATGCGATGCGAACGGCCATCCTCACCTGGGTCGGACTCTTCGGCAATCACACGCTGCGGCCCGCCGACCTCGCACGTCTGCGCGAGTGGACCGACCTCCCGATCGCGGTGAAGGGCATCCTGCATCCCGACGACGCGCGCCAGGTGGTGGACGCGGGCGCCGACGCGGTGGTGGTGAGCAATCACGGCGGCCGCCAGGTGGACGGCTCGATCGCGGCGCTGGACGCATTGCCCGCGGTAGTGGCCACCATCGGCGACCGCGCCGACGTGCTGTTCGATTCCGGTCCGCGCACCGGTTCCGACGTGCTCATCGCCTTGGCCTTGGGAGCGAAGGCGGTGCTGTACGGGCGGCCGTGGGCTTACGGACTCGGCCTCGCGGGCGCGGCAGGGGTCAGGCACGCGCTGCGGACACTGCTCGCCGATTTCGACTCCGCGCTCGGCCTCTCCGGATGCACGAGTGCGGTCGCGGTGAACCGCGCCCTGCTGTCCACGGTGCGCTGACCTGCGATAGTTGCCCATTTCCGCAGTTAGCCGAGCATAGAATGGCCACCGTGCATCCCGAACCGAGCGGTCGCGTCCTGGCCGAGCCACGCTGGCTCACCCCGGCGCAGCAGCGCGCCTGGCGCGCCTACATGGACGGCCACCAGCGCCTGATGACGGCGCTGAATCGTCAGTTGCAGCGGGACAGCGACCTGTCCGTCGCCGAATACCGGATTCTGGTTCTGCTCTCGGAGGCTCCCGACCGCTCGCTGCGGATGAGCGAGCTGGCCGACGGCGTGCTGTCCTCGCGCAGCAAGCTCACCCATCAGATCCGGCGGCTGGAGGCGCAGCAGATGGTCCGCCGCAACACCTGCCTGGAAGACGGCCGCGGCGTGCTCGCCGAACTCACCGACGAGGGCCTGCGCCGCCTGCAAGCCGCCGCGCCCGGCCACGTCGAAGCCGTCCGCCGCCACTTCATCGACCTGCTCGCCCCGGCCCAGCTCGAGGTGATCGGCGACGTATTCGGACGCGTGGACGAGGAAATCGGTAAGCACTCCGGCTGAGCCGTCGGCTACGATCGGTTCCCTGGAGACGTGGCAGAGCGGCCGAATGCACTCGCCTTGAAAGCGAGCGTCGCGAGAGCGACCGGGGGTTCAAATCCCTCCGTCTCCGCTCCACTCGTCGCCGACCCGTGCTCATGGAGTGCATGAGCGGTTATCCCGTGATGTCCGCGCCGAAATCGCGGCGGACGAAGTTCGGCCTGATATCCAGATCGGGTGGGTCGTAGTAGCGGTGGAAGGTCGGTGTCAGCCCGGACGAGATCGGCGGGTTGATCCAGGACCAGTCGGTGGGGCAGGCGCGGCCCGCGGCTTCCTCACGTTCGACGTGATCGCAGAACTGCTTGGCGACGGTGTGGTGGTCGACGATGTACACGCCCGCCTTGCGGAAGCTGTACAGCACCGCGCGATTCAGTTCGACCAGGGCCTGATCGCGCCAGAGGTTGCGCTCGGCCCTGGTGTCCAGGCACATCATCTCCGCGATCAGCGGGAGCATGTTGTAGCGGTTGGCGTCGCTGAGATTGCGCGCGCCGATCTCTGCGCCCATATACCAGCCGTTGAACGGCGCGAACGGATACGTCATACCGCCGATCTCGAGATTCATGTTCGACACGGCGGGCAGCGCGTGCCAGCGCAGGCCGAGGCCGGCGAACCACTCGAACTCGGGATGCTCGAGTTCCACCTCGCGTGCGAGCTCGGGCGGGATGTCGAACCAGCGAATAGGCTCGTCCGGCGTGCTGATCAGCAGCGGAAGGATGTCGAAAGGCGTTCCCGCGCCGCGCCACCCGAGCTTCATGGCGAATTCGGTCAATTCGACATGGGCGGCGTCGCCGGTGACCGTGCCGTCCCCGTTGCGATAGCCCGCGTACCGGATGATCTGCGGGCTGACGACGCGGAACTCGCGCCCGTCCGCTTGCCGTGGCGGCCCGACGGTGATCATCGACTGGATGGCGCCGTTGTTGGTGGCCATGTGCAGATGCTGCCAGCAGATCTCGGCCAGATCGCGTGCCGAGCGCACCCGCCGGGCGTCGAGCAATTTCAGCGAGCGCCAGTGTTTGCGGCCCACGCAGCGGGCGTGATTACGCCAGGCGAGTTTGGCTCCGATCAGGATCTCCTCGGCGGTCTGGAGATAGGAGCCGGTCTGTTCGAGCTGCTCCAGCGCGCTGCACCGGCGCTGGGCGCTCAGGTGCGCCAATTCGGGCAGCCGGTAGAACTCGTCACACTCCCGCATCCGGCGTTCCAGATCGGCGCGGAAAGTCGCTGTGTCCGATTCGTTCTCGATCGAGGAGACGGGTGACATTGGATTCACGGTTTTCTCCGGTCGGGCATAGGTGCTGCGATGAAACAGGCGAGTCGAGCAGGAGAATCCGCGCGTGAGCGCAGCCGGTACCGCTGGAGTCGCGTGGCGGCCCGCGAAGGCGCACAGGGCAGATGCCGTGAAATAGCTCCCGCCCGAACATGATTTCGATTCCGGAAGGGCTTTCGCGAATGCGAACCGGGCGGCCGGTCCGCATACCTCGCCGAAACACAGGGCGATGACCTCGGCGCCAGCGGTGTGGATACGCGATCATGCCCGTCCTGGTTCGAATTCCGAAAAGGCTCGGCGCTCAGCGTACGGCGGGTGTGCTGATGGTGTGCCGTGATTTGCTGGATTTGCTGGATCGCCCGGACGGGGAACCGGATCCGGCGTGCCGAGTACCGTTGACCGGGTCCGCTTTTCGAGGATTGGGTGGTTCGCTTCTGCGCGATGTCGACGGTCCGGCTTCTGCTGTCGGGGGATCACCTCCTGGGGTTCACGGTGTCGGCAGGTGTTCGGCGCGGAAGCGGCGTCTCTCCCCGGAGCGGCACAGGCAAAGGCCGCGGCCGCATGCTGAGTCCGGTGGGTGTTCCTCGACATGGTGACGGCCCTCGGCCCACCCTCGATGTCTCTGGCAGGATGGTTCGCATGCTCTGTCACCGCCGGGTGCGGCGTTGGCTTTCCAGCGCCCTGATCAGTGCCGCACTCGTCTCCGGTGCGGTGTCGTTCGGTGCTCCCCAGGTCACGGCGGCGCCCGGTAATACGCCGCCGGTCAACACCGGGTCCGCCGACGGGCCGGGTCCGGCCGAACCGACCAGTAAACAGCCCTCGACGCCGCGGATCGAGCGCGTCGAACCGATCAACGATCGCTGGCTGCGGGTCTTCGTCGCCTCGCCCGCGATGAGCCGTGTGGTCGAGGTGCAGGTCCTTCTGCCGCGCGACCAGTCACACCCGCGTCCCACGGTGTACATGCTGGACGGGCGCAGCGCGAGCCCCGACAGCAACAACTGGACCGAGTTGGGGCACGCCGACCGCTTCTACGCCGACAAGGACGTCAACGTCGTGCTCACCGTCGGCGGTCCGGCCAGCTTCTACACCGACTGGCAGCAGGCCGACCCGGTGCTCGGCACCAACAAGTGGGAGACGTTCCTCGCCAAGGAGCTGCCCCCGCTGATCGACGCGAAGTTCGACGGCAACGGCACCAACGCGGTCATGGGCGTCTCGATGGGCGCGGAGGCCGCGATGATGCTCGCGTTCCGTCAGCCGGCGCTCTACAAGGCGATCGCGGCGCACAGCGGCTGCTTCTCGATGGGCACCGACATCGGCCAGGCGCAGGCGCGCGCCGTGGTGGCCACCTACATGGGCGAGCCGGACAACATGTTCGGCAAGCAGGACGACCCGGCCTGGCTGGCGCACGACGTCACCCTGCACGCGGACGCGTTGCGCGGCAAGACGATCTATCTGTCCGTCGGCAGCGGCCTGCCCGGCGTGCACGACGTGCCCGGCACCCCGAACGTCGACCTACCCAGCGCCATCACGTTCGGCGGCCCGCTGGAGGCCGCGACCAACGCCTGCACCCGGCGGCTCACCGACCGGCTCCGGTCGCTCGGCATCCCGATCACCGCGCACTTCCGTGCCACCGGCACGCACTCCTGGCCGTACTGGGAGGACGAACTCGCCCTCTCCTGGCCGACGATCGCGCCCGCGATCGGCGTGCGTTAACCCAGGAACCGCGCGAGCACCTCCGGCTCACGGGCGAAGCTCAGGAACAGATCGTTCTCGTGCGGGTCGCCGATCGTGACGCGCACTCCGTCCGTCCCGTACGGCCGCACCAGCACCCCCGCCGCCGCGCTCGCCTCGCCGAACTCGGCGCTGCGCGCGCCCAGCGGCAGCCAGACGAAGTTGGCCTCGCTCGGCGGCACCGGGTAGCCCGCCGCCACCAAGGCGTCGCGCACCCGTGCGCGTTCGGTGACCAGGAGGTCGGTGCGATCCAGCAATTCGTGGCGCGCCTCCAGCGACGCGATCGCCGCCGCCTGCGCGAGGCGGTTCACGCTGAACGGGATGTGCACCTTCAGCAGGGCCGTGATCACGGCCGGGTCGCCCACCGCGTAACCCACCCGCAGCCCGGCCAGGCCGTAGGCCTTGGAGAAGGTCCGCAGCACAACCACATTGGGCCTGCTCCGGCCGATCTCGACGCCGTCGGGGTGGTCGGCCAGCCGGACGTACTCGTAGTACGCCTCGTCCAGCACCACCAGCACGTGCGACGGCACCGAGTCCAGGAACCGGACCAGCTCGGCCTTGCCGACGGCGGTGCCGGTCGGGTTGTTCGGGTTGCAGACGAAGACCAGCTTGGTCCGCTCGGTGACCGCGGCGGCCAGCGCGTCCAGATCGTGCACCTGCCCCGGCGTGAGGGGTACCTGCACGGCGGTGGCGTTGCCCACCTTGGTCACGATCGGATACGCCTCGAAGGAGCGCCACGCGAACAGCACCTCGTCGGACGCGGACGAGCAGGTGATCTGCACCAGCTCCTGGCAGAGCGCCACACTGCCGCAGCCGACCGCCACGTTCTCGAAACCGACCCCGAGGAACTCGGCCAGCAGCGTGCGCAGCTCAGTCACCTGATTGTCCGGATACCGGTTGGCCAGTTCGGCCGCCTCGGCGATGGCTTTGGCGGCGGCGGGCAGCGGACCGACGGTCGTCTCGTTGCTGGCCAGCTTGACCGCGCCGGGATTGCTGCGGCCGGGGGTGTACGCCGGGATCGATTCGAGGTCCGGCCGGATCTGCGCTGTCACACTCCAACCCTAATCGGCGCCGTGGAAAGCCCGATCGGCGTACCGGAAAATCTCTGGTCTATACGCCCTCACGTGCAATTTCTACCGAAGATCGGCAACGCGCCCTACGCTGGTTTCATGTCGGGCACCTACGACGATTCGGCCCCGCTGCGGGCGAGCGACCAGGAAGACGAGCGGCCGGCCAGCGGTGGGCAGGTGCCCATCACGGTGGTGGAGCCGGAAGGAAACGCACGCGGCGGGATCGTGCTGCTGCACGAGTCCAGCGAGTTCACCGGCCGATTGCGCGACCTGATGGACGCGCTGGCAGGCGAGGGCTGGACGGTTGTCGCACCCAAACTCTTCCATCGGAGAGGCGGCCAACCGGGCGGCGGAGTCTTCGGCGAGGAGCTGTTCGACGACTTCGACGCCTGCTTCGACTGGCTCACCCGGCGCGGGGTGTTCCCCGACACCATCGGCGTGCTCGGCTTCGATTCCGCGGGCACCGCGGCGTTCCTGGTCGCGACCAATCGTCCGATCGGCGCCGCGGTGAGCGTCGCGTCACCCGGCATCATCGAGCCGCTCACCGACCAGGCCGATGCCTTGGTGCGCGCCGCTCCGAACCTCCAGGCGCCGTGGCTCGGCCTGTTCGGCGTGGACGACCCGGCCACCCCGCCCGCCCAGGTCGACCAGCTGCGGGACGCCACCGCTCGCGCCGCGGTCGCCAGCCTGGTCGTCACCTACCCCGGCTCGCACCACCGCGCCGACACCTCAGACGCGGATGACGGGGACGATGCGGTCGATTCCCAGACCAGAATCTTCGATTGGTTCGACAGTAACCTACGCTGACCAGCCGTTTTGTGATCTGGACGGTAGCTCCTGTAACCTTTTGGCTCGGCGGTTCGAAAGGACCGGTGCCCTCGAAGAGAAGGCTCCAGGAGGCGTGCCAGAGCGGCCGAATGGGACTCACTGCTAATGAGTTGTCCCTTCACGGGGACCGGAGGTTCAAATCCTCTCGCCTCCGCCAAGCCCGGGAAACCGGGTACAACTGAATAACACCTGCGCCCGTAGCTCAACGGATAGAGCATCTGACTACGGATCAGAAGGTTAGGGGTTCGAATCCCTTCGGGCGCACGCAGGTAGAAGGCCCCTCCGGTATCAACGGAGGGGCCTTCTCGCATCTCTGACGACGCCGTTTGACGACAATGTCGCTCGAACAGCGCGTTCCTACCTGTCACCGCGCCGCGCTTGACGGCGTCGATGACGTCCATGTAGGTGCGCGTCGTCACGGTGATCGAACGGTGCCGCAGGATGCGCTGGACCGTCGCCGCCTCCGCGCCGATCGTGAACAACAACGTCGCGCACGAGGCGCGCGGATCATGCAGCCGGAGCGGTCCGAGCGCGCGCCTCCTGCACCAGCTGAGCGAGAGTGCGATGAACGAACCCGCGCTCGAGTTTCTGTGTGCGACCTAGAAGTAGTCTTTGAGCATTTCCGTGGACCATGCAGCTTGTCGGACGTCTCCGCGAGGGCCGAACTCCGTGAACCAGGGTTTGATATCCAGCACGGGCGTGCTGTCGACGGCGTCCAGCTCGGCGACATGCAGGTCCAGGCCGTCCACTCGGAGCAGGCGGCAGCGCGAGACGCCGAGCCAGTTGATGCGTCGCATGTTCCTGTGCCCGAAGATGCCGACCTTCGGCCATTCGGGATTGTCGCGTGCGCTGCGCGCACCGAAGTGCAGGTCCGTCGGGTCGGTCAGGTGGAACCGGAACACGATCTCCAGGTGGCTGAACTCCTCCAACCCCTGTACCGCCTCTTCGGTGAACCGGCGGGCGTCGACGCGAATGATTGCCTCGGTGCCGCCCCAGTGATCATCGGTTGGTTCGCGTCGGCCACCTACGACGTGCGCGACCGGCGCTACCTCGAACACTTCGTCAGCCATACGAACCCCTGTCTCACTTCTTGTTTGCGACTAGATACTCGGCTGCTTGCTCGTCAGTCTCGCGGACACCGGGAATGGACTGGTCGCGGTACGGTGCCAGCGTTGAGCGTATGTCGCGGGCCACGTTCCGGGTGCGCCCGGACTGCACCCTGCCCATCGCGCCGAGTGCCGAACGCCAGGTGGTGCAAGCCTGCTCGATTTCGCCGCTGCGGGCCTGCACCGTGCCGAGGTAACCAAGAGTCACCGCATGGGTTCGTATGAACGCGGTGGCCTTGCGCTTGCGGACGCTGAGCTGGAATTGGTCAGCGGCCCCGGCGAGGTTGCCCGCGTCCCGCAGTGCGCACGCGGTTTCGTGGGCGAGGCTCGCCTCGGAGAAGAAGAACACCCGAGTGGGTTCGGGATCGGAGTCGGAGGCTGCCGCGAGATCCTGCTCAGCTTGGAGAAGAGCTTTCGCTGACTCGGCGGGCCGACCGGCCGCGCTCAATGCTTTCGCGTGTACGACCTTCAGCAGTGCGCGCTCGCGGGGGCAGGCCAACCGATAGCGAGCGCCGTTGACGGATGCTTCGGCCAGCTGTAGGCCCTGCTCGGGGTGTCCTAGGTCGACGGCCTGGTGCGCCATTGCGCGCATCACGTGACCGGCCAGCGGCGCGTCTTCCGCCTCGGCGGCGAGCTGCGTCGATGTGGCGAAGTAGCGTTGTGCGGCCGCGTGTTCGTCGTTGTCGAATGCCATCCACCCGACGAGGTAAGCCATTTCCGCCGCTGCGGAGAACATCTGGCGGCGCACGGTCTCGCTGGCGAAGGACCCCCGCAGGTAGCCGGTTACCTCGTTGGTCAGATATTGGACGACGGCTGTGCGCCCGTGTCCGCCGCCGAGTCGTTGATCTATCTGCGAGAACACGAGCATCACGTCTCGTACAGCGGCTACATCGGCTTCCCCCACGTAGCGCACTCGGGATTCCTTGCGCGGAAGGGCAGCCGGGTGGTCGAGTCCGCCTGGCAGCAGGACGGATGCGCTGAGTGCTGTGGAGTATCCGACACGTAGGAAAGAGCGCCGTTCCACATCAGCCTTTCCGAGGTTGAGCAAACCCGCTACCGGGTCTTGGATGCGACCGAAATGCTTCTCGTAACACGCTATGACATCGAGCGTCGGTGTGCGTTCTCCGGTCTCGTAGTAGGCAAGCACCGACTTGCTGTAGTGGATCTGAGCAGACAGTGCGGCCAGGGACATTCCAGCGGCTTCTCGGGCCGCTCGGAGTTGCGCACCGACGATAGCGGCGTGACCGTCCATACCGCCGAATCTAGCCGGTCACGGACCCGCACACAGCTAGTTGTGGATGCGCTGTGGACGCCGATTCGGTTTCCCCGGTGCATGTTCCGTGGTCATCTGAATATGCGTCCGGCAGGGGTACGGAACCGCGAGCCCCTTACCGCAATCCGTTCCTGTCCCAAATACCGATCAAGGGGTTGCCGGGGCCGGGTGCGCCTATTACGACGAGTATGAGCAGGGGAGCCAGATGCGCCGAGAAGCGTTCGGGGACACACCGATGTCTCGATGTCACTACTACCGGAACGGGTGCGATATACCGGCGAGAGTTGACCCTCCGCATGTGGGCCGTATCGTGGCCCGCTGCGGCTCTGTGTGGGCGATCACCATGCCCGCCGTATTGGGGCACGACGTGAAAGTCCGGATGCAGAAACAGGGTTACAAGCTGGGGCCGATCCTGTCGCATCCGCGGTCGCAACGCTGGACGTTCATCATCCGCCCGGACGTGCCCGATGATGTGCCGTTGTTCGCTGAGATGTTCCGATTCAACGTGTCGATCGTGCGCGACGGCGGAACGATCGGGTTGCCGAGCCCAGCCGATCGCGGGACCGCGTTCCGTGCGTGGATCGTGCGCCCCGACAGCCACGTTCGCCCTTCCGGGTGGCTGATAGTGCGGGCAATACGGGACATCGCGGCAGCGAAGCGGGCGCAACGTCGGCGGGTACTGGCTTATGCCGGACAGTGATGAGCCCGAACAGGCCTAACCTGCGACTACTCCAGGGCGGCAAGTCGCGCAGATTCGACGTTGAGGCGGCGTTAGCGCGGCTGCATGACCGGCTGACTTCGCACAGCAACCCGGCACTGCCGCTGATGAACCGTGACGCTGCGGATAAGGCACTGGACATGCGAGAGGGTTGCGACCCGTTGCAGTGTTCGACTCGGGTGGCGGCGGAGATCGTGATTCGCGATGACTACCGGTGGTTCCGGGAACGGGGCATGTGATGACTTCTCCGCTGCCGAACGAACCGGATGTGCATCTGTCGGTTTTCCTGCACGGCGCACGGTTCGACTTCGCGGCCTGCCTCACTGCCGCCCTACTGTTCGTTCAGGAGCATCGGGAACGGCACTACGTCGACGCCGTGAACGTGCTCCCTGATAGTGCTGAGGGCTGGCCCAGGTTGCCGTGTGAACGGCTGTATATCGAGCGATGATGCTCCTTGCCCGGTGACCGTGCACGCGCGACACTGACCTGTTCGGACCATGACGAGAAGGAGCTAGGCATGGGGACTGACGAGCAGTTGACCATGGACCTCGGCGTACCCGTCGAGCAGACCGAATGGGGGAAATGGGTCGATCCCGACCGGCGTGCGGCGCAGGTGCGGAAGTTCTTGAACCATGCGGGGTTGCAACGCCTTCCTTCGAAGCTGTGGCCCGAAGACTCTCCGGACCTGGACCGGCTGAACGATGTATGCAGAGAACTGTTCCCGGATCCGGACACGCCGTACCTTCCCGAAAACCAGGATATGACCGATGCATTCATTTGCTTCCTCGGCGCATGTTTCGAGAAATACGTGGATGGCGAATGGGTCGACCACACTGAATATGGTCACGATAAATCGTTCTATGGCGGCGGCGTGAATCCGGCATTGCGATGGGTGGATTACGACGGTGACGAAGACGAATGCACGGTATTCGACTACATCGACTCCATGATCCACCACAATATGGAATACGGTGACGGCTTCATTCACATCACTGCCGACCTGCGAAGGAAATACTACAATCTGATGTAGGCCTCAATGGGTGACGGCTACAGTAGGGATCGCGACGATTTCGAACCGAACGAGCGCGGCAGGATCTTCGAGAACGGCACCGACAGATTCTTTCGTGATCGTGAAAACGGATACACGCGGGGATCGCGCAAATATGAGTTCCGAGACCGCAACGGCCGCATAGAACGAATCCAGTTCGACAAGATCAAAAACGAGCATAACCGGAGCCGTGCCGATTCTATCGAAGAAAAGTCGGGCCGCATCGAAGGACGGAAGGACGAGAAGCAGCTCAGGGGAATCAGAGAACTTCTCGACAACAGAGAGATCAATCATCACACGCTGCGTTCGGTCGAAGGCGAGTTCATCTCGAAAAATGCTCAAGAACTGATCAGAGGACTGATTCAGGATTTCGGGGACCGGTTCACGCATCAGATAATTCCCCGAGCGGATGCCCGCGAAATCTGGGCGCGCGGGCTGCAATTGGAGCGGGGTCAGCAGCTCGAATTGCCTGGTGTCGGCGAGAAGGCGCGGCAGCAAAAGGCGCAGCAGCGCGAGCAGCGGGGGAAATTGGCGGAGCTGGCGAAGAAGGCACGCGAGCGAGCCGAGAAGTTCCGGAGTCTGCTGAGATTCCGCGACGGAGCTACGCGTGGCCGTTCGGCAGCCTCCGCGCGAGTCGAGCGCGAGCGACAAGCGCACGAACAAGCCAAGCTAGCCAGGCAGGCGCGCGAAACACCCGGTGCACGGATCGAACGTGAGGCTGCCGAACGGGTGGCGCTGGAATTCCCGGTGCCCGAACAGTTTCAGCTACGGGAAGCCGCCGATACTGGGGAACAGGCGGCCCGAGAGGCAGCCGACGCCGCCAGCTTGGAGCGTGCAGCAGCCGACACCCGCAGAGCGGAGGAGAAAGCGCGCGAAGAAGCCCGCACTGCCCGCGAGGCAGCCGACAACAAAGAACGCGCTGGAGAACTGGCACGCCTCCAAGCCCGGGGAGTGCCGCCGGAAGTGGTGAAGCTTCTCGAACTCGGCCAAGCGCAACCACCATCAGCGGCGGTGCGGGAGCCACCTGGTCATGCGCCAGGCGTTGTGCGTGGCGGCACTGGGCAAGGGCAGGAACGCTCACGTGAAATATCTCGCGACCGATAACCGACTTCCGCCGCTGCTCACAGCGCCGCCCTTGCCTCAGGGGGTGGGTCCAACCGATTTCATCGTTCAGAAGCCAATCTGGCGGCACGTTCCTGTGTGGGCTAAAGACCTCCCCTGGCAATGGTGACCCACTCCGAGGCATACGGGCCAATATTCATGCAGGCAGGGAGAGGGGGCTATTTCCAGGCGGGGAGGTTCGGCAGGTCGCCGGTGAGGTCCGAGCCGGGGCTGCGGCCGAGTAGCCAGGCGGCGAGGGAGGAGGCGGGGCCGGAGATGGTGTGGGTGGCGGGGGTTGGGCCGATGGTGGCGGTGAAGTCGGAGTCTGTGGCGTGGAGGGCGAGGGGGGTGTCGGTGGTGAGGCGGGTGAGGTCGGCGGTGGCCTGGGGGAGGATTCGGGCGACGAAGGGGGCTGGCCAGTTGGCGGGGGTGTAGCCCGCGTTCAGGTCGACGTGGTGGATTTCGACCTCTTGCAGGCGCATCCAGAGGACTTCGGTCGCGGGGATGGGGCGGCCCTGGCGGGTGCGGACCTGGGCTTGCCAAGCGTCGTCGGTGAGTGAGCGGGCGAGGCCGAGGAAGCGGGTGGCGGCGGCCTCGTTGTCGGCGAGTTGCTCGGAGAGTGGGCGGGGCGCGCCCGCTTCGATGTCGCTGTCGCGCAGGAAAGCGCTGGCGTACTGCGGGATTTCGACGCCGGTGTGGGCCCACAGCAGCAGGTTCACCAGGCTGTCCGCGTTGCGGGCGAGGTGGGCCATGACGTGGCCGCGGGTCCAGCCGGGCAGCGAGGATGGTTCGGTGACGGCGTGCTCGTCGAGACAGCGGATGGTGTCGAGCAGGCGGGTGGTCGCCTCGGCGACGGTGTCGAGTTGCACGGCGGTCTGCGAGGCGGTGGTCACGGTTTCGACCCTAGCGAGAGAGAACCCGGCTCGTCGCGAACGACGGGCCGGGTTCGTTCTGGGAACGTGAGCCGAGACCACCCGGAATCCGAGGGCCCGCGTGGCGTGATGGGCGCCCCCTTGCAGCGGTCACCGGCGATCGCGGGTCCGGTCGGCGGACCGCAGTCGAGCACGATCAGCTCGTCGACCAGTGTGCTCGCGGACGGCGGCACGCGAAGGGTGTGCGCCGCTCGGCGCCCTACCCGGCGACGATCGCGTCGGCTTCGATCTCGACCAGCAGGGCCGGGGTGATCAAGCCCTTGATCTCGTACATGGCCGTCGCCGGACGGATCTCGCCGAACACCTCCGCGTGCGCCTCGGCGACCTCGGGCCAGCGGGCGATGTCGGTGACGAAGATGCGGGTGCGGACCACGTCGGCCAGGCTCGCGCCCGCCTCCTCCAGCGCGGAGCCGATGCGCCGCAGGGTTTCCCTCGTCTGCTCGCCGATGTCGTCGCCGCCGACGGCCGTGCCGCCGGGGGCCGAAGCGGTGGTTCCGCTGACCGCGACGACATTGCCGAGCCGGACCGCCCGCGAGTAGCCGACGAGGTCTTCGAACTCCGAACCCGAGGAGATGTTCACGCGATCGCTCATGGGCGAAAGCATCGCACGGGCGCTCAGCGGGACCATGTGCCGGACAGTCGAGGCACGAGCAAGGTGATCGCCGTGCACGGCGGAGCGTCATCCGCTTTCCGTACCCCTTGACTCGCAGTTGTCAGTGCCGTCCCGGCCGACTCGACCCACGGGAGACGGTGGAGGATCACCTCGGCTCGGCACGCTCCCGACCTTCCAAGACCACCGCCACGGCCAAGGTGATCAACCACAGCGACATCGCACCCACCTGAATCCGCTGCGCTATCCCGAGGGCGTAGTTGCCCGGCAGATTGTCGGCCACCAGCATCCAGGTCGTCGCCAGCGCGCCGATCACCAACACGACGAAGCCGAATTCACGCAACACCCGCCAGCGCCGGTAGCGGAAAGCGGCGAGGCTGAAGGCGCACGCGGCGACCGCGATCGAGGTGACCGCCAGCGTGCTCGTCAGTGCGTGCGGCTGATGCAGTTGCGGAAACAGTTCGCTCGGGCCGCCGCACCCGCTCTCGCCGGGCGTGCAGTCGCGCAGCGGCAGCAGGACGTCGGCGATGGTCGCCGCGCCGAAGCAGAACAGCGCGATCCAGCCGACGGTGGTCATCCTGCGGCGCGGGAACAACAGCAGTCCCGCGACGGCGGCGGGCATGAGCGACACCCCGACGATCAGGTCCGCGGTCGCGAACACCTCCCGGTACGGCTTGCCCTCCGCGTCCAGTTCGCTGAGGAACGTGTCGACCGGGTCGAGATCGATCTTCAGCGCGAACTGGAGCACCCAGGACGAATAGCAGAGCCCCGCGATCGCGATCGCGGCGGCGACCAGCACAGTTGCCGGTCGCGCCCGCCGAACGGCGATGTCCGAGCCATCCGTCACGTCCCCATTGTGCTGGTTCCTAGAGCGCGCCGGACAGCGGCGGGCCGCACACGTCATTACCATCCGGGACACAGGGTCTTGTCAGCTTCGCCCGGCACGCTGGTCGACAGCTGCAACTCGAGGAGGTCCCCATGCTCGGTTTCGCGACTGCCGCCGCCGGAATCGCGGTCATCACGGTGATGGTGATGTCCGGCTACCTGGCCGCACACGCTCCGCGTTCACTCGTGCGGGTGCGCCACCACCGCTGACAACTCGGCCTGGACGCGATCGGCCGCGCTGACGGGATCCTCGTGCTCCCAGACGCGGACCACGCGCCATCCCGCCGCGACGAGCGCCGCGTCGGTGGCCCGGTCCCTGGCCACGTTGCCCGCCAGCTTGACCGCCCACCATTCGGCGTTGTTCTTCGGATCGGTGGCGTGCTGCGGGCAGCGGTGCCAGAAACAGCCGTCCACGTAGACCGCGACTCGCCGGCGTGGGAAGACCAGATCGGCGCGCCTGCGCTGGCCCCGGATCGGTGCGCGGTCGACGAAGTAGCGCAGCCCGCGGCGATGCAGTTCCCGGCGCAGCGCGAGTTCGGGATCGGTTCCGGTGCGCCGCTGGCGCGCCATCCGCGCGCTGGTGGCCGCGTCGGTAGGGGGCCGGTTCATGCCGCCCAGCCGCCCATCCGATCCAAATGGCATTCCACATCGGCGAGGAAGCCGGGCGGGAAACGCAGACTGCCCATGGTGGTGCGGCGCAGGAATCCGGCCGTCGCGCGGGCGGACAGCAACCGCGCGTCGGTGAGGAAGTGGGCCAGGTCCTCGTACGGCTCGTGCACCGGCCAGGTCGAGACCGGCACCCGGTAGGCCGTACCGGCGCGCCCCCACGCCGCGACCGGCCACGGCGTGCCCGGCGCCAGCGGCTGATCCCCGGAGATCGGGTCGAGCGGAGCGGCCAGCCGCGATCCCACCCAGGCCGCCATCCGCACGCTCACCGCGTTGCCGACCAGCTTCCAGCGGTGACCCTTCCGGATGCCCGGCATCTCGGTGGCGGGTGCCGTCCAGCCAGGGTCGAAGCCCTGGAGGCGTTCGGCGTCCGAGATCCCCGGCGTGACGATCTCCCCGGACGGCAGCCGTACCGCGGGCGGGCTGGCGATGCCGAGCGCGGAGCCGCCCTTCAGCGTCGGAACCGCGTTCACCGCCCAGCCCAGCCCACGCACCCCTTCGGTCCAGTAGAAGCCGCACGGATCGAGCTCGGGATCGCCGATCACGCGGGGACCGGCGTCCTCGCCGAACAGCACCCCGCGCGGGTCCTCGGTGCGGGAAGCCAGCATCAGCACCCGCTGTCGGCGCTGGGGCAGGCCGAAGGCGCGGGCGTCCACCACGCGGTAGGCCCAGGTGTAGCCGAGTTCGTCGAGCGCGCCGGTGATGTGCCGCATCGCCGCGCCGCGCCCCAGCTGGAGCATGAAAGGCACGTTCTCGATCAGGAGCCAGCGTGGGCCGCGCTTGCGGCGCACCAGCCGGAACACCTCGTCGACCAGACCCGAGCGCGTGCCGGTGATACCCGCGGTGCGCCCCGCCTGGGACAGGTCCTGGCACGGGAATCCCGCCGCGACCAGTTCCGTTCCCGCCGGGATCGCCCGCAGCCGGGTGATGTCGGAATGCAGGGGCACGTCCGGGAAACGGGCGGCGAGCACCCCTTGTGCCCCGGGCTCGATCTCGCACAGCAGCTCGGTGTGCCAGCCGTGCCTGCCGAGGCCGAGCTCGAGTCCGCCGATCCCGGCGAACAGCCCGACCATCCGCGCGCCCGTCAACGACCTACCCTTTCTCGCGTCCACACCGGACGCCGCCCGCGCGTCCCGTGCCCGGGGAGCAGGTTACTCGAGTCGTCCGAGGCGATGCCCGAACACGCGACCATCGGTCTCGGCACCTGGTACGGTCCGCGTGTCACGCAGTGCGATCCGTGCGCATTTCCAATAATGCACAAGGGTGGTCGCACACGGACGTGATGACCGGCCGTTCCGCCTGCGCTCCAGTGCCATCTGTGCGGGCCGCCCACGATCCTGGTGGCGCGCTCGCGCATTGCTTTCTGCTCGACGACGTTCCAGAGCGACGCTAGGGAAAGTGAGCGAAACATGCAGATGCCTTCCACCAGAAACGGACAGTTCCCCCCTGTTGTGGTCACCAGCCTCGCGGCGACCACCTCCCTCGCGGGTGACGTGGATTCCACGTGGAAGGGCTTGCTCAAAGGCGACAGCGGTATCGATGTCCTGGAAGACGATTTCATCGACGAATTCGAACTTCCGGTGCGCATCGGCGGCCATCTCGAGGTCCCGCCCGCGACGTATCTGGACGTGGCGGAGGCCCGCAGGCTCGCATACGTGGAACAGCTGGCCGTCGTGCTCGGGCGTGAGGTCTGGCGCAACGCGGGCAGTCCCGAGGTGGACAAGCACCGTCTGGCGGTGTCGATCGGCACGGGGCTCGGCGGCGCGGAGGCGATGATCCACGCTCGGGACAAGCTGCGAAACGGGGGTTACCGCAAGGTCTCGCCGTACACCGTCCAAGCCGTGATGCCGAACGGCGCCGCCGCCTGCGTCGCGGTGGAACTCGGGGCGCGGGCCGGGGTGACGACGCCGGTGTCGGCCTGTTCCTCCGGTGCGGAGGCGATCGCCGGCGCGTGGCGGGCGATCGTCATGGGCGACGCCGACATGGTGGTCACCGGCGGCGTGGAGGGTTCCATCCAGGCTCTCGCCATCGCGGCGTTCAGCATGATGCGCGCGATGAGCACCCGCAACGACGCGCCGAAGAGCGCCTCACGTCCGTTCGACGCCGAGCGGGACGGCTTCGTCTTCGGCGAGGCGGGCGCGCTGATGGTGCTGGAGACCGAGGAGCACGCCAGAGCGCGCGGCGCGACCATCCACGCCCGGCTGATGGGCGCGGGCATCACCTCCGACGGCTTCCACCTGGTGGCGCCCGACCCGGAGGGCACCGGGGCCGCGCGTGCGATGACCCGTGCGATGCGCACGGCGGGTCTGGCCAAGACCGATGTCACGCACGTCAACGCGCACGCGACCGCCACTCCGATCGGTGATACGGCGGAGGCGCGCGCGATCAGCCAGGCAGTGGGCAACCACGCGTCGGTCTACGCGCCCAAATCGGCCCTCGGTCATTCCATCGGCGCGGTCGGGGCGCTCGAATCGGTGCTCACGGTGCTGAGCGTGCGCGACGAAATCGTTCCGCCCACGCTGAATCTGGACAATCAGGATCCGGACATCGATCTGGACGTGGTGCACGGCCAAGCCAGGCCCGGCCGCATCGATTACGCCCTGAACAACTCGTTCGGATTCGGCGGGCACAATGTCGCGCTCGCGTTCGGACGGTACTGACCGCCAGGTGGCCGGGACACCTGTTAGCCTTCCCGGCGCTTCGTTATCGACCTGTGTTCGGTGTCATTGCACGCCCTGAGTGGCTGTGCGCTGGAAAAGGATAAGGCGATGATCGACGAAACCTTCGACGACTATCTGGACGATCAGGGCAATATCAGAATCCGCGGCGACAGGACCCTGATCGACTTCGTCGACAAGCACAGCGTGGAGAACGGCGATGAACTCGCCTACCGCTTCATCGACTACTCCCGGGAAAGGGACGGCGAGTACCACGAACTCACCTGGCGGCAATTCGGTGTGCGCCTGCGCGCGGTGGCGGCACGGCTGCAACAGGTCACCCAGCCGGGCGACCGAGTGGCGATTCTCGCTCCGCAAGGACTCGACTACGTCGTCTCGCTGTTCGCCGCGGTGTACGCGGGCACTATCGCGGTCCCGCTGTTCGATCCGGAGGAACAGGGCCACACCGACCGCTTGCACGCGGTGCTGGGTGACTGCACTCCGGCGGCGATCCTCACCTCGGGCTCCGCGGCCGGTGGTGTGCGGAAATTCTTCCGGCATCTGCCGCCGCCGCAGCGTCCGCGCATCATCGCGGTGGAGGCGATCCCCGATAGCGTCGGCGCCTCGTGGGTGCGCCCGGACATCAACATCGACAGCGTCGCCTATCTGCAGTACACCTCGGGGTCCACCCGGACGCCAGCGGGCGTAGCGATCACCCATCGAGCGGTGGGCACGAATCTGTTGCAGATGATCGATGCCATCGGCGTCACCGAGCATTCGCGCGGGGTCACCTGGTTGCCGCTGTTCCACGACATGGGCCTGCTCTGCGTGATCCTGCCGACGGTCGGCGGCGGATTCATCACGATCATGTCGCCGAGCGCGTTCGTGCGCCGCCCTTATCGCTGGATCAAGGAACTGGCCGCGGCCTCCGACGGCGCCGGAACATTCGCCGCCGCACCCAATTTCGCGTTCGAACACGCCGCGGCGCGCGGCAAGCCGAAGCCGGGCGAGAAATTGGATCTGTCCAATGTGATCGGGCTGATCAACGGCAGCGAACCGGTGTCGGTGTCGTCGATGAAGAAGTTCAACGACGCGTTCGCGCCGTACGGGTTGCCGGAGACGGCGATCAAGCCCTCCTACGGCATGGCCGAGGCGACGGTGTTCGTCTCCGCCACCCGGGCCAGGGACAAGGCGAAGGTCGTCCATGTCGACCGGACCGAGTTGAACGCCGGGCGGATGGTCGAGGTCGCCGCGGACGCCGACAACGCCATCGCGCAGGTGTCCTGCGGGTACGTCGCGCTGTCGCAGTGGGCGGTGATCGTCGACCCCGAACACGGCACCGAGCGACGGGACGCCGAGGTCGGTGAGATCTGGCTGCACGGCGAGAACATGGGCATCGGGTACTGGGGGCGCCCCGAGGAGACCGAGGCCACCTTCCGCGCGAAACTGGCCGCCCGATTGCCCGAGGGCAGTCACGCGGAGGGCACGCCGCCCGACGCCAACTGGATGCGCACCGGTGATTTCGGCGCCTACCTCGACGGCGAGCTGTACATCACCGGCCGGGTCAAGGACTTGGTCATCGTCGACGGCCGCAACCACTATCCGCAGGACCTGGAGTTCTCGGCCCAGGAATCCAGCACGGCGCTGCGCCCCGGCTTCGTCGCGGCGTTCTCGGTGCCCGCCAACGAGCTGCCCGCACTGGTCTTCGAGCAGGGCAGCCGCTCCGGTCTGGCGTTCGACGCCGAGGACACCTCCGAGCAGTTGGTGATCGTCGCCGAGCGCAATACCGGTGCGGGCAAGCTCGAGTCGGAGTCGGTTGCCGACACCGTGCGCGCCGCGATCGCGCATCGCCACGGCGTCATGGTCCGGGACGTGCTGCTGGTGCCCGCTGGTTCGATTCCGCGCACGTCCAGCGGCAAGATCGCCCGCCGCGCCTGCCGGGCGGCCTATCTGGAGGGCACGCTACGCGGCGGCCACCAGCAGCAGGCGTTCCCGGACGGGCCGCAGGAGTGGGAGTCGGAGACGGCGGTCGTCGGCTAGAGCCGGGTCTCGGTCTCGTACTCGAATTCCCGGACGTCGGCGCCCACGATCAGAGCGTCGAGGTCGCCCGAGGTACCCGTGCCGCGGAAGCGTTCCACCGCGGCACGGGTGGTCCAGCGCTCGTAGACGTTCACCCGATCGGGTTCGAGCAGGTCCGCGCCGAGGCTGAAGTCCAGACAGCCTTCGCGGGCGCGGGCCAGGGCCACGACCTCCCGGCAGCTGTCGAGGTAACGGTCGCGATCGGTGACCCGCAGATATCCGGCGACGATCAGCATGGGAGGAAGTCTAGATCTGTGCGGTTTGACCTCGAGTTAACTCGAGGTTGTTGCTTGGCGAATGAGCGTCGCACCCGTCGCCGCGGATCTCCGGCGGCAGCCGGAAAATCGGTTGGTCGATACACGTTCCGGTGCGACCCTGGAATGTCGGACCCCGCTGCGAACATCACCGTGGGTCCCGTTCTCCGCCGCCAGTCACATACCTCGAGGGGGAGTCTTGTCTGTCGCACTGGACGTTTCGTCGGCCGAACCGGAGGCCGATAGAACGGGGCGGCCCGCCGCCACGGGCCGCCTGCATTCCCTGCGCCGATTCGGGCCGTATCTTCGTCCGCATGCCGGCATCCTGCTCGCCGCCAGCGGCCTCGCGGTGTTGTCCGGCCTGACGGCCGTCGTCATCCCGCTGATGATCGCCCGGATCATCGACGGCCCGGTCGCCCACCGCGATCTCGCGGGCGCGCTCGGGCCGGTGGCCGCGGTCGCTGCGCTCGGCCTGGTGGAAGCCGCAGGCGTGTGGGGGCGCCGCTGGCTGATCGCCGCGCCCGCGACGCGGTTCGAGATCACGGTGCGCGCCGAGATCTTCCGCAAGCTGCAAGCGCTGTCGATCGGCAGGCACGACGCGTGGGAGTCGGGTCAGCTGCTCTCGCGAGCGATCGATGATCTGACCACCATGCGCCGGTTCGTGTCCTTCGCGGCGCCGTTCCTGCTGGTCCACTGCGTGATCATCCCGGTCGGCCTGCTCGTGCTGATCGGGCTGAGCCCGCAGATCGGCTTGATCTTCGCGGTGATCTCGATCCCGTTGGTGATCGGCTGCATTCGTTTCGAGCGCCGATACGCGGTGGCGTCCAGGCGGTCCCAGGACCAGTCCGGCGATTTGGCCACGACGGCAGAGGAATCCGCGCAGGGCATCCGGGTGCTCAAGGCGTTCGGGCGCGGCGTGTTCTTCGGCCACCGCTTCACCGCGCAGGCGCAGGAGCTACGGCAGACCGAGCTGCTGAAAGCGCGCCTGGACGCGACGTTGTGGTCGCTCATGGTGAGCCTGCCGCAGCTGGCCATCGCGTTCGCGCTGGGGTACGGCGGGTACGCGGTGGCGCACGGCACGATGACGCTCGGCACCTTGATCGCGGGCATCACGCTGGCGACCTTCTTGCAGTGGCCGATCATCTGGACCGGCTTCCTGCTCGCCGAGCTGAACGACGCGCGCACCGCGGCCGACCGGTACTGGGAGATCATCGACACCCCCGCCGACATCACCGATCCGGCCGACCCGGTGGACCTGCCCGAGCGCATCCGCGGCGAATTGCGCTTGAATGCCGTGCGATTCGCCTTCCCCGAGGCCGAAGACGATGTGCTGCGAGAGGTGTCGTTACGGGTGCGCCCCGGCGAGACCGTGGCGCTGGTCGGCGCGACGGGAAGCGGCAAGACGGCGCTGCTCAACTTGATCCCGCGCCTGTACGACGTGACGGACGGTGCGATCACCATCGACGGCATCGACATCGCGACGATGCGAGTCGCCGATCTGCGGTCGCTGGTGTCGGTCGCCTTCGAGGATCCGGTGCTGTTCTCCGCGAGCGTGCGCGAGAACGTCGCGCTCGGCGACCCGACCGCCACCGACGCCGACGTGCGCCGCGCCCTGGAGGTCGCGCAGGCCACCGAGTTCGTGGACGACCTGCCCTGGGGCTTGGACACCAGGATCGGCGAACAGGGCCTGAGCTTGTCCGGTGGCCAGCGGCAGCGGCTCGCGCTGGCCCGCGCGGTGCTCACCGGTGCGGGCGGGGGCGAGCGCAGCCGGATCATGGTGCTCGACGACCCGCTGTCCGCGCTCGATGTGGAGACCGAGGAGCGGGTGCAGGCACGCCTGCGCACCGTGCTGGCCGACGCGACGACGCTGCTGGTCGCGCATCGCCCGTCCACGGCGGCGCTGGCCGACCGGGTGGCGGTGCTCGCCGACGGCCGGATCGTCGCGGAGGGCACCCACGATCAACTGCTTCGTACCAGCAGGAGCTACCGCGAACTGATGGGAGGTGAGTAGCGATGACTACGACGATCAGTGACTCGAAAGACGAAGCACCGGAACCCGTTCCGGCACGAGAGGAAGCCGCGGCCGACTGGCGTGGCATCGCGGGCGAGGACAAAGCGGTCACCGAGACCGGAAATCTGGTGCTGGCCGGCCGCTCCCGGCGGCTGCTGCTCGACCTGGTCAAGCCCTACCGCAAGCTCACCGCGCTCGCGCTGGTGCTCATCGTGCTGGACAACGTCGCGAAGGTGTCCGCGCCGCTGTTCGTCGCGCACGCGCTGGACACCGGCATCGCGCGCGGTGCCGAGGGGAACTGGGGGCCGCTGGCCGGGAGCGTGGCCGGTTACCTCGGGTCGGTCCTGCTCGGCGTGGTCTGCACGTACTCCTTCCTGCGGGTGTCCGGCAGGCTCAGCCAGAGCGTGCTGTTCGACCTGCGGGTCCGCGCGTTCACGCACGTGCAGCGGCTCAGCGTCGCCTTCCACGAGAAATACACCTCCGGCAAGGTGGTGGCGCGGCTCACCGGCGACATCGAGACGCTCCAGGACCTGCTGGAGAGTGCCCTCAACCAGGCGCTGAGCGCGATCCTGTCGGTGCTCACCATCGCGGCGCTGCTGATCTACCTGGATCAGGCTCTCGCGGCGATCGTGCTGGTCGGATTCGTCCCGCTGGTCATGGTCACCCGGTGGGCGCAGCGCAGGCAGCGAGCGGGTTACCGGCGCACGCGCGCCGCGATCGCGAAGGTGGTCGTGCAGTTCGTCGAGTCGATGGGCGGCATGCGGGCGGTGCAGGCGTTCCGCCGGGAACAGCGCAACGAGTCGGTGCTCGCGATCGAGGACTCCGAATACCGCCAGGCGACCACCGCGGCGATGCGCGGCATGGGCGACTACGCCGGGTTGACCAAGCTGCTCGGCAACCTGACCACGGTCACCGTCATCGTGGTCGGCGCCTGGCGGGTGATCGAGGGTGATCTCGCGGTCGGCGTGCTCGCGGCCTACCTGCTGTACCTCAACGAGTTCTACGGGCCGCTGGACGAACTGGCGCAGGTGTTCAACGCCTACCAATCCGCGGCGGCCGCGCTGGAGAAGATCTCGGGCGTGCTCGAGGAGGAGCCGTCGGTGCCCGAGCCCGCGCGACCGGTGGCATTGGAGAAGGCGTCGGGCGCGGTGTGCATGGAGAAGGTGTGGTTCGGTTACTCGTCCACGCGGAAGGGTGCCCACTCGGCGCCGTCCACGGAACCGGATGAACTCGATCGGCGGGCGCGACCGGTGCTGCCGGAGTTCACCCTGGACATCCCGGCCGGGCAGGTGATCGCGCTGGTGGGTGCGACCGGTGCGGGCAAGTCGACGCTGGCGAAGCTGCTGACGCGGTTCTACGACCCGTCCGGCGGCACGGTCACCCTGGACGGCGTCGACCTGCGCGAGGTGTCCGACGCCGACCTGCGCCGCAACGTGGTGATGGTCACCCAGGAGTCCTACCTGTTCTCCGGTTCCGTGGCCGACAACATCCGGTTGGGCAGGCCCGAGGCCACCGACGCGGAGGTGTTCGCGGCGGCGCGCGCCGTCGGCCTGTACGACTTCGTGCAGGCGCTGCCCGAGGGCTTCGGCACCGACGTGCGCAAGCGTGGCGGCAGGCTCTCGGCGGGGCAGCGGCAGCTGGTGGCGTTCGCGCGGGTGTTCCTGGCCGACCCGGCGGTGATCGTGCTGGACGAGGCCACCTCGAGCCTGGACATCCCCAGCGAACGGCTGGTGCAGCGGGCGCTGGAGACCGTGCTGCGCGGGCGCACGGCGGTGATCATCGCCCACCGGCTGTCCACGGTGGCGATCGCGGACCGGGTGCTGGTGCTGGAATCCGGCCGGATCGTCGAGGACGGCGCGCCGGACGCCCTGATCGCGGGCAGCGGTCGGTTCGCGGGCCTGCACGCGGCGTGGCGGGAGTCGCTCGTGTGATGAGCGGCGGTTGTGCGGGCCGGGGGCGGGTGTCGCTTACGGTAGATACGTGACGACCCCAGCCCCCGACCCCGAGCGCCCCGCCGCGAGTCCGCAGGAATCCCGGTGGCCGGCGATCCTCACCTGGCGCGCCCACGACGCGACCCGGATGGAGTCGGTGCGGGTGCAGCTCAACGGCAACCGCATCCGCGCCGCCGGGCGCATGATCGGCGGCGCGAGCGCGGACCACCCCGCCTTCAGCGCGTCGTACGACCTGGTCACCGACGAGAACGGCGCGACGAAGCGGCTGTCGCTGCGCACCACGACGGCCGCCGGTGAGCGGCACGCCTCGATCGCCCGTGACGAGGAGAACTACTGGCTCGTCGACGCGGGCGGCAACCATGTGCGCTCCACCTTCGCAGGCGCCCTCGACGTGGACGTGGTGCTCAGCCCGTTCTTCAACACGCTGCCGATCCGCCGCTACGACCTGCAACACGCGGTCGAGGACGTCCAGGTCCCGGTGGTCTACGTCCGTCTGCCCGACCTGCTCGTCCAAGAGGCCACGCTGATCTACAGCAGCGCCGCCGACGGCATCAGCGTGCTGTCGCCGGTCTCCAGCGCCACGGTCACGGTGGACGCCGACGGCTTCCTGCTGGACTACCCGGGCCTGGCCGAACGGATCTGACGCCGCACCGAACGGGCCGCGGCCTGCGCAAGCGGACAGGCCGAAGCTTTCGCGCGGAGGGCCGGATCATCCGGTCCGCAGGCGGCCGATAACGACTGCCGGTGCATTGGTCCCACTTGCAGTCCGGCGGCCGCGCAGCGCCCACACCTCGCCGACCTTTCATCGCGGGCTCGACGGCACGGGCTGTTGTCGGTGCTGCCCGGCGCTCGTCCCGGCACAGTCGGGCAACGCCGCTTGACGCGCATCGCGCTCCGTTGGCCCCACCGTCGTGTGCGATCGGCAGCGCCCGGACCGACTCCGGTGTGCTGGGCAGCGGGTCAGCGGTTCTCAGCGTGTGCCGCACTTACCTCGATCGGACTCGCCGGGCGTCGCGAGATCAGCTCAGCCGGGTGAGGACGCCGCCGCGCTGCCCGGCCGCTCGCAGGTGTTCCAGCCAATCCTGGTCACCAGGGCGGGTATCCGTGATCTCCCAGCGTCGCGCGGATTCGTAGCGCTGCCGCGCGTCGTGCCCGGCCTCGACCAGGTCCGCGAGGGATGTCTCGTCACGCAGGCTGTCGCGGGCCGCGCCGAGCACGGTGAGCGTTTCCTCCAGAACTTCCAGCAGCGCCGCCGAATTCGGTTCGCAGATCGCGCGAACCAGATCGGGCGCCGTGCCCGCCACCCGGGTGCCGTCGCGGAACGATCCGGCCGCCAATCCCAGCGCGAGTTCGCCGCCGGTCGCGCCCGCCAGAGCCAGGGCCTCGGCCAGCACATGCGGGAGATGGGAGATGCGCGCGACGGCGCGATCGTGCTCCGCGGCCACCACCGGTACCACCACCGAGCCGCAGTCCAGGGCGAGCCGCGCCACGCGGGTCCACGGCTCGGCCCGGGTGCCCTCGTCGACGCCGACCGCCCACACCGCGTCGCGAAACAGCTCCGGATCGGTGGCGGCCCAGCCGGATTCGGACGTACCCGCCATCGGATGACCGCCGACGTACCGGTCGGCGAGCCCGTGGTCGCGCACGGCCGCCGCGACCGGCGCTTTCACGCTCACCACATCGGTGAGCGCGCACCCGGGGGCGTAGGTGGCGATCGCGGAGAGCATGTGGTCCACCGCGGGCATCGGCACCGCGACGACGATCAGCGCGTCGGTTCCCGCGGCGCGGCGCAGCGCGGCGGGCAGATCTTCGGTGACGTCGAATCCGTCGGCACGGGCGGCCTGCGCGCCCGCCGCCGACCGGTTGTATCCCCAGCCGTCATAGCCCGCGGCGACAGCCGCGCGTAATAGCGATCCACCGATCAGACCGGTCCCGAGGACGCATACGGATGCTTTCATCGCCGAAGTCACCCGAACAGATTGGCATACGACTTCAACATTTCCGCTCGAGCAGACTACCGTTGCGGCCATGGCAGCACAGCGCTCGGGCACGAACAGGGCGGCGTCGGACGATTACGACGACGTGGAAGGGTTCGCAGTGGCGGTTGTCCGCGAAGAAGGCAAATGGCGGTGCAGTCCGCTGAGCCGGGACGCGCTCACCGATTTGTCCGCCGCGGAAAACGAACTGAAGGCTTTGCGCAGCTCCGGAGCGGTGTTCGGCTTGCTCGACATCGACGACGAGTTCTTCATCGTGCTCCGGCCTGCGCCGAGCGGGACCCGGATGCTCGTCTCGGACGCCACGGCCGCGATCGATTACGACATCGCCGCGGACGTCCTCGAGGCCTTGAACGTGGAGATTCCCGATATCGATCCGGACGAACTGGACGATGTCGAGCCGTGGGAGGAGGGCGACCTCGGGGTGCTCGCCGATCTCGGCCTGCCCGAACCGGTGCTGAGCGTCATCCTCGCCGAGACCGATCTCTATCCGGACGAGCAACTCGCCATGATCGCCCAGCGTCTCGGGTTCGACGGTGAACTCGCCGCGGTACTGGACAAACTGCCACGCTGACGTGGGGGTTCTCCCGAACGACCCGATTGCGTCGGACGCCGACATGGTGCGCGCCGCCATCAGTGCGGCGGCGGCCGCCGGGGATCGTGACGTGCCGGTCGGCGCGGTGGTGTTCGACTCCGCCGGAAGGGAACTGGCGCGGGCCGCGAATGCGCGGGAAGCGCTCGGCGATCCGACCGCGCACGCGGAGATCCTGGCGCTGCGCCGTGCCGCCGCGGTGCACGGCGACGGATGGCGGCTGGAGGGCGCCACCCTCGCCGTCACCCTGGAGCCGTGCACGATGTGCGCGGGCGCGCTGGTGCTCGCACGGGTGGGCCGCCTGGTCTTCGGGGCGTGGGAGCCGAAGACCGGCGCTGTCGGGTCGCTGTGGGACGTGGTGCGCGACCGTCGTCTCAATCACCGCCCCCAGGTGCGCGGTGGCGTGCTCGAGGACGAGTGCGCGGCGCTGCTCGACGAGTTCTTCCGCACCCAGCGCTGAGCCCAGGTCAGCAAACGATTTAGTGATCCGGCGACGGTCCGGTATGGTTGTCGGCGGTGGCGTGTCCGAGCGGCCTAAGGAGCACGCCTCGAAAGCGTGTGAGGGGTAACCCCCCTCCGAGGGTTCAAATCCCTCCGCCACCGCTCCAGCCCCTCATCTGTTCGCGCAGGTGAGGGGCTTTCATCTTTCGCAGGACGAGTGTGCCGAAGGAGGGTGATCCGGTGACCGAGCCCGACCACCACTACTGGATGAACCGGGCCATCGAACTCGCGCGTTTGTGCCCGGTGGCCGAGGGCGCGTTCTCGGTGGGCGCGGTGATCGTCGCCGACGGTGCGGAGATCGCGACCGGTTACTCCCGTGAGTCCGACCCGAAGGAGCACGCCGAGGAGGGGGCGCTCGGCAAGCTCGACCGGGCGGATCCGCGGCTGGGGCGGGCCACGCTCTACAGCACGCTGGAACCCTGCTCCGAGCGGGGGACGAAGGACCGGCTGCCGTGCACCGAGCGGATCCTGCGGGCCGGTATCCCGGTCGTGGTGATCGCGTGGCGCGAGCCGTCGACGTTCGTGGTGAACTGCGTCGGAGTGGAGAAACTGCGGCAGGCGGGTGTCACGGTGGTCGAACTGCCCGAACTGGCCGAGGCGGCGATGTCGATGAACCGGCATCTCGACCTGTCCTGAGCGGATTCAGTCGTAGTCCCAGTACTGCAACCAGCGCACCGACGCGAACAGCAACAGCGTCAGCGCGTAGAGCGCGACGACCACCGCCGCCCCCGCGGCGCTGATCCGCCTGCCCGCGCCGTCGATCGGATCGAGCCACCGGCGAAACCGGCTCGCCACCGCGGGCGACAGGTAATAGCTCATCACGCCCACGCTCACGATCTGGCTGAGCCACAACGCCAGCCATGGTGGCGCTCCCACCCGGTCCAGCACCGGGCCGAGGAAACGCGACAGCACCATCACCGTCGGATACAACACCAGCAACACCAGCATGGCGGTCTTCCACGTCGGCGTCATCCTGGTCTCGCCGTCGACCGTTCGCACGGTCGAGCCGAACGGCGTGGTGTGCGCCTGCACGGTGAAGTCCTCGGTCAGCTTCGCACGCAATTCCGGTAGGGTGGCGGCGCGTTCGTCCGAGCCCAGCCAATCCGACAACTGCCGTTCCGTGCGGAATCGGAGCACCGACAACCAGCGCCCTCCGTCCGACGGGAAAAGGGCGGCGCCTTCGAATCCCGGAAACGTGGAACTCACCGCGACGAGCCGTGCCTCCGTGGCCTCGAATTCGGCTTCCTTGTCGCGCGCGACGCTGTGCCGGAACACGCCGATACCCGGCGGTGGCGACCCGCCTTCGACGATGACCAGATCCGCACTCTTGCAATGAAAACCGAGCGATGTGCCGTCGGACAGCGCGGCCGCTCGTTCGGCCGAGTCCAGAAATGCGTGCAGCGCGGGTTCGGATCGGAATGTGACGCTGAAACCCGGTTCGAGAAGCGGGCCTTCGGTGATCGCCAGGGAGGAACTCACGAATCCGTCCATTCGACAGGCGATTTCGGTGATCCGCATGAGCCACTCCCGAAAAGCCGCGTCGTGCGCCGGTCGGTGAAAGACCGTTACGGCGGTAGCGGCGGCGTCCATCGACGCTATGCGACGTCGATACGGCGACCCTGCACATAGACCTCGGTGATCGCGGGTTCGCGGATACCCATCAGCAGCGCGAACAACGTCTGATCCCGGGCCAATGCGGGGTCTTCGGAACGAATACCCTGTGCCAGCGTGTGTTCCAGAGCCGGAACGCGCGCCGGTTCCACCACGACGAAGTCGGCTTCCTTACCGACGTCGAAATTTCCGAAACGGCTTTCCATATCCAAGGCGCGCGCCCCGGCCAGCGTGCCGGTGAACAACATCTCCGCCGGATGCATCGACACCCCTTGCTCGCCCGGCTCGGAGATGTGCACCTTGAACGCGGCCGCCAGCACCTGCGGGATCAGCCATTCGTCGCCACCGCCGTAATCGGTGCCCGCGGCCACCGTGACGCCGGAGGCGAGCGTCCGCTTCCACGGCATCGTGCCGGAGCCGAGGAACTGCTGCGACACCGGACAATGCGCCACCGACGTGCCCGTTTCGGCCATCCGCGCCAGCTCCACGTCCTGGCAGTGCACGCAGTGGGCGAGGATGCTGCGCCTGCCGAGCAGGCTCTTGCCGCCCACCGCCGATCCGGGCAGGAACTTCCCGTCATAGGTGTCCAGATAGGTGGTCACGCCGTAGGCGTGTTTGGTGGTGTCGACTTCCCCGGTTCCCGGACGGTTGTTCTCGTTGAGATGAGTGTGGAAATAGACGCCGCGTTCGCGCACCGAGTCGTACAGCTCGCCGAGGTCGTTCAGGGTTCGCCGAGTCACCGCCAGCGAAAAGCGGGGGACGATCGCCACGTGCAACAGGGCGGTAGCCACGTCACCGGTGTCGGCGGCGTGCCATTTGCCGATCTCCTCGCTCGTCAAGCGGATGGCGTCGTCTTCGGTGGTGATCAAGGGCGCCGCCGACGGCTCTCCGGTCGTTTGGATGCCACGGCCGCCGACCATCCGGAGACCGCGTCGGCGGGTTTCGGCGAACAGGGCGTCTTGCGCGTGCGGGAACGCCGAGCCGAACACCATCGCCGCCGTGGTGCCCGCGGCGATGCGCCGGGTACAGAATTCGGATGCCGCCGATTGCGCGAAGTCCACTTCGGCGTAACGGGATTCCGCCGGATAGATGCACAATTCAAGCCACTCCAGCAGCTGGCCGCCGCCGTAGGCATCTCCTGCGAAGGTCTGCGGGAAATGAACATGGGTGTCGACGAACCCGGGAAGCAGGAATCCGGGCCGATGGTCGAACACTTTTTCGGCGCGGTACTCGTCCGGGATATCCGAGCGCGTTCCGCAGAATGCGATCCGACCACGGTCGTCGATTATCAAAGCCCCGTCCGGAACGTCGGCCAGCGCGTCGGGCACATCGCGGGCAGCAGGACTACCGGCGATGTGAAAAATGTGCCCCAAGTGGACTTGGCTCACCATTCGAGGAGAACACACATCGATCCGGCACGCGAGTGAATCGCGGGAAAAGCGGTCAGACGCCGCGCGAGAACAATGTCACCGGCGGCGGCATACGGTAGCCGGCGAGTTTGATGAATCGGGCGCTCACCCTCGGCTGCCTGCCCTCCAGCGGGCCCGCCCCGACGGTGTTCATCATCCGGTTGATCACGTTGAAGCAGGTGCCGACCCAGACGGCCTCGTCGAACGCGTCCCGGGAAACCCCCGCCAGCCGGACCACGGCCGCGTCCTGCGCGGTCAACCCCTCGGGGTCACGGGCCATCTTCGCGAGGAAACCGAGCATGGCGCGCGCCTCGGGACGCAGCGGGGAATCCGCGCCGTCGGCCAAGGCGCGAGTCACCACGTCGGCGTCGATGTACGCACCGGCGATGGCCTCGTGCGAGGTCGCGCAGAACGGGCACTCGTTGGCCTGGGAGGTGTGCGTCGCGAAGATCTCGCGTTCGGCGACGGTCCAGTACGACGGTCCGCGCATGACCTCCTGGATCAGGTCCGACAGCGGCGATCCGAAGAACCGATGCCGATAGAACAGCACCTTCAGCACCGCGGGGACCTCGACGCCGCTGAACCGCCGCATGGTCCACAACAACAACCTGGTGGGCCGGTCGTGGCCGGATCGCACCGCTTCGAGCCACATTTCAGTTCCCCTCCCACGCCAGTCGCGCGGCGCGCAGGCGTCGGTCGGCCGCGCCGTAGGCGGCGACCGCGGTCGCCTCGAAGATCTCGTCGTCGGTGTGCCCGGCCGCTTTCAACGCCGCGATCTGCTGCTCGGTGACCCGGTAGGACCGGTCGGCCACCAGCTCGGCGAAGGCGGCGAGGTCCGTCGGGTCGTGCGGGCCCGGATCTGCTGTCGCGGCGGCTCTGGCTCGCAAGACGCGGCGGATCTCGCTGGACAGCCGCCCCGGTGCGGTCTCGAGGTGCGCACCGAACCGCTCCCATTTCTCACTCATCGAGCCACGCATGGGCCCATTCTGGCCGACGACCGCCGCCTTCGCTGGAAATCGCAGGCGCGCAGCGTCAGTCGCTGCCGTCCTCCGCCTGCTTGCGAAGCACCACCCGGTGGTGCTCCAGGTCGACCCCCACCAGCGGTGGCGCGCCCTCGTCCTGCTCGTCTCGCAGCATCGACACGGATTCGCGATGGTCCAGCTCCATGCGCTTGGTCGCGTAGAACAGCGCGGTGAACTCGTCGGTGAACGTGCCGGAGACGGGGGTTCGGCGGCGCCTGCGACGTTTGTTCACGGTCAGCTCGTAGACCGCCACCAGCACGAGCAGGATCACCCATCCGGGGATCCACCACTGCAACACCGATGCCATGCCCACCGAAGCTACCAGCCCGCGCCGAACCGATTCGAAAATTGCTCGTTTCACGGAGGGTAACGGGTGAGATCGCGGGTATACGCCCGATACGGAAAGTGCGGGAAGGACGCGATGCCAGATGCGCCGTCGGACAGTCCGCGCGGGAACGATGCGCGAGAGAAACATGAGAATCGGAAGTGTAATCGTCTTGATCTGGTTGCTGATCGGCGTGATCGCCTCAGCACAACGCCACTACTTCGACAGTGGACCGGTGAACTGCGCCGGTTTCGGCACCATCGCCGTCACTGTCATCGCGGGACCGCTCAACTACATGGGCGTGAATCCGAAGGTCGCGGATTGCAATGTCCCGCAACCCAGTCCGTAGTTCGATCGAGTGATCAGGGACGGCCGGGTGGGCATGCCTACCCGGCCGTACTTATTCGTATGCTCGGATGAGCTGTGAGCCGAGCGGTACCTGATGTGAACTGAACATTTGCTGTTTACGAATTCCTGCGGATTTCGCTGGTCTTTGTGGGATAGCTGTCGGTTCGGCCGGGTATTCCCTCTTACGGGGTGCACGGAAGGAACCGATGAGATGCGCGACTACGAATCCCGTGCGCGTGCCAGACGCGGCCCGGGCGCGGGCCCCCGGGTATTCGGCTTCCTGCTGCTGGCCTGGCTGGCGATCGGGTTGCTCGCGGCCGGTCAGCGGCATTATTTCGACAGTGGCCCTCCGCTGAACTGCGCCGGTTGGGGCACGATCGGTCTCACCGCCCTCGCGGGCCCGCTCAACTACGTGGGGGTGAATCCGCGAGTGGGCGACTGCGAACTTCCGCAACCGAGCGGGTGAAACGCACTCGGCCCCGCATCCGGAGTCCGGATGCGGGGCCGAGCCATGGGCGTCGAATCAGCTGACGCCGACCGGTTCTTTCACCGTCTCGGCCGAACGCCGCTGCAACTCACGCAGCTTCGAGCCCTCGACGTCGATGTCGGGCAGGATGCGGTCGAGCCACTTCGGCATCCACCACGACCACTTGCCCATGATCACCAGCAGCGACGGAATCAGCACCATCCGGACGATGAACGCGTCCAGCAGCACGCCCACCGCCAAGGCGAAGCCGAACGATTTCGCGGTCACGTCGGTCTCCAGCAGGAAGGAGCCGAACACCGAGATCATGATGATCGCCGCCGAGGTCACCACGCGTGCGCCGTGGTGGTAGCCGGCGACCACCGCGTCCTTGGCCGACTTGCCGTGCACGAACTCCTCGCGCATCCGGGTCACCAAGAAGACCTGGTAGTCCATCGCGAGGCCGAACACCAAGCCGATCAGCATGATCGGCATGAAGCTGACCAGCGGATGCGGGTCCTCGATCAGGCCGAGCTTGCCCTCCTGGAAGATCAGCACGGTCGCGCCGAAGGTCGCCGCCATCGACAGCAGGAACCCGAGCGCCGCGGTGAGCGGCACCAAGATCGACCGGAACACCAGGATCAGCAGGACGAACGCCGCGCCCGCCACGATCGCCAGGTAGGGCACGATCTTGCTGAGCAGCACGTGGTCGACGTCGGCGTAGATCGCCGTGGTGCCGGTGATGCCGTATTCGATGCCGTACTCGGCCTTCAACTGGCCTTCGGCCTCCCTGGCGTCCTGCACCAGGTCCTTGGTGGCCTGGTTGTTGGGCCCGGACTTCGGGACGCCGTCCAGCAGCGCGCCCTGCTGGTCCTGGCTCCACTGCGGCTCGGTGACGTAGTCCATGCCGGGGTAGGACGCGAGCTTGTCGCGCAGCGCCCGCACCGCCGCGTCCCGGTTCTCGGCGGGCACGGCGCTCAGGTCGACGGCCACGTTCAGTATGCCGTTGCTGCCCTCGCCGAAGCCCTCGGTGCGCAGCTCGTAGGCCTTCCGGATGGTGGAGGTCTTCGGCATGCTGTCGTCGCCGGGCAGGCCGAGGTTCAGGCCGGCCGCGGGGGCGGCGAGCGCGCCGAGCACCACGACGCTCAGGATCAGCGCGACCCACGGCACGCGGCCGATCAGCCTGCCGAAGCGCATGCCGTTGGTGACCGAGGTCTCGTCCTCGGGATCGTGCTGGGCGACGACCGGCAGTTTCGGCTTGAACAGGAAGCGACCGAACGCGCCGAGCAGCGCGGGCATCAGCGTGATCGCGGTGAGCACCGCGAAACCGGCGGCGATCGCGCCGCCGAGGCCCATGAAGGTCATGAACTCGACGCCGACGATGCTCAGGCCGGCCAGCGCGATGATGACGGTCAGACCGGCGAATACGACGGCGGAACCGGCCGTGCCCAGCGCGGTGCCCGCGGCCTCTTCCGGCGAGTCCTGGACCGCGAGTTCGTGCTTGTACCTGGACACGATGAACAGCGCGTAGTCGATGGACAGAGCGATGCCGATCATCGAGGCGAGGAACGTGGTGAAGCTGGGGACCTCGATCACCGAGGTGCCGAGCATGATCAGCGAGGTGGCCGCGCCGAGACCGACGATCGCGGTGACGATCGGCACGAACGCCGCGACGATGGCGCCGAACGCGACGATCATCACGACCAGCGCGACGGCCATGCCGATCATCTCGGACTTGCCGCTGGGCGCTTCCTGCTTCTGCGCGATCGAGCCGCTCATCTCGACCGTGAGCCCGGCGTTACGCGCGCCGGCGGCGGCGGCGTACGCCTCTTCCCGGTGCGCGTCGGTCACGTCGGTGAACTTCGCGATCGTGAACGGGACGTTGATCACCGCGACGGTCGCGGGCGCGGTCTGGCTGAGCACGTTCAGCGGGGCGCCACTGCACTGCGTGGGGTCGGGGTTGGTCAGGCAGCCCATCTTGTCGGCCGCTTCGACCGGATTGACGATGGGTTTGCTGTGATCGACGATGTCGAGCCTGCCGAGATCGGCGATGAACGCGTCCAGCGCCGCACGGTTCGCCGGGTCGGTCAGCTTCTGTCCCTCCGGGGCCGCGGCGACATAGGTGCCGGTGACCGCGTCGAACTTGAACGCGGCGGAGGCGCCGGGGAAGTGCTTGTCGAGGATCTCGTTGGCACGTTCGGACGGCAGGTTCGGCATGCTGAAGTCGTTGCTCATCGGCTTGCTGAGCTGTGCCCCGAGACCACCGAGGAGCACGAACAAGACGAGCCAGACAGGAAGGACTATCCATTTCCGGCGGAAAGCGAACTTTCCCCATCTGTACAGGTAAACGGACACGAGTGGTTCTCCTAGCGATGACTGGGATCGTGCTGGGTCTGCGTGTAGACAGCACTCGCGGGGGTGCCCTGCTGCCTCCGCCTCCACTGACGCTTTCTGCCTACCGTGCGGTAGGTAGACTACCCAGGAGCTAAGCGGAGGAACAACCTCTATTTTGCGGGCGACGTTCGCTCGACGCGAAGGTGATGAGAGGATCGTCGAATGTCTGTGCGTGACGCACCCGGCACTGTCGCCGCAGGTGGAGGCACTAAAAGCGCGATTCGGGACGCCGCGGTGAAGCTGTTCGGAGCCAAAGGATTCGAGCAGACCAGCTTGCGCGAGGTCGCGGATGCGGTAGGAATCACAAAGGCGTCGCTCTACTATCACTACGCGTCGAAGCTCGATCTGCTATTGGCGATCATCGATCCGATCGTCGATCACATGCGTTCGGTGGTGAACGATCTGGACCAGGTACCGCACGACGCCGAGAGCATCCGCCAGGTGCTGCGCACCTATCTGCGCGGCCTGATTCACCACCGAGACGCCGGGGCGCTGGTCGTACGCGACACCGTCGCCATCATCAACGCCATGGCCGACCGCTATCCGGATCTCATGGACGCCAGTCAGGCGCTGCGCGAGTGGCTGGCCGGCCCGGACGCCACCGAGGAGGCGCAGCTGCGCGCCTGCGCCGCGCTCGAGGTGATCGGTGTCGCGCTGGTGTCCAAGGAACTCGTGCCTGGCGCGGACGATTCACTGGTGGAATCCTCACTGCTGGATGCCGCGACCTGCGTGCTGGCAGGCGGCGGCGCGTAGATTCGAGCTATCCCCTCGACGCCAGGAGTCGCTGCTGTGCACATCACCGCGAAGGTCGATTACGCGGTGCGGACGCTGCTCGAGATCGCCAGTGCGCCGCGACTGGACCAGTCCGTCGTCGGGCTCGGCGCACCCCTCGTGCAGGCCGCGCCCGTGGTCAAGGCCGAAGCGATCGCCACCGCCCAGCGGATTCCGCCGAAAGTGCTCGAGTCCGTGCTCGGCGAGCTGCGCCGAGCCGAACTGGTGATCAGCAGGCGCGGTCCGGACGGCGGCTACTGGCTGGCCAGGGCCGCGGCCGACATCTCCATCGCCGACGTGATCCGCGCGATCGAGGGCCCGCTGGCGTCGGTGCGCGGCGCCCGGCCCGAGGACGTCCACTATTCCGGTGCGGCCGAACCGTTGCAGCGGGTGTGGATCGCGCTGCGGGTCAACATCCGAGCGGTGCTGGAGAACGTCACCATCGCCGACATCGCGAACGATCGGCTGCCCGGATTCGTCGAGGCGCTCACCGAAGACCCGGGCGCCTGGGCGCGCCGCTAGCTCCGCATACCCCGACGGGAGACCATCCATGCAGGTCAGAAATCTTCGCGACGCCTCGCGCCGACAGCCGGTAGCCTGCGATTCATCATGCTGACCAGACTCCTTCGTTCGCATCTGTACCCTTACCGCGCCCAGCTGGCGGGGGTCGTTGCGCTTCAGCTGGTTTCCGTGATCGCGATGCTGTATCTGCCCAGCCTGAACGCGGACCTGATCGACAACGGCGTCACCAAAGGTGATCTCGGCTACATCTGGACCACCGGCTTGTGGATGCTCGCGGTCACGGGCGTGCAGATCGTCGCGTCGGCCGCTTCGGTCTATCTCGGCGCGCAGGCGGCCATGGGCGCGGGCCGCGACCTGCGCGGCGCGCTGCTGCACCGCGTCGGCACGTTCTCCGCGCGCGAAGTGGGGATGTTCGGCGCGCCCTCGCTGATCACCCGCAATACCAACGACATTCAGCAGGTTCAGCTGCTCATCGTGATGTCGGCGACCATCCTGGTGATGGCGCCGATCATGTGCGTGGGCGGCATCATCATGGCCTTGCGCGAGGATCTCGGGCTGTCCTGGCTGCTGCTGATCGCGGTGCCCGCGCTGGCCTTGGCCATGGGCGTGATCATCTCCAAGATGGTGCCCGGCTTCCGCGACATGCAGGCCAGGATCGATGAGGTGAATCGGGTACTGCGCGAGCAGATCACCGGTATCCGCGTGGTGCGGGCGTTCGTGCGGGAACGGCAGGAGACCTGGCGCTTCGGACTGGCCAACACCGAACTCACCGACACCGCGCTGCGGGTCGGCCGGTTGATGGCGCTGATGTTCCCCACGGTCATGCTGATCAGCAATGTCACAGCGGTCGCGGTGATCTGGTTCGGCGGGCACGCGATCGACGCCGGGCACATGCAGATCGGTTCGCTCACCGCGATGCTGTCCTACATCATGCAGATCCTGATGGCCGTGATGATGGCCTCGTTCCTGGCCATGATGGCGCCGCGCGCCGCGGTCTCCGCCGACCGGATCGGCGAGGTGCTCGACACCGAATCCTCGGTGCACCCGCCGCGCTTGCCGCAGCCGTTCACCGACGACCCGGCCGTCGTGGACTTCCAGTTCGCCGAGTTCGCCTTCCCCGGTGCGGAAAAGCCGGTGCTGGAGGCCATCCGTTTCCAGGTGCGTCCCGGCACCACCACCGCCATAGTCGGCTCCACCGGCGCCGGGAAAACCACGCTGATCAACCTCATTCCCCGGCTGATGGACGTCACCGACGGCGCGGTCTACGTCGGCGGCACCGACGTTCGCCACATCGACCTGGAGGTATTGCGTTCGCAGATCGGCCTCGTGCCGCAGAAGGGGTACCTCTTCTCCGGCACGATCGCGAGCAATCTGCGCTACGGCAATCCGCACGCCACCGACGACGAACTCTGGCGCGCACTCGAGATCGCGCAGGCCGCCGATTTCGTCCGGGAGATGCCGGAAGGGTTGCAGACACCTGTCGCTCAGGGCGGCACCACCGTTTCCGGAGGCCAGCGCCAGCGGTTGGCCATCGCGCGAGCGCTGGTGAAGAAGCCGAGGGTGTATTTGTTCGACGACTCGTTCTCCGCGCTCGACGTCGCGACCGACGCCAGGCTGCGCGAGGCACTGAAGCCGGAGACCTCGGACGCGTCGGTTCTCATCGTCGCGCAGCGCATCGCCACCATCCGGGACGCGGATCAGATCGTGGTGCTCGAGGACGGCGCGATCGCCGGGATCGGTACCCATGAGCAGCTGCTGCGGGATTGCTCGGAGTACCGGGAGATCGTCGAGTCGCAACTGAGTGCCGAGGAGGCGCGATGAGACCCGGAATGCCCACTCCCGGTGCGCCGGACACCAAAGCGAAATCGTTCGGACCATCGCTGAAGCGGCTGCTGCGCAGGCTCGCGCCGGAGCGTTTCCAGGTCGGGCTGATCATCGCGCTCGTCATCGTCTCGGTGGTGCTGAACACCATCGGGCCCTACATCCTCGGCAAGGCGACCAACCTCGTCTTCGACGGCGTGGTCGGCAAACAGCTGCCGTCCGGGGTGACCAAGGACCAGGCGATCGAAGGCCTGCGAGCCAAGGGCGACAACACCTTCGCCGACATGCTCGGCGCCATGGACGTGGTGCCCGGCGTCGGGGTGGACTTCGGCGCGGTCGGCAGGGTCCTCGCCCTGGTGCTCCTGCTGTACATCGGCGCGGCCGTGTTCGGGTGGTTGCAGGGCTACCTGCTCAACGTCGTGATCAATCGGACGGTGAAGCGGCTGCGCGGCGAGGTCGAGGACAAGATCCACCGGCTTCCGTTGCGCTACTTCGACTCCGCGCCGCGCGGTGACGTGCTCAGCCGGGTGACCAACGACGTCGACAACGTCTCGCAGAGCCTGCAACAGACCATGAGCCAGCTCCTCATCTCGGTGTTCTCGGTGCTCGGCATCCTGGTCATGATGTTCTGGATCTCCTGGCAGCTCGCGGTGATCGCCTTGCTCACCGTGCCCGCCGCCATCGTGGTCACCGCGCAGATCGCGAAACGGTCCAAGCCGCACTTCGTCGACCAGTGGAAGTACACCGGCCTGGTCAACGCCCAGGTCGAGGAGGCGTACTCCGGGCACGAGGTGGTCACCGCGTTCGGCCGCAACCGCGAGGTCGGCAAGGAGTTCGACCAGCGCAACGAACAGCTCTACCAGGCCAGCTTCAAAGCGCAGTTCATCTCGGGCATGATCATGCCCGCGATCATGTTCCTCGGGAACGTGAACTTCGTGCTGGTCGCGCTGGTCGGCGGCCTGAAAGTGGCCACGGGCAGCCTCTCGCTCGGCGAGGTGCAGGCGTTCATCCAGTACTCCCGCCAGTTCAGTCAGCCGCTGACCCAGCTCGGCGCGATGGCCAACCTGTTGCAGTCCGGCGTCGCCTCCGCCGAGCGGATCTTCGAGATCCTCGACGCCGAGGAGCAGAGCCCGGACCCGGTGATGGCCGACGCGCGCCCGGTCGACCGCGGCCGGGTGGAGTTCGAGGCCGTCTCGTTCCGCTACGAACCCGGCAAGCCGGTGATCGAGCGACTGTCGCTGGTGGCCGACCCCGGGCACGTGGTCGCCATCGTCGGGCCCACCGGCGCGGGCAAGACCACGCTGGTGAACCTGCTCATGCGGTTCTATGAACTGGACGCGGGCACGATCACCATCGACGGCGTCGACATCACCGAGATCACCCGCGACCACCTGCGCTCGCGCATCGGCATGGTGCTGCAGGACACCTGGCTGTTCCGCGGCACCATCCGGGAGAACATCGCCTACGGCAACCCGAACGCGAGCGAGGAAGAGATCCTCGCCGCGGCGCGCGCCGCCTACGTCGATCGTTTCGTGCACGCGCTGCCCGACGGCTACGACACGGTCATCGATGAGGAGGGCTCCGGCGTCAGCGCGGGTGAGAAACAGCTCATCACCATCGCGCGCGCGTTCCTCGCCAAGCCGTCGATCCTCATCCTGGACGAGGCGACCAGCTCGGTGGATACCCGCACCGAGCTGCTGGTGCAGCACGCCACCGCCGCCCTGCGCCGCGACCGGACCAGCTTCGTCATCGCCCACCGCCTGTCCACCATCCGCGACGCCGACCTGATCGTCGTCATGGAGGCGGGCCGGATCGTGGAGCACGGCTCGCATGAGCGTTTGCTCGAGGAGCGCGGGGCGTACTACCGCCTGTACAACGCCCAGTTCGCGGGGGCGGTGTGAGGCAGGCCAGCGGTGGGCTGGTTCGGGCGGCGGGTGGCGAACTGCGAGGATAGCGGGGTGTCCGGTCCCGAATCCTTCTCCTTCACCGTCGGTACGCGCCTGGAAGGGCGGCACGGCCGGTCCGGTGTGATCGCCACGCCGCACGGGTCGATCGCCACGCCCGCGTTCATCCCGGTGGGCACCAAGGCGACGGTCAAGGCGGTGCTGCCGGAGACCATGCGCGAACTCGGCGCCCAGGCGCTGCTGGCCAACGCCTACCACCTCTACCTGCAACCGGGCGCCGACATCGTGGACGAGGCGGGCGGGCTCGGCGCGTTCATGAACTGGCCGGGACCGACCTTCACCGACAGCGGCGGGTTCCAGGTGATGTCACTGGGGGTCGGCTTCAAGAAGGTGCTGGCGATGGAGGCGGTCGACGTGCGCAGCGACGACGTGATCGCACCCGGCAAAGAGCGGCTGGCCACCGTGGACGACGACGGGGTCACCTTCCGCTCCCACCTCGACGGCTCCGCGCACCGGTTCACCCCCGAGGTGTCGATGGGCATCCAGCACCAGCTCGGCGCCGACATCATGTTCGCTTTCGACGAACTCACCACGCTGCTCAACACCCGTGCCTACCAGGAGCGATCGGTACAGCGCACGCACGAGTGGGCGCAGCGCTGCATCGATGAGCACGAGCGGCTGACCACCGCGCGCACGCACCGTCCGTACCAGGCGCTGTTCGCCGTCATCCAAGGCGCGCAGTACGAGGACCTGCGCCGGAAGGCATGTCGAGGGCTGGAATCGATTCGCGGAAGCGCGGGAACGGGATTCGACGGTTACGGCATCGGCGGCGCGCTGGAGAAGCACAACCTGGGCGCTACCGTCGGTTGGTGCTGCGACGAGCTGCCCGAGGACAAGCCGCGTCACATGCTCGGCATCAGCGAACCGGAGGACATCTTCACCGCGATCGAGAACGGCGCGGACACCTTCGACTGCGTGAATCCGTCCCGGGTCGCCCGCAACGCCGCGATCTACGTCGACACCGGCCGTTTCAACATCAACACCAGCCGCTTCCGACGCGACTTCACCCCGATCGACGAGAACTGCGACTGCTATACCTGCGCCAACTACACGCGCGCCTACATCCATCACCTGTTCAAGGCCAAGGAGATGCTCGCCTCCACGCTGTGCACCATTCACAACGAACGGTTCACGGTCCGCCTGGTCGACCGCATCCGGCACAGCATCGAGGGTGGCTACTTCGATGAGCACAAGGCCGAGACATTAGGGCGGTGGGGGAGGGGAAAGGCTTTCCGGGAACACGACGGCGCGGGTCCGCAAGGGTGATCGGGAGCTCCACGGAGCCGCGATCGTCTCTTGCGGCGCCCGCGCCGCAGGGTGGTCGGGGACTCGTCAGGTGCGCAGTGGATCCACTCCGGTCGGCGCGTAGCTGGGTTCGTGCTTCTTGAGCAACGCGATCACCCGGTAGGTGATCGGGAGCACGATCACCTCGCAGAGGGTCTTCCAGAGGAAGCCGATGATCACGTAGTTGAGGAACTGCTGCCAGGTATCGATGCCGATGGCGCCCGCGGCGATCGAGCAGAAGATCAGCGTGTCGGCGAACTCGCCGACGATGGTCGATCCGATGAGCCTGGCCCACAGGTACTTTTCCTTCGTCCGCTCCTTGATCAGCACCAGCGTCGCGGAGTTCAGCAGCTGGCCGACGAAGTACCCGGCCAGGCCCGCGACGACGAGCCGGGGCGTCGTCCCGAGGACGGTGCGGAACGCTTCTTGGTTGTCGTAGAAGCTCGCCGCGGGCAGCCGGATCGCGATGGCGAAGCACACGACCGTCAGCAGCAGGGCGGCGAAGCCGTAGTAGATGGCCCGGCGGGTGGCGCGGAAGCCGTACACCTCGCTCAGTACGTCGCCGAGGATGTAGGCCAGGGGGAACAGGAAGAAGGCGCCATCGGTGGCGATCGGCAGGACCTGTAGCGGCCCGAGCGACACCGATCGATCGCCGAGGAACTCCACCCCCTTGGTGGCGCAGATGTTGGAAATGATCAGGGTGGCAGTGAACAGGGCCACGATCGGTGCGTAGTACCCCCGCGCGACCTGGGCAAATGCCGCATGGTCCGCGGGGCGCCCAGGCCCGCCGTGCTCTTGCGTGGTTTTCGACTCACTCACCCGCATCATCCAACCAGGTTGTGGAATACGCTGTAGCAATGACGAATCCCGGCGATTCCGACGAGTGGTGGAAGCAGTACGGCGGCCAAGGCGTGTCGCCGGACTCCGGTGGGCAGAGTTCGGTCCCGCAGTACCCGAGTCCTGAGCAGCAGCCGTCGGGTTACCCGTCGGCGCCGCAGTACCCGGTACAGCCGCCCTCGCAGCCGATGACGCCGCCTCCGCAGCCGCAGTATCCGTCCTACCAGCAGCCCGTGCAGCCGTACGGTCAGCCGAACTACGGCTACCAGACGCCCTACCAGCCCTACGGAGTCCCGGCGCAGGGCACCAACGGCATGGCGATCGGCGCGCTGATCTCGTCGCTGGTCGGATTCGTCACCTGTGGGCTCGGCTCGATCGTCGGCATCATCCTCGGGGTGATCGCGCTGAATCAGGTCAAGCAGAGCGGTCAAGAAGGACGCGGCATGGCGCTGGCGGGCATCTGGATCGGTGTCGGCGCGATCGTGCTCGGCATTCTGTGGTTCGTCGTCGTGATCATCGCGGGTGCGACCAGCACGTAGCGGTACGGCCGGGAAAGCAACAGGGGCGCACCCGATTCGGGTGCGCCCCTGCGCTTTCGATATCGCTGTGGCGAATCAGGCCTTGACGACCTGGGTGCCGCCGGCGAACTTGTCGTGCCAGCCCTGCTTGTTCGGGTCCTGCGAGATGGTGACCATGATGTAGATGGCCAGACCCAGCGAGACCAGGCCGCCGACGCACGGAATGATGTTCGCGGCGACGAACGCGTTGCGCTTCAGCGAGGTGACCGGGTCGATCTTGGCGGCGCCGCCCGGGGCGAGCACCTTCAGGCCGAGGATCTTCTTGCCGAGCGTGGTGCCCTGCGAGGTCTCCATGCCGACGAAGTAGCCGAGCTGGACCAGGGTCCACACCAGGCCGAGCCCGATGGTCAGGCCCACCGAGTTGTTGACCAGGATGTACAGGATGAAGTACGGGATCATCAGGATGATCGCGTCGATGACGCGGGCGCCGATGCGCGTGCCGAGGTCCCCCGGCTGACCGCCGTAGGCGTTGAACCCGGGCTGTTGCGGGTACTGACCGTAGGGATCCTGGCCGTACTGCGGCTGCTGCTGACCGTACTGCGGCTGCTGCCCGTACTGAGGCTGCTGCTGGCCGTATTGCGGCTGCTGCCCGTACTGGGGCTGCTGCTGCTGGCCGTACTGGGGCTGCTGCCCGTACTGGTCGCCCCCCTGCGGGTACGGCTGCCCGTACGGCTGCCCGCCCTGAGGATACTGGTTGGGGTCGTACCCACCGCTTGTCATAGTTGTTTGTCCTCGTCGATTGATCAGTAGTTGGACGATGCGTACGTTACGGACATGGGCTGCTTCGCAACAACCCATGTACGTCGAGTATCCACGGTTCGCGGGGCAGCCGCCGGGTGTCGAAACACGCGAGTAGCTCGGAGGACGATGTCGCGGTCGAGCCGAGCGAAGCGGCCAGTGCCGAGACTACTTCCTCCGGCGTGTTGCCGAGCGCCAATCGTTCGCGGAGCGTCACCGCCCCATCCCGTTTCGCCAGTCGCCGCCGCTGCGTATTGAGCACCAGCGGCACGTGGGCGTAGCTCGGCACCGGCAGGCCGAGCAGCGTCGCGAGGTAGGCCTGGCGCGGGGTCGACGGCAACAGGTCGTCGCCGCGTACCACTTGGTCGACGCCTTGGGCCGCGTCGTCCACCACGACGGCGAGGTTGTAGGCCGGGACGCCGTCGCCGCGCCGCAGCACCACGTCGTCCACCGGGCCTCGATAGCGACCGTGCAGTTCGTCCCGCACTTCGAACTCGGTCACCGTGGCGCGCAGACGCAGCGCGGCCGGACGACCCTCGGTGCGCAGCCGGGCCCGTTGCGAGTCGCTCAGCGTGCGGCACGTACCGGGGTAGGCGCCCATCGGCCCGTGCGGCGCTGTCGCGGCCTTCTGGATTTCCCTTCGGGTGCAGAAGCATTCGTAGGTGAGCCCGGCGGCGGCGAGGCGTTCGATGGCCGCCTCGTACCACGGCAACCGTTCGGACTGGCGTACCACGGGTCCGTCCCACTCCACGCCGATCGCCGTGAGGTCGTCCAGTTGCCGCTGCTCCGCACCGGGACGCACCCGGTCCAGATCGTCGATCCGCAGCAGGAAGCGGCGGCCGGTGGACCGAGCGAATGCCCAGGCCAGCAGGGCGGTGCGGAGATTGCCCAGATGCAGGTCCCCGGACGGGCTCGGCGCATACCGGCCGGCGCCCGGCTCGGCCACGGGACCGGCGGTAGACGATGGGGTGCGCACGTCGGTCATGGTAGGAGCGCCGCGCTCAACCGCGCAGACGCGGCCGCAGGTCGGCATCGGCCGGTTCGTCGCCTGCCTCCAGCGTGGCGAGCAGGGCCTCGGCGTGGGCGACCAATCCGGCGAGATCGATATCGTAGGGCGCTCGCCCGCTCTCCGGCTGGTATGCCGTCAACCGCGACACAGCGCGGGCGAGCAGTGTACGCGCCCCCTTCGGATTACCGCGCTGTATGTGGGTCAGCCCGACAGCGAACTGCGCGAGCGCTTGCCACAGCATCCGCTCGGCGAACGGTCCGTTCTTCCATGCGGCCTCTAAAACCTCGTGTGCGTTGAATGCAAGTCCCTCGTCCAGCAGTTGCTGGGCGAAGGTCAAGGTTTGCTGGGGTGGAAGATCGAGATCGTCCGGAATTCGGGCAACTCCGGTGCTCCCGGGAGGCAGCGGCCGCCCGAGACGGTCGCGCGGACGGGCATTACGGGCGCGACCTGCGTCGTCACGAGCGCGTTCGACCATAGGTTCCATCATGCACGGCCGCAGGGGCGGCGTCGACGCGCCCCGTGGGCGAGCGTGAATTGTGCTCCGATAACAGAGCAATCACATCCGTTAAAAACATTGTGGTACGCCAGTGTTCAGAATGAATGAGGGAGGCTGGCAATGCTCCCGCAACTTCCCCTCTTCGCAAACGTGTGTGGTTGCGATGATTGAATAGGCAAGAGCCGGGCAAACTTTCGAAGGACCTGCTAGTGTTACCGCGCGGGGACAGGCCCCGCGCGAGGTTAATTTCCTCTCGAACTCGATGTGCGATATCTACGCACCGGGAAAGTGCGCTCCGGCACGGGGTGCACCACGGGATTCGGCTTTCCAGTCGGGTACCGATGCTAGCTGGAACGATGTCAGGAGAAATCTCGCTCTCGACGCAGCAAAGGAGCTAGTGCCGTGGAGGTTGATTGGACGGGCGCTGTGTGGCGCAAGAGCACATACAGCGGTCCGGATGGGAACTGCGTGGAAGTCGCTTTTCTCGTCGACGGCAATGTCGCGGTTCGTGACACCAAGGACAGTGGACGTGGCCCGGTCTTGGCGTTTGCGCCGGGCGAGTGGGATGCATTCCTAATGGGGTTCTCGATGGGAGAGTTCCGGCGCGGCTGAACCGCTTCGGAATGGCCTGAACAAGGCAAAGCGGGCCCCGGGTCGTGTGGACTCGGGGCCTTCGCGGTTTACGGGCGGGTCGGCTGCGGCGCGAATCCTCAGTGCGCGGAACCGTTTCCGTCACCGTTCGCTCGTTGCTGAACCTTGCGCAGCACGGCGAGCTGCCTGCGTTCCTCTTCGTGCTCGATCTCGAAGTGCCGCACGCTCTCCGCGCGCGGATCCGCGCGCAGGAAGCTGCCGGTGCCCGGCTTGCCCGCCGCGCCCAGCTTGCTCATCTTCTTCGGGACCGGTGCGCCCTGGTACTCGAGCGGAATCGGGTGGCCGTGCGCGTCGACCGGGCCGAGCGGCTGATGCACCTCGATGTATTCGCCGTGCGGCAAGCGCTTGACCACGCCGGTCTCCACCCCGTGCTCGAGTACCGCGCGGTCACTGCGCTGCAAGCCGAGGCAGATGCGGTAGGCCAGCAGGTAGGCGATCGGAGGCAGGAGCAGGATCCCGATGCGGCCCGCCCATGTCGTCGCGTTCAAGGAGATCTGGAACTTGTAGGCGATGATGTCGTTGACGCACGACAGCGTCAGCACCACGTAGAACGCGATCGCCATCGCGCCGATCGCCGTGCGAACGGGCACGTCGCGGGGGCGTTGCAGCAGGTTGTGGTGGGCGCTCCTATCGCCGGTGAGCCGCTTCTCGATCCAGGGATAGGCGATCAGCACAGTGAACACCAAGCCCATGAGCAATGCGACCCAGAACACCGCGGGCACGGTGTAGCGGCCCAGATACAGCTCCCACGGCGGCATCAACCGGGCCATGCCGTCGGTCCACATCATGTAGAAGTCCGGCTGCGAACCCGCCGACACCTGCGAGGGGTTGTAGGGACCCAGGTTCCAGATCGGGTTGATCTGGAACAC
>NZ_JBEXYF010000015.1:0-198698 GCF_040630775.1 Nocardia sp. NPDC005745
GCCCGCCGGGTCGGGGTCAACACCTAGGTCGCCGCCCGTTCACCGGCCCGTTCGATCACCTCGTCCAGCACCTCGCGCGAGCGCACGAGATCGTTGATGGTGCGGGTGATCCGCTCCCGCTCCGTCCGCAGCTCGTCGACCAGCGCGGGTGTGGCGTACTCGTTGGGACCGCCGTCCGCGTCACGCATGCAGGGCAGGATCCGCGAGATCTTCTTGCTGGTGAGTCCCGCCGCGAGCAGCTCCTGAATGTGGATGACCCGGTCCACCGCCCGCTCCGGATAGTCGCGATGACCGCCGGGTGTGCGATCGGAGGCCAGCATGCCTTGCTGCTCGTAGTAGCGCAGCGACCGCTCACTCACGCCGGTCCGCTCCGCGAGTTCCCCGATTCGCATCCGCCACCTGCCTTTTCCCGTTCCGGCTTGAATCTCACATTGATGTCAAGTTTTACCGTACTACCATGACGAACACAGCGGCTTCCGCCCTCTTCCAGCCCGCGGCCATCGGCTCCCTCGCACTGCCGAACCGCCTCGTGATGGCACCGATGACCCGCAACCGCGCCGCGTCCGACGGCACGCCGTCCCCGCTCATGGCGACCTACTACGCACAGCGCGCGAGCGCGGGCCTGATCATCGCCGAGGCGACCACGCCGAGCCGGGTCGGGCAGACCTACGCCGACATCCCCGGGATCTATACCGAACAACACATCGCGGGCTGGCGCGCGGTGACCGGCGCTGTCGCGGCGGCGGGCGGGCGCATGTTCCTGCAAATACAGCACGGCGGCCGCGTCGGCCATCCGGACAACAGCGGGCTGTCGCCGATCGCGCCCTCGCCGATCGCGCTGCCCGAACCGATTCACACGCCCAGCGGCGCGCAAGATGCCGTTGTCCCGCTGGAGATGTCCATCGCTGACATCGAAACCACCATCGCCGATTTCGTATCCGCTGCCCGTAACGCCATCGCGGCCGGATTCGCGGGGGTGGAGATTCACAGCGCGAACGGTTATCTGCTGCACCAATTCCTGGCGCAGAACACCAATCAGCGCACCGACTCCTACGGCGGGTCCGTGGCCAACCGCATCCGTTTCACCCGTGAAGTGGTCGAAGCGGTCGCGGACGCGATCGGCGCCGAGCGCGTCGGTGTGCGAATCTCTCCCGGAGTCTCGGTCAACGGCATCGACGAGGGCGACACCGACGATATCTATCCCGCGTTGATCTCGGCACTGGCGGAAAGCGGTCTCGCCTACTTGCATTACGTCTTCGCCGACCCCGATCAGCCGCTGTTCCAGCGGATTCGGTCGCTGTGGGCGGGCACCTTGATCGCCAACCCGAACCTGGGCTGGGGCGTTCCCCTGCCCGAGGACGGCGGCGGGCAAGCGGCGCGGCGACTGCTCGCCGGCGGCGCCGACCTGATCTCCCTGGGCCGTTCCTTCCTGGCCAACCCCGACCTGGTCGAGCGATTCCGCGCGGGAGCGCCGCTGAACCCGGTCCGCGACGCGCACCTCATGTACGTGGGCGGCGCGGAGGGCTATACCGACTACCCGACGCTGGCCATGGCGCCCGCGACCCACTGACCCGGCCGCTCAGCGACCCATCAACCGCCGCCACTGCGCGATGAACGGATGCTTCGCGGTGACCGATCCGAATCGCAGTTTGCCGTGCACCACCAGATGCAGCGGGCCGATCGGCGGGCCGGTGCGGACCTTGTTGTTCACGCTGGAACCGATCAGCTCCAGACCGTTCAGGTCGACGGTGGCCTCCGCGGGCACGATCAGGGTGATCGAACCGAAGAAGTCGTCGACACGCAGTTCGACCACTTGGGTCGACATGATCGCCGCGGTGAAGTCCAAGGTGACCCCGGACAGCCAGTTGTTCAGATGCAGCGTGGGCGGCACCTGCCACGAGCCGCGGCGGTTCACCCCGGACAACCGCGAACGGATCGCGTTGCCCGTGGCATTCGAGCCTGGGGCCTGCCTGGCGAACGCGGGCGAGGTGTTCACGAACGTCGACGGCGCCGCGGCGGGCTGCCCGACCAGGCGCACACCGGGCAGATCGATGAGGACGGCGTTCAGCTCGCCGCGCGTCCTGGCGGCCAGAGCCGTGTCCATCCGCTCGGTGAACTCGCCGAGCGAGAGCATGCCGAGGCCGACGGCGCGCTGCAACAGTTGACCGACGTGTTCCCGCTCGGCGTCCGACACGCGCAGTTCCCGGTCGCCCACCGCGCCGCCGGAGCCGACCGCCTTCGATACCGATTCGGGCCCACCCATGCGATCGAGGTTACCGAGCGCGCGGCCACCTCCGCATCAGGGCGATCCCTGATTCCGGGGGGCCTACTCGAGCCCCTGTTCGATGGCGTAGCGGGTCAACTCGACCCGGTTCGCCAACTGCAATTTGCGCAGCGTCGCCTGCACGTGGTTCTCCACGGTGCGATGGCTCAGTCCCAGCCGCGTCGCTATCTGCTTGGCGGACAACCCTTTCGCCACCATCCGCAGCACCTCGGTCTCCCGCTCGGTGAGCGCGGGCCGGTGTGGCTCGTCCGGTTGCGCGGGCGCGGTCGCCATCCGCCGGTATTCGCCGAGCACCAGCCCGGCCAGCCCGGGAGTGAACACCGCTTGACCGGCCGCGGTGGCGCGCACGGCGTCGGCGAGTTCGGCCGCCGACGCGCTTTTGACCAGGTAGCCCGAGGCGCCCGCCTTGATCGCGTCGAGTACGTCGTCGCGCTCGGCCGAGGCGGAGAGCACCAGCACCCGGCTCTGCGGCGACACCCGCAGCACCTCGGCGGTGGCCTGCGCCCCGTTGCCGTCGGGCAGCTGCATGTCCATCAGCACCACGCCCGGGCGCACCGCGGCGGCGCGCCTGCCCGCCGCGGCGACACCGTCGGCCGTGGCCGTCACCTGGAAGCCCGCCTCGGTGAGATCACGGGAGACGCCGTCGCGCCACATCGGGTGGTCGTCCACCACCATCACCGAAATGGACTCGGCCGCATGCTCCGCCATCCGCGCCTCCCGTCGTCGCTCATCTGGGCACCCGGAATTCCCATTCGGTGCCGAACCCGACCCCGCCGTCGATCTCGGTGAGCAGGTCCGCGCTGCCGCCGAGGGCCGCGATCCGGCCGACGATCGATCGGGAGACCCCCATGCGCCCTTCGGCTTCCGCCTCGGCCAGCCTGCCCGGCGGGATGCCGACACCATCGTCGCGCACACTGATCACCAGTTCGTCGCCGGTGTCCTCCAGTAGGACATATGCTCTCGCATCCGGCCCCGCGTGCAGTTCCACATTGGACAGCGCCGTGGCCACGGCCGAGGCGATCTCGTTCGCCATCCAGCGGCCGACCCGCACCGGCTCGCCGGGCGTGGACACCGACACCGCGGGCGTGGATTGCGCGGTCAGCAGGGGCCGCAGGTCGACCTCGGCGCCCCCCACGTCCCGGTGATCGGCCTGCTCGGTGATCAGCACGCGCAGCGCCACCTCCTGCTCACCGGCTCGCAACGCCAATTCCTCCGTGGGCCCGCCGATCTCGCTGCCGCGGCGCTTGATGTAGCTGAGTACTTGCAACACCCCGTCGTGCACCTCGCGGGAGAGCCGTTCGCGCTCCTCGGCCGCCGCGGTCAGCCGCACCGCTTGTTCCAGCTGGTCCTGGGCGCGGCGGGCGGTGTTGGCGGCCAAGCCGAGCGCCAGACCCACCGAGACGAGCACCGGCACCGTCGCATCCGTCCACACGTCCTCACCCCACTGGTCGCGCACCGTCAGTGCCACCGCGGCGATCAGTGCTCCGGACAGCACACCGGCGAACGGACCGCGCAGGATCGCCGCTCCGATCACGGCGTTGGTCGCCCACAGCGTGGTCGGCAGCGTCTGATGTCCGTGATACCAGCCGTAATCGGCGACCAGGCGAGTGGCGGCCATCAGCCCGATCACGACAACGTGGTCGCCGATCACCACCCAGACGCGCAACCTGGATACCTCGGGAAAATGCCACTGCGACAACATGATCGCCGAAGCACCCGACCACACCGCCATCAGGGCGACGAGCACCCAGCTCAACCGCTGATTCGTGTAGTACGGCGCCGAGGCGATCTGCTGTCCGACCGCGTACAGCAGCGTGACCAGCCGCAGCGCCTGCGCGGCCCGCCACAGCGGTGTGGTCGCCACGTCGGCCGAGCGCAGCTCAGGCCTGCGCCGTGCCGTCGCCGGCTTGCCCGCCGTCATCGGATTCCACCTTTTGCTGCGCCGCCTTCATCGCCTCCGCCCGCTTCCGGGTCGCCTCCATCAGCGTCGCGGCCACGTCGAACCGGCCGGGATCCGGGTGATCGGGTTCGGCTTGATACAGCCCGCGATGGTCGTCGCCGGTCTGTAGTTCCTCGTACAACTCCTCCGGTCCGTCGAGCAACGACCGGATCGCGGTGTTCATCACCGCGACGAACGGCACGGCGAGCAGACCGCCCGCGATCCCGCCGATCACCACGCCCGCCGTGATCGCCAGCACCACGGCCAGCGGATGGATGCTCACCGCCCGCCCGAGCAGCAGCGGTTGCAGCACATGCCCCTCGAGCTGCATCACCGCGATGATGATGCCGAGCACGATCAGCGCGGTGACCAGACCTTTGGTCACCAACGCGATGAACACGGCGATGAACCCGGCCAGGAACGCGCCGATGATCGGGATGAACGCGCCGATGAACACCAGCGAGGCCAGCGGGAGCGCCAAGGGCACCCCGAGAATGGCCAACCCGGCGCCGATGCCGATGGCGTCCACCGCGGCGACCACGACGGTCGCGCGGACGAATCCGACCAGCGTGCCGAACCCGAGCCGCCCGGCGGTGCGGACCCGCTCGCGGTGGTCGGTCGGCACGATCCTGGTGACGAATTCCCAGATCTGATCGCCGCCGTAGAGGAAGAAGATGAGGATGAACAGCGTCAGGAAGGTGCCGGTCAGCAACTCGCCGATCACGGTGGCGGTGGTGAGCGCACCGCTGGTCAGGCTGTCCTGATTGGACTGGATCGCCTTGACGGCGGCGTCGCCCACGTTGCGGATCTGCTCGTTGCTCAGGTGCAGCCTGCCGTTGATCAGCCAGTCCTGGATCTGATGGATGCTATCGGTGAACTTGTTCGACAGCTCCGGCACACCGGCGACGAACTGTTCGACGACGAAGGTCATGATGCCCGCGACCACACCGATCGACCCGACCAGCGCCACGAAGACGCCCACCGCGCGCGGCACGCCCAAGCGCTGCATCCAGTCCACCAGCGGTGCGAGCAGGGCCGCCGCCAGCAGCCCGATGGCGAGCGGAATCACCACGGTCGCCAGTTTCTGCACGATCGCCGCCGCCGCGATCGCCAGCGCGAACAGCACCAGCAGCCGCCAGCCCCACTCCGCCGACACCCGGACGATCGGGTGCACCGTCTCCGCGGCGTGCCGTGACAGCGTGATTTTCCGTTCTGGACTTGGCTTCGGGTCGGTCACCTCCGTGAGCCTAATGTCTGCTGCCGGACGTAGTCCGTCTCAAGCCGGCGCATGGCCGGAGCGAAGGCGGAGGTACGCCTAACCGGCTCGGCCGCACCCTGTCCGCGATCACCGGCGCCGCGACCGCCGCGGACATGCCGACATGATCGAAACGCTAGATTGGACCCGTGTCGGCGCCTCTGGAAGCGGTCAAACAGACCATGCGAACGCGCTGGCCGCTGTACCTGACATCGATGCTGCTGGCGAACGCTTTCGGCGCGGTTCTGGTGTGGGCGTTCATCCAGTACGGGCTACCCGTCCCCGAGGGCGAGCCCTCCGGCGCCAGGCGCACCGGCCTGCTGATCCCCGCCGTGGTCTTCGTGGCGGGCGGCCTGCTCAGCATGGCCGCCTCCGCGCTGATGCTGCGCCCGGTGATGCGCTGGCAGATGCGCGGCGGGCCGCCGAGCCGCCAGGAGCAGATGGCCGCGCTGCACGCACCGCTGCGCCAGGCGATCCTGCATCTCGCGCTGTGGCTGATCGGCGGCGCGGTGCTGGCCACGCTGATCATCAAGGACGCTCCCGCGCTGGCAGGCGCGGTCATCATCACCGAGTGCATGGCCGCGACCATCGTGTTCGGTTTCACCTACATGCTGGGCGAACGCATTCTGCGTCCGGTCGCGGCCCAGGCGCTGACCGAGGGCACCTTCGACCACACCCTGACCCCGGGCGTCGGCACCAGGATGGCGATGACCTGGGGCATGGGCACCTTCGCGCCCACCATCGCGATCGTGCTGCTGTGCGTCACCCAGATCTCTTCGGAGGTGAAGTTCTCCGCGCAGTCGCTTGCCGTCTCCATCCTGCTGCTGTGCGGCGTGGTGATCATGCAGGCGCTGGCGCTGTCCATGCTCACCGGTTCGAGCATCTCCGACCCGGTGCGCCAGCTCAGCCAAGCCATCGACCAGGTGCAGGCCGGGGCGCGCGACGTGCAGGTCGAGGTCTTCGACGGCAGTGAGATCGGGCTGCTACAGGTGGGCTTCAACCGGATGATGGAGGAGGCCGCCAAGCGTCGCCAGCTCCAGGAGCTGTTCGGTCAGCACGTCGGCGAGGAGGTGGCGCAGCGGGCGCTGGACTACGGCACCGAACTCGGCGGCGAGACCCGCTTCGTCGCGGTGCTGTTCGTCGACATGGTCGGCTCCACCGCCGCCGCCGCCGAGCGGCCGCCCACCGAGGTGGTGAGCCTGCTCAACGAGTTCTTCCGCATCGTGGTCGACGTGATCCACCGCCACCACGGCTTCGTGAACAAATTCGTCGGCGACGCGGCGCTGGCCATCTTCGGCGCGCCGCTGGACCGCCCGGACGCGCCGACCGCCGCGCTCGCCGCCGCACGCGAACTGCGCGAAACCCTCCGGGAAGTCCCCGGCCTCGACATCGGTATCGGTGTCTCGGCCGGCCTGGCCGTCGCGGGGAACATCGGCGCGGCCAACCGCTTCGAGTACACGGTGATCGGAGATCCGGTCAACGAGGCATCCCGGCTCACCGAGCTGGCCAAAGAACGTCCCGGCCGAACGCTGGCCTCGGGCAGCGCGCTGTATTTCGCCGAGGAAAGCGAGCAGGACCAGTGGGAAACCGGCGACGAGGTGCAGCTGCGCGGCAGACGCAGGAAAACGCTGCTGGCCTGGCCACGAGAACAGGCCGACGCGCCCGACGCTACCGATGCCGAAACGGCGCGTTCGTTAGGCTGACCGCGTGACGGCCGACGGGGAACTGGCAGGAGATCCTGCGCCGCCGCCCACGGCGGGTTCCCGCCGTGGCAGATTCCGCTGGCTGAAGTGGGTGCTCGGCGCCGCCCTGCTGGCCCTGCTGATCGCCGAGGGCGTGTACCTCTGGCCGCGCCTGCACGAGTCCTGGCGCAAGCTCACCGAGATCCACTGGGGTTGGCTGGCCGCCTCGATCTGGCTTCAGGCACTGTCCATGAGCGGCTTCGCCCGGGTGCAGAAACAGTTGCTCAACGCGGGCGGCGTCGCGGTGAGTCAACGGAAATCCGTCGCGGTGGTCTACGGTGCGACGGCGATGTCGGTGACCTTGCCCGCGGGCCAGGTGTTCTCCACCGCGTTCACCTACCGGCAGACCAGGCGCTGGGGCGCCAGTCCGATCGTCGCCTCGTGGCAGCTGGTGTTCTCCGGCGTGGTCGCGGCAGTGGGCCTGGCGCTGCTCGGGGTCGGTGGCACGCTGCTGTCGGGCGGGCGAGTGGGTCCGCTCAACTTGATCCTGTCGCTGGCCGCCGTAGTCGCGCTGGTGTGGGCGGGCAATCACATATCGCGCGATCCCGGTTCGCTCGAGGCGCTGGCACGCAGGCTGCTCGCACTGGTCAACCGGGTGCGCAAACGGCCACCGGGGCAGGGAGCGGACAAGATCGCGGACGTGCTCGGCCAACTGGAATCGGTTGACCTGGGCAAGCGCGACGGCCTCTTGGTAGCGCTCTGGGCGCTGATGCACCGTTTCGCCGACGTGGCCTGCCTCGGTGCGGCCTGTTACGCGGTGGGCGCCGATCCGCGCATCGCCGGTCTGTTGCTCGCGTTCGCCGTGGGCAAGGCGGTGGGGTCCATCCCGTTCGCACCGGGCGGCATCGTCTACGTCGACGCGACGCTGATCTACGGTCTCACCGCCGCCGCGGGCCTGCCCGCCGCGCAGGCGGTCGCCGCGGCGTTCGTCTATCGGATGGTGAGTTTCGTCCTGGTCGCGATCGTCGGCTGGATCGTGTTCGGGTTCCTGTTCCGCACACGGGAGGCCGACGACGACGAGTTCGAGAAGGAATTCGAGCAGCGGCGGCTGTGACAGGTCAGCCCGCGCGCTGGGCTCCGGAAGCCCCGTTACGCTGGCCCGCGTGAGGAAACTGCTGCCCTTCGTGGTCGATGCGCTGCTCGTCGTCGTCTTCTGCGCTATCGGCAGGCGCAGCCACGACGAGGCGGTGCTCACCGGCCTGCTGCGCACCGTATGGCCGTTCGCGACGGGGTTGATCGCGGGCTGGCTCGTCGTCGTGGCGCTCAGGTGGCGCGCCGCCGCGGGCGACATCACCGCCCTGTGGCCGGCCGGGGTCGTGATCTGGGCTTGCACCCTGACCGGGGGCATGCTTCTGCGCGTGGTCGGTGGTCAGGGCACGGCGGTCAGCTTCGTGCTGGTGGCCGGCGTGGTGCTCGCGGTGTTCCTGCTCGGCTGGCGCGCGGTGTACAAAGCCGTGCGGTGATCACGGCTCCGGCGTCGACAGTGCCTGCAACATCCTGGCCGCCATCCGGGCGGTCGCGTCCTTGCTGTCCACATCGTTGATGTGGACGGCGAAGACCAGATCGCCCATCGCCCCGATCAGCCACCCGTCCGGGCCCGCGGTCGCGGCGAACGCGTCGACGTCTCGGTAGCGGCGCACGCTCGCCAGCTCCGGCGCGTTGGCGGCGTCGCGCAGCATGGCGCGCAGCCGGTCGGCGGTCTGCGGCGGCAGCGGGTCGAGCGGGGCATCGGTGGTGCTCGGGCGGCCTGCCTCGATCATCGGCGGCGGCACCGCTCCCCGCACGATCGCGGCCGCGGCGATGGCCATGCCGAACGGGCTGGCCAGCACGGCGTCCGAACCGCCGCCTTGCAGTACCTGCTCGGCGCTGCGTCCCGCGACGGCCAGACGGCCGGTCACCTCGTCGAGGCCGGGCACCTTGAAGTCGATGCCGACACCGAGCGCGGTCGCCGCCTCTGCCGCGTCCTGTACCGAGACGTCCTGTGGCGCCTTCCCCTTCGCCGAGGCCGCGACGGCCCGGAACAGCTCCATGTTGCCGCCCACCGGATACAACCCGGTGAATGCCACCGAGCCGTGCTCACTGGCCTGGCTGTTCTGCGCGGCCGCCACCACCGCCCCGGTGGACGGCTGGATCGCCACGATCGAGGCCTGGGTGGCCACGCTGACCACCGCGTCCTCGGCGGCACGCTGCAAACGCTGGTCCATGGTGCCCGCGATGTCCGGTCCCGGCGGACCCTGCTGCCCGGCGAGCTGGGTTTTGAACCGTCCGTCCTGTTCGAACAGCTGGACACCCCAGCCGGAATGCGCCTCCTGGCTTTCCTGCTGCACCTTGCGCAGCGCGTCGAGCATCGGTGACCAGACCCGGCGGTCGGCGGAGATCAGCCGCGGCTGCTTCTCCAGCACCACGCCGGGAATCGGCGCCATCCGCGGTTCCAGGATCTCGAAGTCACCCTCGCGCAGGTTCACCGCGACGATCGGCTTGCCCTGCGAGGTGGCCAGCTGCTGCATCAGCGACGGGCCGGTGATCAGCGGGGCGACCGGCTCGATGGCCTTGGCGAGCGCGTCGGTCGACGCGACCGGGTCGGGCATCTTGCCGGGATCGAGCTTGACCACGTTGATGGTCTGCTCGGTCATCAGCGGCGCGCCCGCGATGTCGTTGACCTTCGGCGCGGGCGTCGGGTAGGTGCGCACCAGCTGCACCGTTCGGTTGTGCGCGAGCTGCGGCATCACGACCGCGGGCTCCCAGGAGATCCGCCAACCGATGGCCAGCTTGCGCACATTGCCCTCGAGGCTGTAGTTCCAGGTCTTCCGCTCGCCGAAGTTCCACTCGACGTCCATGCTGAAGATCGCGGACTGCGCGTCCAGGCCGATGAACTGGGTCTTGCGGTAGTCGACCTTCGCGCCCTGCAACCCGGTAAACATTTGCTTGAGGGTTGCTGTAGCCGCGGTGGGGTACGACGTCAGGTCTGCCGCCTTGGTGTAGTCCTGATCGTCGAGCAGATCCGTGAAGCGCTCCACGACCGCTTCGGCTTCGTTCTGCTTCTCGTGTATCCCGCACGACCCGATCCCGAGCGCGAGCGCCGCCACCCCCATGAGTGCCATTGCGCCGCGAACACGAAAGCGGCGGGATCCCCACACGTCCATGTCGCCCACTCTTCACTCTTGTCACTCCAGTAACAAGACCACCGTACCCGAAAAAGACCAGACCGCGATGCCTCCGTAGCGAGGACGTTACCCATGCTCAGCATCCCAATTGTGCCCCGGGATCTTGCATCTCGGGGGGCCTTTCATGATCATCGCCCGGCCGCTCGGCGGCAACCGGCGCCGCTACCGTACCGGCCTTCCCGAAAAGTCGCGCGGTTACCCCCGCGGTCGACGTTTCGAATCAATAAATACCCCGAAAGGTGCGGAACGAAGCAATCGGACCCTCGTTCGCGTACAGCGGAACTCCGATCGGTCGATTACGACGTAATCTTGTAATCAGTGAAAGCACCGCAGCACAGTAAGTAGGTGACTCGTCATGAGAAACGCACACCGCGGCCGGGGTTTCGGGCGAACGGGCGGCTGGCAGCAGGCCGACCTACCGGACCCCTCGGACGTGCCCGATTGGTTCGCCGGAAGATTGCCGAGCGAGTGGTTCACCGGCCCGCCGGTGATCGAGATCGATCGGGACGAGATCGTCGTCATCGGTGAGCTGGCGATCCCGCAACCGGAGAAGACACCGGAGACCGACGACGCCGACACCCCGGTCGAAGAAGTGCCGCGCGCGACCAAGGAGGGCGCGGTCGCCCGGTTCCGCGAGTCGACCCGCCCCGCCCGGATGCAGATCGCGAACGAGGCGCAGCACCGCTACCGGCGCAATGTGGCATGGGGCGTGTCGGTGGACGGGGAACGGATCATGTTCACCCATCTGGCCGTGCCCGTCATGACCCGGCTGCGCCAGCCGGAGCGCAAGGTACTCGACACGCTGGTCGACGCGGGTGTCGCCCGTTCCCGCGCCGACGCGCTGGCCTGGACGGTGAAGCTGGCCGGCCAGCACGCGGAGGCGTGGCTGGAGGAACTGCGCGAAGCCATGCGCAAGGTCGACGACCTGCGCTCGGAAGGTCCGCAGGGGTTGTAGCCGGTCGGGTCCGGTCCGAACGGGGTGGTCCGGCGCGGTATCTTGCCGTGCATGGCTGTGACCGCGACGCCGGGCCCGATCCTGGTTCTGAACGGCCCGAACCTCAACATGCTCGGCACCAGGCAACCGGAGGTGTACGGGTCGGCCACGCTCGCGGACGTCGTGGAGTTGTGCAGGCGGACCGCGGCGAGATTCGACCGGGAGATCGTCGCCTTCCAGTCCAACTCCGAAGGCGCCCTCATCGATCGCATCCACCAGGCGCGCGGCGCCGAGTCGGGCATCGTGATCAATCCCGGTGGACTCACCCACACCTCGGTGGCGCTCCGGGACGCGCTGGTGATTCCGGAACTCCCCATCGTCGAGGTGCACATCAGCAACGTGCACGCGCGTGAGGAGTTCCGGCACCACTCCTACATCTCTCCCATCGCAACCGCGGTGGTCGCGGGGATGGGCATCCAGGGTTACGCCGCCGCCATCGAATTCCTGGCCCGTTCGGCCTGAGCTCACCGCAGCTGGAAAACCGGGAATCCGGGCGCGATGGCGGCGAGTTCCTCGTCGGTGGCGTCCTTGGTCACGCCCTCGAAGAACCTGCCGACCTCCCAGCCCCACTTCCGCAGGTAGAGGCGCAGCAGCGGCACCTTGTCGGCATCGGCCACCTCGGTCGCGGTGAACGTCTCCACCTTGCGGCCGAGCCGCAACTCGCCCCCGCCCGCCACGCGCAGGTTGCGCACCCACTGCGTGTGCCCGCGCGGCGCGACGAGGAAGCGCTCACCGTCCTCCCGCACCATCAGGTTGACCATCGTCGTGCGCCATTCCCCGCTCTTGCGCCCGCGCACCGCGAGCAGTCGCGACCCCATCACGCTGATGCCGAGCTTGGGCAGCAGGTTGGCGAACCGGTTGAAGATCGCGTCGAATCCGGCGGGGCCGAGGTAGCGGGTGCTGAGGTCCATGGCTTCTCCTTGTTGTGAGCACTGCTCTCTATAGAGAGAAGTGTTCCACGGAGCATGCCCCAAGTCAAGAGCACTGCTCTCCATAACTCCCGCCCGCCCTGAGGTTCATGATCAACGGCACATGAGCGCGGCATTTCGCGAGCAGGTCCCTCCACTGCGTGCCGCTGATCAGAAAACGCCTCGCAGAGCCGATTGAGTCTCCGCATGGCCGTGCGTGCGGGAAACGGCTCTGCGAGGCGGGGCGTACGAGGGTCAGGCGTCGCCGCGGAGGAGGGCGTAGGTGGAGATCGGGTTGCCCGCCTGCTCGCTCGCGGCCACGGCCTTGCGCCAGAGCCCCTGGGCGGTGTGTGAGAGGACGGCGTCGACGCCGACTTCTTCACTCGCGTCGATGATGTGCTGCGCGCCCGCGTCCATCATCTTCAGACTGGCCAGCGAGGCCCAGCCGCCGTTCTGGTTGGCGACCGAGAACTCCTCCATGAAGTACGGGAACGCGGCGGCCGAGCGGATCGCGAACGGGACGAACGCGGCGATGTCGTGGCCGGAGCGATCGATCATCGCGGTGGCCTGGTCGAAGGCGAGCAGCCATGGATGGAAGATGGTCAGGAGTCCCTGGTAGAAGACCTGTGCGAGGCCGTCGTCCGCGCCGAGGTATTCCTGCGGGCTCAACGGGCGCAGCAACTCGGCGTGCGCGTCGAACACCTCACGCGGGCCGCTGTAGAAGATGTAGGACGCCGGGTGCGTGATGTTGTCCCCCGCCGACATGACGCCGCCGGAGATGAATCGGGCGCCGTGCGAGCGAACCCACTGCCCGCCCTCGCGCGCCTTCTCCGGCGAATCGGAGGACAGGTTCGCGATCACCTTGCCTTTCAGGTGGCCGGTCGCCTGGCCCAGCACGTCGTACATGGCCGCGTAGTGGGTGAGGCTGAGCACGGTGACCTCGTTCGCGTCGAGCGCGTCGGCGACGCTCGCCGCGCGCTTCGCACCGAGTTCGACCATGGCGTCGGCCTTTTCGGGGCTGCGGTTCCACACCGTCACCTCGACGCCCGCGTCCAGGAAGGCCCGGACCATCGCCTGCCCCATCGGCCCGAGGCCGACGACGGAGACTGCGTGGGCGGTGGTCTGCTCGGACATGATGTGTCCCTTCGGTTCTCGTCGGTTACTTGCTTCGGCGCCGGGATTCATGGTCGTTCCCGCAGGTAGAGTCGGGAAGACCGAACGTCGAGGTGCGGTTGCTTACCTCGAGGTCCGAAACGAGGTCAGAGGAGCGCGATGGACATGAGCAGTGACGCGGATCACGAAGTGTGTGGCATGACGGTCGCGATCGATGTCGTCGGCGGCAAGTGGAAGATGCACCTGATGTGGGTGCTCGGCACCGGCCCGCAGCGCTTCGGCCAGATCCGCAGGCTGCTCGACGGGGTCAGCGAGAAGGTTCTCGCGGAGAACCTGCGGCACCTGGAGTCCAGTGGCGTCGTGCACCGGGAGGTCTATCCCGAGGTCCCGCCACGGGTCGAGTATTCGCTGACGCCGCTCGGCGAGGAGCTGGCCGTCGCGCTGCGTCCGCTCGAGGAGTGGGGCGACCGGCACCGGCACGAGCTGTCCGCGAATCTCCTGGCGTCGGCGAGCTGATCCAACCGAGCAAGAGGGCGACCGGCACCGGACGAACCGGCCACGAATCTACTGGCGGCGACGAACTGATCCCACCGAGGAACAGGACGACCGGCACCGGACGGGCTCGCCGCAGATCTTCTGGCGGCGGCCGGCTGACCAGCCGAGAATGGGACAAGCGGCACCCGACGAACCGGCCGCGAACTTTGGCATCGGCGAGCTAATCCAGCCACTCGGCGGCGATCCGCCCGCCGACGCGTTCGAGCAGTGCCGCCGCCTCCGCCATCGAGCGGTCCGGGTCGGGTTCCAGATCGGCGAGCGCATAGCAGCCCGCGAAGCCCGCGGCCCGGATCTCGTCGGGTGCGAGCAGCGTGCGGCCCGCCACGGCGACCACCGGGACGTCCGCCTTACGAGCGGCCGCGCACACGCCGACCGGCGCCTTGCCGCGCAAGCTCTGCTGATCGAGCGATCCCTCACCGGTGACCACGAGCGTGGCGGCGGCGAGCAGAGCGGGAAAATCCAGCAACTCGAGCACGACCTCGATGCCGCTGCGCACCCGTGCGTCCAGCACGGCGAGCGCACCGAAACCGGTGCCGCCCGCCGCGCCCGCGCCGGGAAGCCGCGCGAACTCTGGGCCCACGAGTTCGGCCCAGGTGGTGAGCGCCGATTCGAGGACGTCGAGTTCGGCCGGTCCGGCACCCTTCTGTGGCCCGTAGACCGCGGTCGCGCCGGTCGGCCCGAGCAGCGGATTGTCGACGTCGCAGGCCAGCGTGAAGGTCGCACCGACGACACCGGGATGCAGGCCGGAGCGGTCCAGCCGGGCGGCGCGGACCAAAGCCGCTCCGCCGCGCGGCAATTCCCGTCCGCCGGTATCCAGGATGTGGACGCCGAGGGCCTGCAACATGCCCGCGCCGCCGTCGGTGGAGGCACTGCCGCCCAGGCCGAGCACGATCTCGGCGGCGCCGTGCTCCATGGCATGCGCCAGGACCACGCCGAGCCCATATGTGCTCGCACCCAACGGGTCCGGCCGTCCCCCTGGCAAGTCCGCCAGACCGACCACGGCGGCCAGTTCGACAACAGCGGTGCTGCCGTGCCGGGCATAGGCCGTCCGGCGCGGCACCCCGGTCGGCCCCGGCGCCGTCAACTCCACCCGGGTCCAACCTGCCGCGACGAAAGCCTCGACCGTGCCGTCACCCCCGTCGGCGACGGGCACCTGCCGGATCTCGGCATCCGGCGCGCTCCGGCGCAATCCCGCCGCGAGGGCCGCCGCCACCTCCGGCGCGGCCAGCGACCCCTTGAACTTGTCCGGAGCGAGGATCACTCGAGCAGCGGATGTCATCCCCACATTCTCGGACGCCGCTGGATCGGCCGCACCACGACACTTCCGCCTACGAAGCCCGGTGCGCTCATGAGCATCCGGACAAGAACGCCGCATACCACTGATCCACAGCGCGGACCGCGGAGGAATTCGCCCTCCAAGTGCGCGTCACCCGGCCGACCTCGAGTTCGTGCTGCGATTTCGAGGGATGGTGCGAGTCGGCGAACTCGCTGTACGGCAACGTTCAGCTCGCGGGCAGCGGGGCTTGGTCGGCCCGGGTGATGTCGACCTTCCCGGTGCGCAGGTAGGTGAGCACGGCCTCGTCCACCGCCGGATTGCCGCGACCGAACGTGCCGTGGTCGCCGCCGTCCACGACGACCAGCGTGCCGCCCAGCGCCGCCGCCATGGCCGGGCCGCCTTCGTATTTGGTCAGCGCGTCGTGACGGCTCTGCAACACCAGCGGCGGGGTGCGCAGCGCCGCACCGGTGATCGGCACCGGCTTGGTCACGGGTTTCCAGGAACCACAGGCCATTCCCGAGCGCACCAGGTCGGCGCGCGCGTCCATGGCGTTGCCGCCGGAGGCTATGGTGCCTGCCGCGGAGCCGAGCAGTTCCGGCCTGCCGGGCACGGCATTCTCGTTGCAGGTGATCGCGCTGAACACGAACCGCCCGGTGGGGTCGGTCGAGGTCGCGCCCTCGATGGCCCGCAGGCGCTGCACGTTCGCCGGATCGGCCGCGGCGTCGGCCATCGCGCGGGCGAAGACCGGCCAGAAGGTGCGGGTATAGGTGGCCACCGTGGTCGCGCCGAGCAACGGAACCTGCGCGGAGACGCCACCGCTGACCAAGGTGCGCAACAGGTTCTGCACTTTGCCGAGCTGCTCGACGCTGCCGGTGTAGCCGTCCCTGGCGATCTCGGCCAGCGGCTCGGGCAGCGCGCCGGGCAGGTCGCCGACGCTCGCGGGCGGCGGGGTCAGGTTGGCGTACCAGCCGCCGCCCTGGGCCGCCGCCAACCGGACCCAGTTGCGATAGACCTGCAATGCGGTGTCGCCGAGGTGGTATTCGTCGTCGTGTTCGGCGATCCAGGCGAACAAGTCGTCCAGGCGCTGTTTGCCCGCGACCTGCTGCTGGGCGAACTCCTCGGTCCACACCCAATCCGGGTTGACGTTGGAATCCAGGATCATCCTGTCCACCCGGTCGCCGAACAGCGCCGCGTACACCGCGCCGAGATAGGTGCCGTAGGACGTGCCCAGGTAACCGATCCGCTCCAGCCCGAGCGCGGCGCGCACCGCGTCGATGTCGCGGGCGGTGTTCTCGGTGGTGACGGCGTCCAGGTAACCGGGCTGCGCCGCGTCACAGGCCTTCTTGATCTCGTCGCGATTGCCGCCGCCGAGCGAGACCTGCCGTCCCTGCTCGTTCTTGGTGCTCGTGCCGCATTCCAGTGGCGTGGCCCAGCGCAGACCGCGCGGCTGGACGGCGATCCGGTCGTAGTGCTCGGCGAGCCCGGCGGGGAATACCTCCACCCGGCGCGCCCAGTAGTCCAGCGCGTCCGCGCCGGGACCGCCGGGGTTGGCGAACAGGACACCTTCCCGCTCGCCCGTGGCGGCGATCCGGCTGACGGTGAGTTCGATCGTGGGCCCGTACGGGTCGGCGTAGTTCATCGGCACGCTGACGACGGCGCACCGCACACCCCGATCGGCGGGCACCGCCCCCTCCGGACACCGGCCGAAGGCGATTCCCGGCGCGGCGTCCGCGACGCCGGTGACGATCGATCCCCCGAGCAGGCCCGCGGCGACCACGGTGGCCGCGACCCGCGAAACCCGCGGTGTCCTCATCATTTTCGTACCTCCCCGAGCCTGCCCGCTCGCACGCGACGACGGACCCGACCAAGAGCATTCTGCGCAGGCCCGCCGGGACAGACAAGTCGGTGGCGGGATTCCGCCCGGTCGGGCGTGTGATTTATCCGGACACCGGCGCACAGAGTAGCGTCGAGCCATGTCGACCGAGGTCAGCAACAACACCGCACTGGAACGCTTCGAGATCTACGTCGACGGTGCGATCGCCGGCTACGCCGAATACCAGGACACGGCTTCCGAGCGCGCGTTCGTGCACACCGAGATCTACTCGTCCTACGAGGGCCAGGGCTATGCGCGGCTGTTGGTCGAGACCGCGCTGAACAGCACCCGCGACGACAAACTCGGCGCGCTGCCCATGTGCCGGACGGTCCACCACTTCATCGAGACCCGCCCCGAATACCTCACGATGGTGCCGCACTGGGCGCGCGACCGGCTGAACCTGCCGCAGTAAGCCCTCAGTAGGCCGCGACGGCGGCGTCGAGCGCCTTCTGTAGATCGGTACGCACCAACCGGGCGATGTCACCGGGCCGGGGCGGCAACTCGAGTATGGGGACACCGAAGTGGAAGCTGGCCCCCTTGGCGTCCTCCTTCGTCGGCCGCACCGCCGGGTCCCGGCGCGGACCGTAGCTCAGTGCCATCGAAACCAGCACGGGCTCGACGCCGAGCTTCATCGCCCGGAACGCGATGTGCCCGATGCCGCTGCCCACCGCTTGCACGCGGGCCGGGTCCACGTCGTTGCAGGTGCCCTCGGGGAAGACCGCGATGCCGTCGCCACGGGCCATCCGCTCCGCGCAGACGTCCATCATGCGCTGGCCCGCGGCGTTCACCGCGCGGATGCCGTGGTCCTTGCCACGGAACACCGGGATGCCGCCCATCATGTCGATCTTGCGCCGCTGATCGGGATCGACGAACAGTTCGTCCTTGGCCAGCACGCGCACCCGGCCGATCACCCGCCGTAGCCCGCTGCGCCACGCGGCCGCGGCCACGGTGTAGGGGTCGCTCTCGGAGAGATGGTTGATCGCGATCAGCAGCGGCCTGTTCTGCCTGATCACCGTGCGGAGCGCGGCGCGCGCGCCTTCCGCGTAGGTGACGCGCGGGTGGTAGCGGCGGCCGAGAACGGCGTAGGCCCCCCATGCCTTCAGGCGGTTCTGGTGATGATCGCGGTAGTAGTCGTACACGGTGTCGCTGTTCTCGAGGCGCACCTCGGGCGGTTCCATGAGCTGGACTCTACGATGTGGCGCCGGGGGCGCGACGGGGCGTCCGCCGTCGGGCCGCCACCGGTTCGGCGAATCCGGAACACAGAAGTCGGCCGCAGAAGGCGCATTGTGGGCGAACAGCTGCGATGATGTCGGAGTGGCACGCGCAGAAGACCCGGACGATCGGAAGACCCGCCGCGGGCACGGTGACCGCAGGCGACGCGAGTTCCGGCACGGCGAGCAGGTGGTTCGTGCCGGGACGCTGCTGGTGTCGTCCACCGAACTGGTCGAACCCACTTTCCGGCGCACCGTCGTCTACATCATCGAGCACAACGAGGCGGGCAGCCTCGGCGTGGTGCTCAACCGCCCGAGCGACACGGCCGTGCACGACGTGCTGCCGCGCTGGACGGACGCGGTCGCGGCGCCACGCACGCTGTTCATCGGCGGCCCGGTGAAACGGGACGCCGCGCTGTGCCTGGGCACCGTCCGGGTGGGCGCGCGCATCGAGGGCGTCCCCGGGCTGCGGCGTATCGATGGACGGGTCGTCCTCGTCGACCTGGACGCCGATCCCGAGCGGGTGGCCCCGCTCGTCGAGGGCATCCGGATCTTCGCGGGCTACGCGGGCTGGACCTTCGGGCAGCTCGAGGGTGAACTGGAGAACGACGACTGGATCGTGGTCTCGGCCCTGCCGTCCGACCCGATCAGCACGGGCCGCGCGGACCTGTGGGCGCACGTGCTGCGCCGTCAGCCGCTCCCGCTGTCCTTGCTCGCGACACACCCGATTGAACTCGAACGCAACTGAGACCGTGTACTCCTCGAAGGGACCGAAGGAGACACGACATGAGACACGACAACTGAACCGGCGAGAGCATGGGTGACGCATCGGGTGCGCCCACCGACCGGACCCGCAATTCGAGCGGAGAGGTATGCAGTTGTGCGCAAGGTACGCGGCGAGACGGGCCCTCCCGACGACCAGTCCGAATTGATGCGGGCTCTGTACCAGGAACACGCCGCCCCGCTGTGGCGGTACACGCTCGGCTTGGTCCGGGACCGGGGACGGGCAGAGGACATCGTGCAGGAAACATTGCTGCGGGCCTGGCAACGGCCGAATGTCTTGGATCAATCCACCACGTCGGCGCGGGCGTGGCTGTTCACCGTGGCGCGCAATCTCGCCGTGGATGAGCACCGCAGCGCCCGCAGCAGGCGCGAGTTCCGCACCGACAACCCACCCGAACGGGCGGCCCCCGACCACTCCGATCGTGCGCTGGACGGCTGGCTGGTCGCCGATGCCCTCGGCAAGCTCAGCGCCGACCACCGCGAGGTGATCGTGCGGGCCTACTACCGGGGACTGTCCACACATCAGATCGCCGAGGAACTCGACGTCCCGCCGGGCACGGTGAAGTCCCGGATGCACTACGGTATGCGCGCGTTGCGCCTGGCACTACAGGAGATGGGGGTGACGAATCAATGACGGACATCACCGACGACTTCAGCACGTGGGACGCCCCGTATGTGCTCGGCTCCCTCACCCGCGAAGAGCGCCTGCAGTACGAGAGCCACCTCGGCGCCTGCCCCGACTGCCGTGGCGCCGTTGCCGAACTCGCGGGCCTACCGGGCATGCTCGCCCTCGTGGAGACCGACATCGCGCTCGCGATGATCGAGCCGCCCGCGCGAACGGGCGAGTCCGCGGCGGTGCCACCTCCCCCGCCCATGCCGACACTCCCTCCCCGGCCCATGCCCACACTCCCACCGCCACCCCGGCTCGCCGACGCGGCCGAGCGGCGCCGCCGCCGCAGCGGGTGGACGTCGGTCGGCATCGCGGTGGCCTCGGCCGCGGCCGCGGTGGCGATCGCCGTCCCGATCGCGATCTCGGTGTCCGGATCGAACGACTCGCAGGAGCCGGGCACCAGCGAGCAGGCGTTCGTCGAACGCCAGATGACTCCGCTGGAGCCGACGCCGGTTTCGGCGAACTTCAAGCTCGTCCCGGCGGGCGACCGGACGCGGGTGGTGATGTCCTGCAGCTATCCCCCGGGCGAGCAACTGCGCTACAGCGCGAACCTCGCGCTGTACGTCACCAGCATCAGCGGCCAGCAGCAGAAACTCGACGAGTGGCCCGCGGGCCCCGGCACCGAGCTGACCATCGACCGGACCATCGAGGGCGCACCCGATCAGGTCCGCTCGGTGGAGATCCGCGCGGCGAACACCGGGAGGGTGCTGCTCACCGGCGCGGTCTGATCGGTCGGACGATCCCCCGCGGGTACTGCCCGCGGTGGATCGCGGATTGGTGGCGGCTAGATGTCCAGGTCCTCGATCTTCGGCCCCCCGGCCACGTCCACGACCCGCTGGTAGAGCTTGTCGGGCAGCTGCCCCTTCAACTCGTCCAGGGAATCCACCACGACGAAGACGAAATCGCCCCAGTCCTGTTGTCCGACGCCGAGCAGGCGGCGCCAGCTCTTCGGGTCCCGCCAGTCCTTGAGCCAGTTCGCGCCCGCGTCGACGGGATATTCGTCCCAGTTCGAATACTGGGCGTGCATCACGTACTTGCCCTTGCGGCTGCGATACACCTGGATGTGCTCGATCCGCGTATCGTTGACCTCGTGCCACTCCCCCAGCAGAGTGCCGGAGAAGCGGACTTGGCGCACACCGTCGCGGCCGACCTTGACCACGATCTCGTCGTAGCCCTCCAGCCGACCCTCCTCGAGTTCGATGAACCGGCGCAACGCCGTGACCACCGCACCCGAGAGGTTGCCGCCGACCAACTCCTGCGCGCGCTGGAACAGCGGAAGATCGTCGTCGGCAACGTAGATCGTCTTGTTGGGCATACTTTGACTATACGTAGATGTATACGTACACGCAAGGCGTCACTCGCCTCCCCCTGAAACAGCGTTGAACCGTTCGGCGGTCCGGCCCGTATCACTCCTGTACGCAGTCGATTCATCGTCAGCGGAAAGGAGCGCCGATGCGGACTCGGGTCGTGGACCATCTGGTGCGAGCGGTGTCGGCGTTGGGCGTTCGGCACATCTTCGGGGTGGACGGCGCCAACATCGAGGACCTGTACGACGCGATCTTCGATGCGCCGGAGCACGTCACGGGGGTGGTCGCCAAACACGAGTTCTCCGCGGCCACCATGGCCGACGGGTATGCCCGCAGCACGAGCGGATTCGGCGTCGTCGCCGCGACCTCCGGCGGCGGTGCGATGAACCTCGTCGCCGGACTCGCCGAATCGTTCGCGTCACGTGTGCCGATACTCGCACTGGTCGGCCAGCCGCCGATGACCCTGGAGGGCAACGGCGCGTTCCAGGACACCAGCGGACGCGCCGGGACCATCGATGCGGTCCGCCTCTTCGGCGCGGTCAGCACCTATTGCGCACGGGTGGAATCGGCCGCGGATGTGCCGGAGCAGCTGGACCGGGCGCTGCGAGCCGCCCGGCACGGCGGTCCGGCGGTACTGCTGCTGCCCAAAGACGTGCAGCAGGCCGAACTGGGCAACGTCGCCCCGTTTCGGCCGAGCCCGCGGACGCACCGGTCCGACCACGCCGGAATCGCTCGCGTGCGCGCCGCGCTCACCACGGCCCGGCACACCGGCAAGATCGTGATCATCGCGGGTGATCAGGTCGCGCGCGACGACGCGCGCGACGAGTTGGCCCGCTTGGCCACCGCGCTGGAGGCCGCGGTGGGCGTCGCGCCGGACGCGAAGGACACCTTCGACAACACCGATCCCGCCTTCCGCGGCGTCGCGGGCAGCATGGGTCACCCCGAGCTGACGGCGGCCATCCGCTCCTCGGCCCTGTGCCTGCTGGTCGGCACCCGGTTGCCGGTGCCCGCCCGCGCCGGCTCGGAGACCGCGCTCGCCGAACGCGCGGTCGCGAGCATCGGCGTGGCGCCGCCGTACCTCCCCGCCATCCACGCGACCAGTACCGATCTCGCGCGAACGCTCGCCGAACTCGCCGACGAACTGGACGACGGCAGTACCGGATCCGAACGCGTGCTCGCGGCGCAACCGCTGACTTCCCTGCGCGTGCCCGCCTCCTCCGGCCCCGGTCTGCGCTACCGGGATGTGGTCGAGACGATCGACGCGGTCTTGCCCGAGGGCACCGACGTGTTCGCCGACGCGGGCAACACCGGGGCGGCCGTCGTGCACCATCTGCGGGTCCCACGGGGCGGCCGGTTCGTGGTCGCCCTCGGCATGGGCGGGATGGGTTACGCCTTCGGCGCGGGCATCGGGTCGGCGTTCGCGCGGCACGCGCGAGCGGACGGCGTGCGGCGGACGGTGGTCATCGCCGGTGACGGCTCGTTCTACATGCACGGTATGGAGCTGCACACCGCGATCGAGCACACCCTGCCGGTCACCTTCGTCGTGCTGAACAACAACGCGCACGCCATGTGCGTGACCAGGGAGCAGCTGTACTACCGGGATCGCTACAGCTTCAACCGATTTCGTCCGGCCTACCTGGGCGCGGGCGTCGCCGCGATGTTCCCCGAGCTGCCCGCGTTCTCGGTGCACACCGTCGGCGATCTCGCCGCGGCGCTGCGACGCTGCCTGGAAACCGAGGGCCCGTCATTCCTTTCGATCGAATGCGACCCCGATGAGATCCCCCCGTTCCTGCCCTTCCTGACCACCGTCGAGCAATCCGGGAAGGCCCGATGACCCACACTCGCCCAACCCGTGCGGGCGCCGTGCCTGCGCCCGCCGAGAGGAGCACCCCATGACCGCGACTTCCCTGCCCGCCCTCAGCGACATCCCGGAGGAGGGTCTGCCGAATGTGCTCCGTGTCGAGAAGTTCGACAGAGACGCCGCCACTCCGCTCATCATGGACATGCTGCGATCGGTGTACCCACACGACCAGATCTACGGCGAATACTGTCCCGTGCAGGGCTATATCGCCGCACCGCCGCGAGAGGTATACGAATACCTCGCCGACACCAGGTCGCTGGAGGAGTGGACCTACAGCATGCGCGGGTTCGCCGAGACCGACGAACCCGGACTGTGGCTGGCCTATGACCGGCTCGGCGCCGACACCAAGATCTTCACCCGCACCGTCGCGAACCCCGATGCCATGACCGTCGACTACCACTGCGCCTGGGACCAGTCACGGCACCTGTGGATGATCTACCTGCTGCGCGTGGTAGACGCCCGAGTGGTGTTCGACAAGCCGGGTTCGGTTGTCCTGTGGGTGAATTGCAAGCACCCGTTCTACGACGAGAACCCCTACCCGGAGACCGCGCCGCCGAAGCGGGAGGTATGGGTCGGCGACTTCTGGGACCTGTTCTCGGCGGGTCATCAGCTGGAGATGGAAAACCTCAAGGCCATCTGCGAGTACCGGGCCACCCACGGCCTGCCCATCAAGCCCGACTGGATGAAGTGAGACCCGCTATGCACCAGAACACCTCCGGCCTACCCTCGGTGAGCCTCGTCGACGTGTCCTCGTATCTACCCGGCGAACCGGTCGGCACCGAATACTTCACCCAGTTCGCCCGCTCGGACCGGATGGCCAAGAACGTCATGTTCCGCGCGCCCAAGGGCCGCCACCACATAGCGCGCGACGAGACCGCGGTGGACATGGTCGAGCGCGCCGTCGCACCACTGATCGAACGCAACGGCGCCGACGCGATCGCCGAGGTCGACGTTTTGCTCACACACACCCAACTGCCGGACAATCCGGTGCTCGGCAGCGGCCCCGAGGTGGCCCGGCGGCTCGGCATCCGTCCCTCGTACGTCTACGACCTGCACAACGGCGGGTGCGCGGCGTTCGTGCACATGATGGCGATGGCCCGCATGATCCTGCAAACCACCTCCGCGCGCACCGCGCTGATCGCGGCGAGCCAGAACTGCGCGGGACCGGTGTTCACCCAGACCGAGATCCGTAAGCTGGCCCAGGCTCCGGTGCCCGGCGACGGCTGCGGAGTGGGGCTGCTGCGGAAGGACGACAGCGCGCCGATCCTCGACGTCGAATGCCGCACCTATCCCGAATTCGCGGGAGACATGGAGTTCTCCACCAACGGCGAGCGCAAGTACTGGGAGCCGGGCGAGGGGCAGGGGTGCGTCAGCTTCACCGAGTCCAAGGTCACCAAGGTGTTCGCCAGGGGCAACCGGCTGGTTCCGGAAGTCGCCCTCGCGGTGTGCGATCGGCTCGGCGTGCGCGGACGCGACGTCGACACCTTCGTCACCAATCAGCCGAACCGGCTGTTCCTGCGCAACTGGCACGATGCGCTGGAGCTTCCGGCGCAGCGGCATCCCGACACCTTCGACTCCTGCGGAAATCTGTTCGCCGCCGGTATCCCGGTGACCCTGGACGTGGAGAACCGGGCGGGACGGCTGGCCAACGGCTCGCTGGTCCTGCTGGCGGGGTTCGCGCACGCGGGCGACTTCGCGGGCGCGGCCGCCGTCCGCTGGGGAGCCGCGCGATGAGCGTGCGCGTCGTCGACGGCACCCGGCCCTCCCGCAGGCACCCGGCGCCCCGGGTGGCACCCCGTTTCGACCTAACCCTGAGCGAGAACCCGTTCCCGCCGCTGCCTTCGGTGCTGCGGGCGGTGCACATGACGCTGGCACAGGCCAACCGATACCCGGAGTTCCTGCCGCATCGGCTGCCGTCGCTGATCGCCCGGCATGTGGACGTGCGGGCGGATCAGGTGGTGGTCGGCTCGGGGGCGACCGGGGTGGCCCTGCAGATCCTGCAGGCGCTGACCACGCCGGGTACGGAGATCGTCTACAGCGCGCCGACGTTCGACGGGTATCCGATCATGGCCGAGATGACCGGCCTGGACGCCGTGCCGGTGCCGCTGGACGCGACGGGGAACCAGGATCTGCGCGCGATGCGCCGCGCCATCGGCCGGCGCACCGCACTGGTCGTGGTGTGCCGTCCGCACAATCCCACCGGCACGGTGATTCCGGCGGACGAGCTGAAGGCGTTCCTGTCCGACGTACCCGCCCGGGTTCCGGTGATTCTCGACGAGGCGTATGTCGAATTCCTCGCTGCGGCCGAGTACGTCGACCCGCTGGCACTGATCGCGAAGCACCCCAACCTGCTCGTCCTGCGGACCTTCTCGAAGGCGTACGGATTGGCCGGGCTGCGAATCGGTTACGCCTTCGGCAACACCGAACTGATCGCGCGAGTGGGTAAGTTGCAACTGCCCTTCGGGCTGAGCGCGGCGGCGGTGGCCGCGGTCGCCGCCTCCTACGCCGCCGAACCCGAACTCGCCGCACGAACCCTCCGCATCACCGAGGAACGAGACGCACTTCGCGCGGCACTGGTGGCTCGCGGATTCGCGATACCGGAGAGCCGCGCCAACTTCCTGTTCATCCCCGGTCCCGGCACCGCCACCGCGCTGCGTCGCGCGGGGATCGCCGCGAAGCCCTATCCGGACGGCAGCGCCCGGATCGCCGTCGGCGATCCCTCCGCCGACCATGCGGTTCTGGAAGCGCTTCTACCGCACACTTCGTGACCGTCGAGACGGCAAGAGGGCGGGCCGTGTCGGATCGTCCCGTCCGACACGGCCCGTATCGAGCGCGCCGTCACGCGGTGAGGGCGCGGATCGGCTCGGCGGCGGTGATGTGACGACGGCGAGACGGGAGCATCGACGTCGGGTGCGAGATGCTCCACGCCGCGCTCTTGCAGATGAACTCCTTGACTCGCGCGGCCGACCGGCCGGTGAGGGCGGAGGGCTTGGGCTGATCGTCGGGGGTGACCCACTGGACGACGGCATCGCGGCGGCCGAGGCTGATGCACTGGGCGGTGTAGCCTATCGAATTGCCGGGGATCTTTCGGCCGGTCAGACGCGCGGCGATAGCGTCGGCGGCCTGATAGGCCGAAGGGACACCCGAGGCGCAGGACATGCGCAGCGGCTCGCCGTTCGCCCCGGGGGCGAGCGCGGCGTCGCCGACGGCGTAGACGTCGGGGTGCGAGACCGACCGCATCGTGTCGTCGACGACGATCTGCCCCGTCGCCGACACCCGCAGGGTGGTGGCCGCGGCGATCGGGTGCACGGCGAAACCTGCTGTCCACAGCGTCATTCGGGCCGGGATCGTGCGGCCGTCGATGGTGACGGCGCCGGTCCGCTCGACGCGGGCGATGTCGGTGTGCTCGTGCACGGTGATGCCGAGCCGGTCGAACGCCTTGCGCAGATACTGCTGAGCCTTCGCGCTCAGCCAGTCGCCGAGGCCGCCGCGAGCCACGAGGGCGACCTCGAGATCCGGTCGAGCCTCAGCGATTTCGGTGGCGCCTTCGATGCCGGTGAGACCACCACCGACGACCAGCACGGTCGCACCCGCGCCCAAGCTCGCCAGACGCTCGCGCACCCGCAGCGCGGACTGCTTGCCCGCGATGTCGTAGGCGTGCTCGGCCACACCGGGCACACCGCAGTCGGCGGCGGCGCTGCCGAGGGCGTAGACGAGAGTGTCGTAGGTGATCTCACGGCGGCCATCGGAGGCATCGATGTCGACCACCTTCCGGTCGACATCGATCGCGGTCACCCGCGCAGGCACCACCCGCACGCCCGTGTCGGCGAAGACATCGGCCAGCGCGCGGGTCTTCAGCTGCTGACCCGCGGCCAGCTGGTGCATGCGGACCCGCTCGACGAACTCCGGATCGGCGTTGACGAGATCGATCTCGACATCGGCGGGATGCAGCCGCTTGGCCAGGCGACCAGCGGCGTTGGCTCCGGCGTATCCCGCGCCGAGAACGACGATGCGATGCTTCATGGTCTCACTCCTGTCTGGGTGGTGTTCGCTTCCTGAACCGGACAGCGACGCGAAACCTGACAGAAGTGGAATGTGATCTAGGTCACCACCCGGCGAGGAGGGGATCCGCGTGCTCCGATGCGGCCCAGTGGCGCGTGGCCCGTTCGAGCTTCTCCGGGTTTGCTTGGGTGTGAACAGCCACGATGCCGTCGGTGGTCACCTCCAGGGTGATCACGATGACGACCCGATCGCCGACCACGACCACCAGTCCGGGTACGCCATTGACCACCGCGGCGAACAGGTCGGCACGACCGCCGATCGTCGCCCACTTCTCCTCGGTGGGCTCGAACAGGCGGCGCAGGAACCGCGCCACCCGCAGCGCGCCGGTGATCGGCTCCGGTAGCGAGAAGACCACGCCGCCACCGTCGCCCGCGCTGATCGCATCGTCGGCCAGCATCCGCACCAGCGAGTCGGTGTTGCCGCTGAGCGCCGCGGCCAGGAACTCCTCGACGACCTTGCGGGCGACGGCCTCATCGGCTTCCACGCGGGTCCGGTCGCCGGTCACGCGCTGTTTGGCGCGCCGGTAGATCTGATAGCAGTTGGACTCGGTGATATCGAGGATTTCGGCGATCTCGTTGTGCGCGTAGCCGAATGCCTCGCGCAGCACATACACCACGCGTTCATTGGCCGACAGCCGTTCCATCAGGGTGAGCATCGCGATCGACACCGATTCGCGCTGCTCGACGGTCTCGGCCGGGCCGAGCATACGATCCTCGGCGAAGATCGGCTCGGGCAGCCACTGGCCTACATAGGCCTCTCGCCGTACCCGGGCCGAAGCGAGTTGGTTGAGGCAGATATTGGTGAGCACCTTGGTCAGCCACGCCTCGGGCGTCTCGACGAACGCGCGGTCGGCGGCGTGCCAGCGCATGAACGTATCCTGCACCGCGTCCTCGGCGTCACTCGCCGAACCCAACAGGCGATACGCGATCGCCTCCAGTCGCGGCCGGCAGTTCTCGAATACCTCGACCTCAGGCGCCACAGCCGACATGGCTCGAAACTAACCCCCGCCGCCCGCTTCCGCCAACCGCTACACCCGCCACCCCAGAACAGATCAGTAGCGGACGTCGATGAGCCACCCGGCCGGTACAGACGACGTCCGGGCGCGCGCCCCGGGAGGCTTGGAGTAGTCGAGCGGAAATGATTCGATCGAGGGATGTGGCGCGCATTCGAGGCCAACGCGGCGCCTGCGCACGGGACCGCCAGCCGGGTCCTGTTCCGGTTCGCCGTGGGACGACGGGCGTTCATCCTGCGCCAGACGATCATCGAACCCGGCGGCTCCAGCGGGTGGCACTATCACGACGGGACGCTGTTCGTCCTCGTCGCGCGGGGCACGCTCGATCACCCGGGCGCGGACTGCGCGCCGGTCACCTATCGCCGGTGGCGAGTCTTCCGCGAACCGAGCGGGCCGCGCTACCCGCATGTCGCCCGCAATATCGGGACCGAGCCGGTGCTGCTGTGCGTGCTCTACGTCACTCCGATCGGCAGCCCGCTGTCGCGCAGCGTGGCGCCGCCGAAGTGATCAGCTCGCGGGCTGGCAGGCGTCGCGGAGTGAGCACGCGCCGCAGGAGCTGCCGCAACCGCCGATCTCGGGGGGCGGAGCGATGGCGTCGGCGGCCTGTGCGGCGGCATTCGCGCCCGCGCCGAGGGTGAACAACGCGACCACGGCGGTGCAGGCCGCGACCACCAGCGCGACGAATCCGCCGGCGACCAGCGCGACCAGACCACCGGCGAACAGCAGCGCCCCGGCCGCGATCGAGGTGGGCGCGGCGACCCGGTTGGCGACGCGGAACGTCTCGCCGGTGGACAACGCGGCCTCGGTGTGCACCCCGAAGAAACGATTGCGGGGCAACCGGCCGGTCAGCCCGAGTGCGCCGGTGGTGACGGCTACGACAGCCAGCGCGAACAGGACGAGAGCGACGACGAACACCCATGCAGGCTAGCGCATCGGTGCCGCCGGGCCGATGACGGGCGGTGCGACCGAGAACACGTCGGCAAAGTCCAGGCCAGCCCGATTTTCGGTCCAGCGGAGGTGACGTTCTACCCTGATAGACGAAGTTTGTCGGGGATCGGCGACCACAAGAAGGCAGGACCGTGCAAGACACACGCGCAACCGAAAGCGATGTACCAGAGCACCGGTACAACGCGGAGCTTGCCGGCCGCATCGAACGCCGGTGGCAGCGGACGTGGGACGAACGCGGAACCTTCCACGCGCCGAACCCGGTGGGGCCGCTGGCGGGCCCGACGCCGCCGGACAAGCTGTTCGTGCAGGACATGTTCCCCTACCCCTCGGGCGCGGGACTGCACGTCGGACATCCGCTGGGTTATATCGCCACCGATGTCTTCGCCCGCTACCACCGCATGCACGGCCGCAATGTGCTGCACGCCCTCGGCTACGACGCCTTCGGCCTGCCCGCCGAGCAGTACGCGGTGCAGACCGGCGCGCACCCGCGCGACACCACCGAGTCGAACATCGCCACGATGCAGCGCCAGCTGGACCGGCTGGGTCTCGGCCACGACCGCCGCCGCTCCTTCGCGACCACCGACCCGGAGTACTACCGCTGGACCCAGTGGATCTTCCTGCGCATCTACAACGCGTGGTACGACCAGGAGGCCGATCGCGCCCGCCCGATCGCCGAACTGGAGGCCCAGTTCGCCTCCGGTGCGCGAGCGGTCCCGGACGGGAAGGACTGGGCCGCGCTGAGTCCCGCGGAACGCGGCGCGCTGCTGGACTCCTATCGCTTGGTCTACCAAACGGATTCGATGGTCAACTGGTGCCCGGGTCTGGGCACCGTGCTGTCCAACGAAGAGGTCACCGCCGAAGGCCGCAGTGAGCGCGGGAACTTCCCGGTGTTCCGGAAGCGGCTGTGGCAGTGGATGATGCGCATCACCGCCTACGCCGACCGGCTGGTCGACGACCTCGATCGGCTGGACTGGCCGGAGAACGTCAAGGCCATGCAGCGCAACTGGATCGGGCGTTCGCGCGGCGCGCAGGTGAGGTTCGACGCCGACGGCGAGCAGATCGAGGTTTTCACCACCCGGCCCGACACCCTGTTCGGCGCGACGTACGTCGTGCTGGCGCCCGAACACGAGCTGGTGGACAAGCTGACCGCGGCCGCGTGGCCCGCCGACGTCGATTCCCGCTGGACCAACGGCGGCGCCGCGTCCCCGGCGGACGCCGTCGCGGCCTACCGCAAGTCGATCGCGGCCAAATCGGATCTGGAGCGTCAGGAGAACAAGGAGAAGACCGGCGTCTTCCTGGGCAACTATGCCGTCAACCCGGTGAACGGCGCACCCGTGCCGATCTTCATCGCCGACTACGTGCTCAGCGGATACGGCACCGGCGCGATCATGGCGGTACCCGGGCACGATCAGCGCGACTGGGATTTCGCCACCGCGCTCGGGTTGCCGATCGAAGAGGTCATCTCCGGCGGCGACATCACCGTCTCGGCCCACTCCGGTGAGGGCGAGCTGGTGAATTCCGGCTACCTGGACGGGCTGTCGGTCGAAGACGCCAAGGCCACGGTGATCGCCCGGCTGGAGTCCGACGGCCACGGCACCGGCACCATCCAGTACAAGTTGCGCGACTGGTTGTTCGCCCGGCAGCGCTACTGGGGCGAGCCGTTCCCGATCGTCTACGACGAGCAAGGCGCACCGCACGCGCTGCCGGAATCCATGCTGCCGGTGCGGCTGCCGGAGCTCGACGATTTCGCGCCGGTGACCTTCGACCCGGACGACGCGACGTCCGAACCGTCGCCGCCGCTGGCGAAGGCCACCGACTGGGTGCATGTCGAACTGGACCTGGGCGATGGGCCCAGGAAATACCGGCGTGACACCAACGTCATGCCGAACTGGGCGGGCAGCTCGTGGTACCAGCTGCGCTACGCCGATCCGACGAACACCGAGGCGTTCTGCGCCAAGGAGAACGAGGCGTACTGGCTCGGCCCGCGCGCCGAGGTCGGCGGGCCGGACGATCCGGGCGGCGTGGACCTGTACGTCGGCGGCGTCGAGCACGCGGTGCTGCACCTGCTGTATGCGCGGTTCTGGCAGAAGGTGTTGTTCGATCTGGGCGATGTCAGCAGCTCGGAGCCCTACCGGCGACTGTTCAACCAGGGCTACATCCAGGCGCACGCCTACACCGACGAGCGCGGCGCGTACGTACCCGCCGCCGAGGTGGTCGAACGCGACGGCCGGTTCTTCTGGACCGACGCCACCGGCACCGAGATCAGGGTGTTCCAGGAGTACGGCAAGATCGGCAAGTCGCTGAAGAACGCCATCTCCCCGGACGAGATGTGCGATCTGTACGGCGCCGACACCTTCCGCTTCTACGAGATGGCCATGGGTCCGCTGGACACCTCGCGGCCGTGGGCCACCAAAGACGTCGTCGGCGCGCACCGGTTCCTGCAACGGGCCTGGCGCCTGGTGGTGAACGAGGAGTCCGGCGCGCTGCGGGTCACCGACGCGGAGCCGACCGGTGAGACGCTGCGCCTGCTGCACAAGACGATCGCGGGCGTGGACGAGGATTTCGCCGCGCTGCGCGACAACACGGCGGGCGCCAAGCTGATCGAGCTGACCAACCACCTGACCAAGAGCTACCCGGACGGCGCGCCGCGCTCGGTGGTGGAGCCGCTGGTGCTGATGCTGGCGCCGCTGGCCCCGCATGTCGCCGAGGAGCTGTGGGAGCGCCTGGGCCACACCACGTCCCTGGCGCACGGCCCGTTCCCGGTCGCCGATCCCGCCCTGCTGGTCGAGGAGTCGGTGGAGTACCCGATTCAGGTGAACGGCAAGGTGCGCAGCCGGATTCAGGTGGCGGCCGACGCGGACAACGCGGCGATCGAGGCGGCCGCGCTGGCCGACGAGAAGATCGCCCAGCTGCTCGACGGCGCGGCGCCGCGCAAGCTGATCGTCGTGCCCGGTCGCCTGGTGAACATCGTCGCCTGACGGCTGGTCAGCGCAGCGGGAGCAGCACGTCGTCGCGTGTAGGCGCGGTGAATACCCCGGTCACGCTGCTGTCGGAAGGCGCGCGGAGGCGCTGTCGATCAGTAGGGCCGGAGCACGACCTCGGTCGGGTGCGCGTCGCGCGGAGTGTCGATGGCGGAACGCACCGTGTATGCCACCGTCTCGGGGGTGAGGAAATCCTCGGCCCGGTACTCGCGCCCCTCGCCGGCGATGATCTCTCGCTGCATGTCGGTGTCGATGCGCCCGGGGTGGATCGAGGTCACCCGCAGTTCCGGCTCCTCCTGCCGCAACGCGTCACCGAAAGCGCGCAGTCCGAACTTGCTCGCCGCGTAGGAGGCCCAGCCCGGGTTCGCGCGCAGCCCCGCACCCGAGTTGATCAGCACCACGTGCCCCTTGCCCGCCCGCAGCGCGGGCAGCAGCAGCCGGGTGAGCTCGGCGACGGCGATGAGGTTGGCCTCCAACGTGTTCCGCCACTGTTCGACGGTGGACCCGGCGATCGTGCCGAGATCGGCGATGCCCGCGTTGTGCACCAGTACGTTCACGCTCCGGATCGGGGCGACCGCTTCGGCGAGGGCGGCATAGTCGGTCAACTCGACGGGCCAACCCTGGGCGGCGGGCAGCTCCGCCAGGATGCCGCGCAGCGACTCCGCCGATCGGGCGCCGAGCAGCAAGTCGTGCGTGGGTGCGAGTTCGCGGGCGATCGCGGCGCCCAGGCCACGGCTGGCGCCGGTGATCAACGCGGTCGGTTTCGCGGGCGCGGCGGAAGTCATGGGCCCCACCGTAACCGGCCGGGTGAAGAAGGCGTAGAAACGCGTAGCACTGGACGAACGACTAGCGCTGCACACCGAATCGAGGCGACAATCTCGAGCAGCGAATCACGGACGGGGCATACGAAAGTGAGAACCGCCGAACACGAACCGGCCTCGGGCCGAGGGGCCGGGCACGAAACGGACACCGCTGAGCGGGCATATCTGCGGGTGACATCGCAGAATAGGGGGATGGCACATCCGGGCTTCACCCCCACCCAGCTCGCGGCCCGCGCTGCCTACCTGCTGCGCGGCAACGATCTGGGCACTATGACCAGCGCGGCGCCACGCCTGTACCCGCACATGTGGAGCTGGGACGCGGCATTCGTCGCGGTCGGCCTCGCGCCGCTGAGCGTGGAGCGGGCGGTGATCGAGCTGGACACCCTGCTCTCGGCGCAGTGGAAGAACGGCATGATCCCGCACATCGTCTTCGCCAACGGCGTGGACGGCTATTTTCCCGGCCCGGCCCGCTGGGAGTGCCGCAAACTGGCGGCCAACGCGCCGGACGACCTGGACACCTCCGGGATCACCCAACCGCCCGTGCACGCCATCGCGGTGCAGCGGATCCTGGATCATTCGCGCAGGCACGGCCGCAGTACCAGGTCGGTGGCCGAGGAGTTCCTCAACCGGCGCTGGCCGGATCTGGTGCGCTGGCACCGCTGGCTGGCGCACGCCCGCGATCCCAAGGAGACCGGTCGCATCACGCTGTATCACGGCTGGGAGTCCGGGATGGACAACTCGCCGCGCTGGGATCGCGCCTACGAGCACGTGGTCCCCGGCGACGTGCCGCCCTACCGCCGCGAGGACGTGCTGGTGGTGTCCGATCCGACCCAGCGGCCCACCGACCGCGAGTACGACCGCTACCTGTGGCTGGTGGAGCAGATGCGCCGCGCGGGCTACGACGACTACCAGCTCGCCTCGACCATGAGCTTCGCCGTCGAGGACGTGTTCGTCACCGGGATCTTCGCGCTGGCCTGCGAGGTGCTGGCCAATATCGGCGAGGAGTACAAGCAGCCGCACGCCGACGTACGCGATCTCTACGCCTGGGCCGACCGTTTCCGCGCGGGCGTCGTCGCGACGGCCGATGCCCGCACCGGCGCGGCCCGCGATTTCGACGTGCGATTGCAGCGGTGGATCAACACCGAGACGCTCTCGATGTTCGCGCCGCTGCTGTGTGGCGGCCTCCCCCGCGACGCCGAGCGCAGCTTGCTGCGCGTGTTCGAGGGTCCGCGCTTCTGCGGCCACCCGGATCTGCGCTACGCGCTGCCGCCTTCGACCTCGCCGGTGTCCAAGGATTTCCGTTCCCGCGAGTATTGGCGCGGCCCGGTGTGGCCGGTGATGAGCTGGCTGTTCTCCTGGGTCTTCGCCAGACGCGGCTGGGCCGAGCGCTCGTTCATGCTGCGCGCGGAGGGCTTGCGGCAGGCCAGCGACGGCAGCTTCGCCGAGTACTACGAGCCGTTCACCGGCGAACCGCTGGGCAGCATGCAGCAGTCGTGGACGGCGGCGTCGGTCCTGGATTGGCTGGGGTGAAAGCCACAGAACAGTTCTGACACCCCATTCGTCACACTGGTAACAGCCAGAGCGAATGGCTATCGTCGTGCGGCATGGGTATCTGGAGGTCGACCACTCGCCGCGGCACGGCGCTGTCGCTGCTCGCACTGTCCGGCGTCCTCGTCGCCGCGCTCCCCGCGACCGCGGCGCCGACCGGTCCGGATGTCTCCTCGTGGCAGCACACCGGCGGTAGTCCGATCGACTGGTTCGCGGTCAAGCGCGCCGGCCACAACTTCGCCATGGTCAAGGCCACCGAGGGGCTCAGCTACATCAACCCGTACTTCGTGCCCGACAGTCTGCTGATGCGCGCGGCGGGAATGGCTCGGGGCACCTACCACTACGCCCGCCCCAACCTGCCGCCCGAACCGCAGGCCGCGCTGTACGCGGCGGTGGTGCTCGGACAGAACGGACCGCTCGACCTGCCGCCCGTGCTGGACTTGGAGGACTCCGGCGGTCTCGGCCCGGCGGCTTTGATCGACTGGACCCGCCGCTACCTGAACACCGTGGAAACGCTCACCGGCCGCGTCCCCATCGTCTACACCTATCCCAACTTCTGGCGTACTGCGATGGCCGACACCGCCGAGTTCGCCGATTACCCGCTGTGGATCGCCGACTATCGCGGCAACGCCCAACCCGAGGTGCCCGGCGGCTGGCCTACCTGGACTTTTTGGCAGACCACCGACAGCGGCGCCATCCCCGGCATCGCGGGCCGCGTCGACCTCAACGTCTACAGCGGAGCCCAGGGTGATTTCGCAGGCTACGCCAACATCAGCGGCACCGGCAGCAGCTGAGAGCGGAGCCGCTACCCGCCCAGTCGGGTAGCGGCTCCACCCGTGGGGAGAGCCGCGGATGGCGGTCGGCCGTGGTCGCGGGGGGCCGGTGGCCGCGGCTGTGGTCTCAGGCGCCGATGCGGCCGCCGGCCTTCTTCCAGACCGCCACGACCGAGGGGCGAGGCTGGGAGGTTCCGCCGTCGGGCCAGTGCGACAACGGGTTGTCGGGAGTGGCGTCATCGGCCTCGCCGGGGTGCTGCACGCACACCATCACCCGTGCCTCGCCGACCACCGGGCCGCAGGTCTCCGCGCCGCGCGGGACGGTCAGGAACTGTTTGGTCTGACCGCGATTCGGCCCGTCGAGCACCACGGCGAACAAGCCGTCGTTCGACTTCATGGCGTTGCCGTCGGTGGAGATCCACAGGTTGCCGTACGGGTCGAACGCCAGGTTGTCCGGGCAGGAGATCGGACTGACCTTCGACTTGTCGTAACCGGCGAAGTAGGTGTCGGCCGCCGCCGGATCGCCGCAGACCAGCAGCAGCGACCAGGTGAAATCGGTGCCGGTGTGGTTGTCGTCGATCTCCAGGATCTGGCCGTTCTTGTTGAGCTTGCGCGGGTTCGCCTCGTCCGGACCCTGCTTGCCCTCCGCACCGCGGTTGTCGTTGTTGGTCAGCGCCACGTACACCTTGCCGGTGTACGGGTTGGCCTCGAAGTCCTCCGGGCGGTCCATCTTGGTCGCGCCCACCTTGTCGGCGGCCAGGCGGGTGAACACCGCCACCTCTTCCGCGCTCATGCCGTCGACCAGCGACTTGCCCTTGCCGTCCGCACCGGTTTCCAGCAGCGGGATCCACTGGCCGGTGCCGGTGAAGCCCTTGTCCGACGGCTTGGCGCCGGTGCCGTCGATCTTGTCCGCGTGGTCGCCGGTGAGCTTGGCGACGTACAGCGTGCCCGCGTCCAGAATGGTCAGGTTGTGCCGCATGCTGGCCGCACCGGTGCCCGGCTGGATCTTGCGCGAGGACACGAACTTGTACATGTAGTCGAACTTCTCGTCGTCACCGGTGTAGGAGACGACGTCGCCGTTCTTCGTGACGTAGATGGTGGCGGCCTCGTGCTTCACCCGGCCCATCGCGGTGTGCTTGATCGGCGTCGAGTTCGGATCCCACGGGTCGACCTCGACGACGTACCCGAATCGGTTGGCCTCGTTGGGTTCCTGCGCCAGGTCGAAGCGCTTGTCCGCGCGCTCCCACAGGTTGGCGGTCTTGCCCGCGGCGAAACCGTAGCGCTTCAGCCGCGCGGCGGCGGCAGGCTCGGTCACCTTGTCCGCGTTGGCGAAGTAGGCGTGGAAGTTCTCCTCGCCCGACAGCACGGTGCCCCACGGGGTCAGGCCGCCGGAGCAGTTGGCGAACGTGCCGAGCACCTTGGTGCCGGTCGGATCGGCCGAAGTCTTCACGAAGTCGCTGCCCGCGGCGGGACCGGTCAGCTTGAACTCGGTGGTCGCGGTGATCCTGCGGTTGTATTTGCCGAAGGCGGGAACCAGCTTGCCCGAACCGGATTCGCCGCGCACCTCGACCACGGTCAGTCCGTGGGCGGCCATGGTGACCGCGATCTGCTCGTCGGTCGGCGCGTCCTTGTTGTAGCCACGGAACATGTGCGGGCTGGTGGTGTACTCGTGGTTGACCACGAGCAGGTAGCCGTTTGCCTGGCCCTCGATCGGCAGCAGAGCGGCGAAGTCGTTGTTGTAGCCGAACTGCTTCGCCTGCGCGGCGGCGGTCTGCTTGTCGAAGTCGAAGGCGGGCGCGTCGGGGAACAGCGGATCACCCCAGCGGATCACGACGGACTGCTCGTAGCCGTCCGGGATCACCACGGCGTCTTCCTTGTTCGGCGCCACGGCGGTGAAATCGGTACCGGTTCCAGGCGGCCCCGCGGGCGAGGCCGACACCGCCGGCTTCGGCTCGTCGTCACCGCAGGCGGCGAGCACGCTGCCCGCGCCGACCGCGAGCACGGCGGCCGCACCGCCCTTGATCAGCCCGCGCCGGTTCAGCGAGCTGACGATGTCACCGAAGTAGGCGCCCGCGGAGGTGTTCGGCGCCTCGTGGAAGCACGCGTTCGCGCACTTGTATTCACAGGTCACGGCGGCGCGCGACGATTGGCCGTCGTGCTGAACGAAAAGGGCGAGTGGCTGAAGACTCACGGTGACTCCTGGGTTGGGCCGATGGCCGCACGGTAGACCATGCGGACAATCCGGAAGGGACGACAAAGTGAACAGCCGCCCAATTAGGTAACCCTGAGATTGCGCGACCGCCAGACCTGGGAACAACGAATGCCGCGCCGACTCGATGATCTCGAATCGACGCGGCATTCGTCTTCGCAAGCGGTTGCCTCGCTCTCGGCCGGTCCGGCGCGGAGTTCGTCCGGCTCGCCCATCAGGCGTTGACCGGCAGGGCGATGACGACCTCGCTCTCGTTCTCGGGCAGGTAGTGCGCCCGCAGGATCCGCCCCACCTGCACTTGGGCGACGCTGGCGGGTGCGAGGAACTTCGTCACCCGGGTGGTGAAGCTCGACTCGTCCGGCCGGGTGACCACCAGGCCGAGCTCGACCTCGGAGTGACCGTCGCGGATCGCGCCGGTCACCGACAGCGACTGCACCACCGCCTGGGTGGCGATGCCGCGCTCGGCGATGTCGAGCTTGTGCCGCGTGGTGATGCCCTTGCGGATCAGGGACTCGTTCATGGCCCGCTGCGCGGCGGACGCGTCGCCGGACAGGTCCACCTCGACCTTGTCGGTCCGGCCGGGCAGGTAGCGCACCGGCAGCACCACACCGGCGCGCAGCAGCGCCAGTTCGGTGAACGGCACGATCATCTTCGCGGAGGAATGGAAGGTCTTCCCGTCCGCGCCTTCGACGCTGAACTCGACGTGGACCTGCGGCTGGTCGTTGACGGTGACGCCGGTCTGCCGCACCGAACGGACGGTGCCGAGGCCGGTGAGCCCGTCGCGGAACTCCGCGCTGTTGCGGCCGGTCAGCGCGCTCATGATGCCTTCGCCGGTGAACGCGAAGACCATGGGGACCAGGGTGAGCGCGATGATCGGCAGCGCCATCTCGAAGCCGAGCCAGCCCATTCCGGAGGGCTCCCATTCACTGGTGGGGACGTAGGTGACGGCGTGATAGACGTAGTAGCCGATCGCGGCGGTGGCGAGGGCGAGGGCGATCAGACGGATCTTCTTCATGACATTTCCTTTGAGTGTGCGAAGTTTCGGGATTCGCCGCGCCCCGTCATCCCGGCGGGTCGGCCGGGATGACGGGGGCGGGTCGGGGGCATGCGGCGATCAGGCGCCGACGATGGACGAGCAGGCGAAGGTGATGTCGAACTTCGAGGTCTTCGGCCCGGCCAGCGGGTTGGTCAGGTCGGGGGCGCCCACGCCCTCGCCGGTGACCTTGTAGGTGTTGCCGTCCTTCACGACCGTGGCGGAGCCGCCCGGCATGCCGTTGCCGAAGCCCACCGCGTAGGGCAGGCCGTTGTCGCCGCCCTTGCTGCCCGCGATCCCGACCGCCTGCACCGTGTTCGCGTCGGTGATGGTCGCGCTCACCGAGAGATTGCCGTAGGCGGAGTTCTCCGTGTCGGTCAGCGCCAGCGCCAGGGTGCCGCCCTGCTTCGCGCAGGTGGTGGTGAACTTGGCGTCGAACGCCTTGCCATCGACCGAAGCGACCGACTTACCCGCCGGGGCGGGCTGGGCCGAGGACGGCGCGGGCGCGGCCGGGGAGCTGCCCTTGCTGTCACCGCATCCGGTGAGCACCGCGACGGCGGCGGTGGCGGCGAAAGCGGCGGCGGCGATGCGGAGCGAAGTGGCGTTCATGGTCTGTGTCCTTGTCGTTCGAGGGGCGGGGCCCCTGGTCCTGTTCTCCGGCCCCCTGTGGGGCCGTTGAGTAAAAGGTAGGAACGATTCGCGCCCTACCGATCCCAGGTTTTCCACATTTGCGCAGGTAGATGACGTGTGACTCAACGCGATCGGGACCGGCTGCGGTTCTCCAAGGCAAGGACACATGCCGTTCGCAGGCCCGGACCCGCGAGTGTCTCGCGAGCGTTTGTTTGTTCTGTCGGGACAGAGCCCTGCGTCGTGTAAGAGAGTGGTGTCCATTCGTTGAGTCGGGTGCTGCGGATACCCGGTTGTGCGGCCTATAGGAATCTGAAGCGAGGAGCGACTTGGTGGAAGCGACATCGGACGTGGCTGGGCAGGTGGGGCACCACTATCGCGTGGATGACTATTACGAGGTGGGTCGGGAAAAGATCCGCGAGTACGCGCGGGCCGTGCAGGACTTCCACCCCGCGCACTGGAGCGAGGACGCTGCCGACGAGCTCGGGTACGCGAGTCTGGTCGCGCCCACCACGTTCATCTCGATCGCCGCGATGCTGGCCAACCGCAAGCTTTTCGAGAGTGTCATCACCGGCTACGACGTATTCGTGCAAACCGACCAGGTCTTCGAGATGCACCAACCTGTGGTGGCCGGTGACCGGCTGGTCAGCGATGTCGAACTCGCTTCGGTTCGCCGCATAGCAGGTAAGGATCTGCTCACCGTCAAAAACACCTTCACCAACCAGACTGGCCAGATCGCGCAGGTCATGCACACGACCGTCGTGGGCATCACCGGCGAGGACGTCGACGCCGGCATCAGTGCCGCGATCGAGCGCGTGGTCATGCACGGTATCGACGTGCCCTCTCGAACTGCCACCGCAGGCCGCGCAGCCGCGGTGGATAGGCAGGCTGTGCCGCAACCTGCTTCTAACACTCGCCCACACCAGTCCACGACCGCCCGGACCCGAGCCCCGCGCACCCGAATCCGTTTCGAGGACATCACGGTCGGTGACGAGCTTCCCACCCGGATCGCGCAGCTGAGGCGTGGCGACCTGGTGAACTACGCGGGCGTCGCCGGTGACGCCAACCCGATCCACTGGCACGACGACATCGCGGCGCTCGCGGGCCTTCCTGACGTGATAGCGCACGGCATGCTCACGATGGGCCTGGCGGCAGGCTTTGTCACCGGGTGGCTGGGTGACCCAGGCGCGATGACCAGGTACGCGGTCCGGCTCTCGAACTACACGATCGTGGAAGCCGCCTCCGCCGGAAGCGTCGAGTTCACCGGGCGCATTAAGTCGGTAGACCCCGACACCAGGACCGCCGTCATCGTCATCGTCGCCAAATCCGCAGGACGCAAGATCTTCGGTCTCGCCACTGCGGATGTCCGCCTTACATAGGCTCCGGAACGCAAACTCGACACACAGCGCATGGCTTTACCGGCCGCATGCCTTCCAAATCCTCAGCGCCAGGTACTAGCACGAGACCGCCACATAGCGATGCGGATAACGACGAAAACGGCCCGGCCCCTGCCCCTTCGAGGACAGCGGGCCGGGCCGAAGTGATCGCTCAGTGCTACGGGCGCTTGAACTCGCCGTCGTTCACGCCAGCGGTGAACGCGTCCCACTCGCCGGGGGTGAAGACCAGCGCGGGGCCGGTCGCATTCTTCGAGTCACGCACGCCGACCATGCCGCCTTCGAGGTGCGCGACCTCGACACAATCCTTAGTCCCGCTACGGGTGCTCTTGAACCACACCGCGCCGGATAGATCAACGCTCACTGTTCATACTCCTTTGCAACCTTGGAGGACGAGATTTCGGCTGGTAGCCCGGCCCAGTGCCAGGCGGACCGGACCACGGTGGTTGCTTACTGCTACGGGCGCTTGAACTCGCCGTTGTTCACGCCAGCGGTGAACGCGTCCCACTCACCGGGGGTGAACACCAGCGCGTGACCAGCCGGATTCTTCGAGTCGCGGACGCCGACCTGACCGCCGTCAAGAAACGCCACCTCTACGCATTCCTTGCCCCCCGAGCTGCGGCTGCTCTTGAACCAACGCGCCCCGGACAGTTCAACGGTCACTACGAAAACTCCCTTGCTAGCCGCCGGAACATGTTCCGGCTTGTCACGGCGTCCAACGCGGCACGTTGGATAGTTGCAGACGCTTCACGGTAACTGTTCACGTCTTCTTCGCGCTCGAGGTACAAGTCTCCAGTGAAGTTCTCGACGTAGATCACGGTCGGTTCGGTTACGCCCTCCGCGTCTGGCGCGAAGTCGAGGATCACGAATGGGCCGATAGGTACGCCGATCGGAATGCCAGCGGTGTACGGCAAGACTCGGATGCTCACGTTGGGTCGAGTACTCATGTCCGCTAGGTGACGCAGCAGCGCGGCCATGGTCGCCGGATCGCCGACAACCGTGCGCAGCACCGACTCGTGGAGTACCACGTCGATGCGGGTCGGCTTCGTCTTCCTGGTAAGGATGGATTGCCGTTCGAGCCGCAGCCGGATGCGCCGCTCCTGCTCGTCTTCGGAATCGTGCGGGAAGTAGATGCGGTCCAGCGCGCGAGCGTAGGCGGCCGTCTGCAACAAGCCGGGAACCAGGTCCGGACGGTAGATCGTCATCTCATGGGCGGACGACTCCATATCGACGTACATCACGAAGCCATCGGGGATGAGATCACCGAAAGCGTGCCACCAGTTCTTCACATCGGCTTGCTGCGCGAGTCCGACCATAACGGCGGTTCGGTCCCCGCCGAAGCCCAGAATCTCGCACAGCTGCTGGACATCAGCCTTCCGTAGCTTGCCTTCTTCTCCGCGCTCGATGCGGCCCAGCTTGCTGATGCTCCACTCCATGAGCGTGGCGACATCCGCCAGTTTGAGGCCCTGGCTGTTGCGTTGCTCGCGAAGGTAGCGGCCCAACGCGCGGCGCGGTAGCGCTTTTCGGGCCGTGCTTCCCACCATTCCATGCTCCTAGGCGTGTTCAGTTTGGTCCCCTGCCATTGCCATTTTGGACATCCAACTTTGCCAGCATGGCAGTCTTCCTGCGTATTTCGAATACTTTTCCGAGATATTCGTTATGGCAATGCCAGTTTGGCTTGTCCATGATCTGCTGGACAGCGCGCCCGGTGGGAGGTGGAGGAGTCCTCCGCACTCGGACATCGCATGGGCACGGGGCTGGGCGCACACCAAACCGTCATTCGATGGGAGCAGAGGTTTTCGATGGACCAACAGGATGCGTTCGGGGACACACCACGGTCCCGGTGCATGTTCTATCGCAGGAGTTGCGGATTCAATGCCGTGATCGACCCTCCGGAACTCGGCCGGATCGTGATGCGCGCCGGATCGGTGTGGGCGGTGACGATGCCCAGCAGGTTGGGCCAGGCGGTGAAAGCGCACATGCAGTGCAAAGGCGTCGCACTCGGACCCGTTGTCGGACATCCGCGTTCGGATCGATGGACCTTTCTCGTTCGTCCCGACATCGAGGACGACGACGTCAAGCTGTTCGCTGAGATGTTCCGCAAGGACGTGAGCATCGCGCGGGAGGGAGCCGTCATCGCACTGCCCTCTCCTAGCCCGAACGGCTCCATCCGGCAATGGGTTGTCCCGGCGCTCGGGGCGCCTTCCTTCCGTCCGGCCTCGTGGTGGTCGATGCCGTACAAGCATGGTCCGAAGTCGCGCCGCAGACTGCTACGGCTCCGCGCTATGGCCGGTAACGAGATGGTGCCCGTACTCATCGCTTTCGGGGTCGTCTCGTGGCTCGCGCTCTGTTTCTTCGCGAGCACGGCGATCCTCGGGTACCGCGTCAGCCGTGCCGAGAAGCACTATCTGGAGCTGGCCGTGAGCCGATCGCTCCCCTCCGACGCCGATATCGAGCGCCTGTGTGACCTCACCGAACCGCGCCGCGATCCGTGGGTACGCGCGGAACCGGTTCCGGCGTAGCCGATACCGCTCCACGTGACGCGTGGCGCCCATAACTCCGAAGTGCTGTCGCGGCTCCGCGCCGCCCTTTTCGTGGGAGGTGTTCGAACAAATGGTCGCCAACGGCGATGCCGAAACCGAGCCGATCGGGCCGTGCTACGACACGAACGTCCTCGCCCGGACGCTTTCGTGGTTGGACCACAACAACCCGCACTGGCCGATGCAAAGCTACGAGGCCGCGCGCACGGCCTACCACCATCACCAAGACTGCCCACCGATAACCTGCGCCACTTACATAGCGGCGTTGTACAGAATCAGGAGATCGCAGAGCGCCGGGGCTGTGATCACGCAAGTCGCCCACACAGGATCTGCCGTGCGGCGCAGGCACCAACCCGTCCTCGACCACATCGGAGAGCTGGTATCACCGCACCCGGAGCAGCCGGACGTGCACTTGGCCGTAGTGATCGACGGGCACCGGCTGGACTACGCCGCCTGCCTCACCTCCGCAATATGGTTCCTCCAGGAACAACACCGGCGGCGGTTCGTCGACTCCGTGGAGGTGATCCCCGGCGACACAACCGGCTTACGCCGGTTGCCGAACGAGAGACTGTACGACGGGCCGTGAACCATTGGCGGGACCACACTCGGCATACAACGCCCGGGCGAGCTGTATCTGCCGGAGGCGGAGCTTCGGCTTCTGGCCGCCGGGCTTGACCTTGCCCCTGGGGCAGGGTTCGAGCATGGTGGCATGAACGAGACAACACAGGAATTGTCGGACTTCGTAGCGGCCACGGCGCAGAAGTTGGGTGTACCGGGTGTCGCCGTCGGGGTGTCGGCCGGTGGGCGAGAAGATTTCGCATGCCATGGGGTGACGAGCATGGACAATCCGCTTCCGGTGGACCGGGACACGATGTTCATGGTCGGATCCGTGAGCAAGACCTTCACCGCGACCGCTCTCATGCGGCTGGTCGCCGAGGGCCGGGTGGAGCTGGACGCACCGGTGCGGCGGTATGCCCCGGAATTCGCCCCCACGGATGCGGCGGCGGACGAGATCACCGTGTTACGGCTGCTCAACCATACGGCGGGGCTGGAGTGGAAGCTCGGCATCGACCCCGGTGAAGGAGACGACGCCTTGGCGCGGCACGCGGTGACTCTCGGCGAATCGCCGCTGATCGCGCCACCGGGAACGCGAGCGTCCTACAGCCAGGCGGGATTCAATCTGGCCGGCCGGATCATCGAGAACGTCACCGGATCGACCTTCGAAGGGGCCGTCGCGTCGCTGTTGTTCGAACCGCTCGGACTGGCGCACAGCCGCTACGCGGTCAACGACGTCATGACCCGGCGGTTCGCGGTGGGACACAACGTCGATGCCGACGGTGTGCTCGCGGTTGCCCGGCAGTGGAAGGACAACCGCTCCAACAACCCCGGCGGCGGCGTGGCGACGTCGGTGAGTGACCTGCTGCGCTGGGCGCGGTTCCATCTCGGCGACGGCCGGATCGACGGCGGTGAACGCCTCCTGCCCACCGAACTGCTGCACCGGATGCAGCAGCCGACGGTGGAACTACGCGGGAGCACATTGGGTGACGCCTTCGGCATCTGTTGGTTCCTGCGCGAGGTGGACGGTGTCGCGACCATCGGACACGGCGGATCGGGCAATGGCCAGTTCGCGGACCTGCTCATCGTGCCGGAGCGGAATTTCGCCGTCGCCGTGACGTCGAACGCGGGCCCGGACGCCGGCCTCGCGTTCAACCGTGCCGTAGTGAATCGGGTACTGGAGCACTATCTCGGCGTGGTCGAACGTGACCCGGAACCGATGCCCTATGACGGGGCGCGGGCAGCGGAGATCGTCGGGTATTACGAGAACGAGATGATGCGGCTCACGCTCGACACCGACGGGGCCGGGATGACGATCGAATGCGCGATCAAACCGGAGATCCGGGCCGCCGGAGAAACCGAACTGCCGCCCGACCTGCCACCGGCTACCCTCGGCCTGCTGCCCGGTGAGGCGGACGAGTACATCGTCACCGAGGGCGGTCTGCAAGGACAACGCGGGTTCTTCACCCGTGACGAATTCGGCGCCGTGACCGGAATCGATCTCGCCGGTCGATTGTTTGCCCGGGGCGCGATGACGACCACGGGTGGATGACACATCACCGAAGGGAGACGCGCATGATCACGATTGGACAGCTCGCCCGGTACGCGGGCGTGACGATCAAGGCAGTGCGCGTCTACCACGAGCGCGGTCTGCTTACCGAACCGGCGCGCGACTCCTCCGGCTATCGCCGCTACCGCGCCGAAGATGCCATCGATCTGGTCAAGATCAGGACACTGGCGCGGGCCGGTGTGCCCTTGGCGCGTGTCAAGGAATTGCTCACCGCGAATTCCGACGAGTTCGCGGCAGCGATTGCCGAGATCGACCGCACACTCGCCGAACGCGCTGAGGAGATCTGCCGGACCCGCGAGCAGATCGCCGAATTGAGCTCCGGCGACCGGCTGTTCGTGTCCACCGAAGTCGCCGAGTACCTCGACCGCCTGCGGCAACTCGGGATGAGCGACCGGGCAGTCCGGATGGAACGCGACATCTGGATTCTGATGCGATCGGTCGCCCCGGAACAGGCGTCGGCTTGGGCCACCGACAAGCTCGACGCCATCGACGACCCCCGATTCCAGGCGATCTACCTCGACTACGACGCAGCATTCGACTGGTCTCCCGACGACCCGCGCCTGGTGGACCTCGCCGACCGCACCCGACGGTGGTTGACCGGCAGGCGCACCGGATCGGGCCGGACAACCCCGACACTGGATCGGAAGTTGATCCGCCTGGTGAACGAATCAGTCGGAATCACCTCGCCCGCCTGGGAGCGACTGGCGCAGATCGCACAGAAGGCGACCATCGGGTAACCCGCCGCAACACCCTCGCCATCGACGCCACGCGACAGCGCGAAATCACCGCCGCGTATCGCTGCGAGTCACAACGCGGGCCTCCGGACCACACCGCCCGGGGTAGCGACGTGTTGTCGTCGCCTGCCGGACGGGTGGGTCAGGCGGTGGCAGGCAGGACGATGACCTTGCCCGACAGAGTCCCCGCGGCCGCCCGGGCATGGACCGACGCCAGGTCTGTCAGCGGAACACGCTCGGAGACGTCGACGATCAGCTCGCCACGGTCCACGCGCGCAACCAGTTCCGACAGTTGCTTCGCGTCGCTGCGGACGAAGACGTCGATGGCGCGCACGCCGCGTTCCTCGTCGGCCGGAGCGGGCATCCACACGGTGGTGCCGACTACGACGCCGCCGTCGCGGACCAGGCCGGTCAGCGCCGTGAACTCGGCAGGGCTGATCGGCGCGAGGTTGAGCACGATGTCGACCGGATCGGTCACCGCGGTGGTCACCTCGGTGGTGGTGTGGTCGATGACCTCATCGGCACCCGCTGCCTTGACGTGCTCGCCGCTGCGGGGGCTGCCGGTCGCGATCACATAGGCGCCGGCGGTTTTCGCCAGCTGTACCGCGTAGCCGCCCACAGCTCCGCCGGCGCCACTGATAAGGATCCGCTGCCCGGCCTTCAGCTCGGCATGGTCGAACAGAGCCTGCCACGCCGTGAGACCGACCACGGGCAGCGCGGCTGCGTCAGCGAGCGGGATGCTCGTCGGCGCCGCCGCCAGGCTCTCCGCGGGCGCGAGGACGTACTCCGCCGAGGCACCGTCATCGACGAACGGCAGGAAGCCGACGACCTGGTCACCGATCCCGAGGCCGTCGACGCCCTCGCCGAGTGCGTCGATGGTTCCGGCGACGTCCAGGCCGGGGGTATGCGGCAAGGTCAGCGGCATCGGGCCCTGCATGAAACCTGCGCGGATGTTGCCGTCGACGCTGTTGAACGTCGTCGCGGCCACACGCACTCGCACCTGTCCGGTACCGGGGACGGGCTCGTCGACGTCCTCGTAGCGAAGGACATCCGGGGCGCCGTACTCGTGAAATCGAACCGTCTTCATCGTGGTGCCTCACTCTCGAGGGATATGTGCTTCGAACTCGAAGCACATGACCAACGTAGCAGTGCTTTGAACTCGAAGCAAGAGCTTCGAATATGAAGCAAGTGGTAAAGTTCGCGCCATGCCTGACACGCCGCGGCCCCTGGACGGAGTCCAACTGGGCGCGTACTTCGCCCTCATGGAGGTGGCGGGCCTGCTCCGGCACGCGGTCGAGCAGCAGCTGCGCGAAGCCGGCGATCTGAGCTACGTGCAGTTCCAGCTTTTGGCACGCCTCGGCCTCGACTCGCCGACCGGCAGTGAACGCATGACCGACCTGGCCGACGGCGTCGTCTACAGCCGCAGCGGGTTGACCTATCAGGCAAGCCTGCTCGAAAAGGCGGGCCTGGTCACGCGGACGCCCTCCGCGGATGACGAGCGGGGCGTTACGGTCACGATCACCGATGCCGGGCGGGCGCTGCTCGCGAAGGTGCTACCCGGCCACACCGAGGTCCTCAGCCAACAGCTCTTTGCACCACTGTCGCGCGAGGACACCAAGGCTCTGGCCGACCTGCTGTCGCCGGTGCGCGACCACATGCGTTCGGCGCCACCCCGTTCGGCAGCGCCGCGCCGGCGGCGATAAGGGGTATGAGCCCGCAATCGACCTGCTGGGCGGAGCCCCGGAACCCCGCTCTACTGCCAAGTCGCGGTGTCGGGGTCGATGCCGTGGGCGCGAGCGCTGGCATCGATGATTCGACGCAACCACGTGGCGAGGCCGGTGCGGATGCCGTCGTAGTGGGCGGCGAATCCCGGATCGGCCTCGTACATCCGGCCGAGACAGACCTGCATCTGCCTGGTGAGAGGGAAGTACGAAGAGGCGAAAATCTCGCGGTGCCACTCGACGAGTCGATTCGCTTCTGGGCTACCGGGTGTGACGCCGGCGTCCATCGCGTCCTTGAAGGCGCGGTCGAGGTCGGCGATGGCGTCGGCGATGGTCTGCCATTCCTCCGGACCGCGAGAGGCTGAGCGTTCGGCGTACTGCTGCCATTGCTCCGTGTCTCCGTAGCGCTGACGGGCTTGGGCGAGCCAGTCCGGGTTCCACTGGGGGCCGAAGATCGCGGCCTGCTGCTCGACGGTCAGCAGCAGCCCGCGATCGTGGGCGTCGATCATCCGATCCAGACCGGCGCTGAGTCGCTGGAGGCGGTCGATCCGTTCGGCGACCTGGGTGCGCTGCGCGCGCAGTGCGCCGGGCACGTCTGCGGCCGAGCCGTCCAAGATGGCCCGGATATCGTCCAGGCCGAGTCCGAGCTCACGGTAGACGACGATGCGGTTCAGGCGTTCCAGATCACCAGCGGTGTAGAGCCGGTATCCGGCCACCGTGCGCAGCGACGGTCGCGCCAGCCCGATCTCATCCCAGTGGTGCAGCGCGCGGACTGTCACGCCCAGACGCTTCGAGACCTGACCGACGGTCAAGCCATCGGCGTCAGGGGCATCAGGCATGCTCATCATTGTCGCCGCGACCCGGTGGTGTGATCCCGACGGCCGCGAGGTTCCGCGCCTCCTCACTGGCCGGATCGAAGGGCTTCGCCGCAGTGAAAACGATCCGTGCGTTCTCCGGGGTGATCACCTCCACATCACGGGTGTTCCAGGGGGTATCCCGTGGCCCGTCGACCGAGTTCGGACGCAACGCGCGACAGGCCTCCACCAGCGAATCGACCTGGCTGAGCACGCACGCGAAACTGAAGCTCATCGCCGGTGCCTGCTCCGGAACGCTCCCCGCCGGGACGAGGAGTACATCTTGAAAAGCCCACCGGCGCAGATGCACAACCCTGCCGGGGATGCTGAACAGCTCGAAGAATCCGAGCCCACGAGTCCAGAAATCCACCGACGCCGCCAAATCGCTCGTGGGGATCGTCACGAACGCGGGCATTCCATAGATGCCACGGAACAGCTCCGGCACAACCACATCCGGGCCGGGAGCGGGCACGGGACTCATCTCGAACGCGTTGTAGTAGTCACTCATGCGCTCCACCCTCCGGCCTCACGCGACGTGAGGGTCAAGCCGTCATCGAAGAACGGGTGCCGTGGCCGGGGTCTTGTAGGGTGGCGATTCGTTGGTGGACCGAAGTCAGGGGGTTGTGATGGGGCACCGAGGTTTACGACGATTCGCGATCATTGCCATTGTGGCGTGGATGGTCCCCCTCGGAGCTTTCGCCGGGGCTGAGGCCGCGCCTGCTTCGGTGTCTGCCGATGCCGTGGTCGTGTCTCTGCCTTCCCCTACCGGCAGCAACTCTGTCGGGGTGACCGAGCTTCATTTCACCGACCCCGACCGAACCGACCCGTGGGGCCGAGGCCGCCGGGAGGTCATGGTTCAGATCTGGTACCCAGCGCAGGACTCGGGTACTTCCGCTGCCGCTGCCTGGATGCCGCCCGGTGGGCGGGAGGAGCAAGCCGATTATCTCGCCGAGTTCGGCGTCCCCCGAGAACGCTGGACGCTCGGCCCGAGTCACAGTTACCCGGATCGACCGGCACGCGAAGGTGCTGGCCGATTCCCGGTGTTGTTGAACTCCCCCGGTATGGGCGACGCCACCGGCTGGAGTACCGCCCAGGCCGAGGACCTCGCCAGCCACGGTTATGTCGTGGTCGCAATCAACCACACGCACGAGGCGTTCTCCGTCCATTTCCCGGGCGGGCGGGTCGAACACACGGTTGTCCCGCTGGATTCGCCGCGAGAGGTCCTGCGGGATGTCCTGCTTCCGACGCGGGTGGCTGACACTCGCTTCGTGCTCGATGAACTCTCGGCCGCCGCCACCGGACAGCAATCGCAGCCCGTTGGGCCCCTGCCCGCAGGTCTGGCCGAGAGTATGGACATGACAAAGGTGGGTATGTTCGGGCATTCGCTCGGTGGCTCGACCACGGTGCAGGCATTGCACGACGCACCTCAGATCCGCGCCGGCATCAATCTGGATGGACCGATCCTGGGATCGGTCACGGCAGAGGGAACCGACAAACCGCTGCTCATGCTCGCCAGTGGTGCCTCTCCGTGGTACGGCAATCCGGGTTGGGAGCCCTACTGGGCCAGCAACACCGGTGTGAAGCTGCCCCTTCAAGTGGCGGGAACCGAGCACATGTCCTTCTGCGACCAGCAGACGATCCTGCCTCAGCTGACCGCCGCCGGGCTGCTCTCGGCAGAGACGACAACGAAAGCAGTCGGCAAGATCGACCCCCAGCGGTCGATCGACCTGCAACGAACCTATCTGCGCATCTTCTTCGACACCGTGTTCGGACGGAACAACACCGACGTCATCGAGGCGATTACAGCACTGGCACAACCCGAAGTCCTCCCGCACACGTAGGAGTCCGCGTCCCAGCGAACCAAGGGTTGTCGAAGTGGAAGCCCCCGTCAGCGGCGCGCCACCTGACACTGCGAGATCACCGCCGACCCAGTGGATCCGAGGCGGTTACGCGGGCGCGGGGCGGTTCCGACGAGCGACCTCCACGCACGGCCGCCGATCGGGGCGGTTGCGCATCTCCGGCCACCGCCGCCCGCCCGCTATCTCACCTGCCCTGATTGGCGACGAATGCCTGTACGGCGTCGAGGAACTCGGGGCCGCCCATGGCGTAGCCGCCGACGGTTGCGCCGATCAGCGCGCCTACGGGGATGCTGACGCCCCATATCAGGATCACACACGCCCCGAGGAGGCCGCCTACGATGGCGCCGGTGACGACGCCGGGCAGGTTCTTGTTGATCTGCTCCTTGAGCCGGTCGTAGGAGCTGATGTCCTTCAGTTGCGCGATGCCTTCCGCCGTGGGGGTCGGGGTCAGCGTCAGGGTGCGGCCGTCCGCAGCGATGTACTGCGCAGCCGCGATCGAACGGCCGTCGACGGCGAACCGTTGCGGCACTTCGGCCACGACCGCTCCGTCGCCGGACTCGAGCACCACCGCGCCGTTCTGGGCGAGTTCGAACTTGCCGTTCTCGACGGTGGCGGTAACGACTCTGTCGAGTGGCGAAACGGTGATCTGGTAGTCGATCCCATGATCGACACCGGAGGTCGTGACTTCCGCGGTCGGCCGCTCCGCCACGGCCGGCTCCGCATGGGCGGTCGCCGCGGTGATGCCCAAGGCCGAGACGGCCAGGAAAACGGCAGCGGTGATCTTCTCGAACTTCATCTTCGAATCCCTCCACTCAGCTGCCCCTGATGGGCGGACCGAGTCAGACCTTAGGCGGCGAATTCGACGGTGTGTGGTACGCCACACACAGTTCGAAGTAACTGCACTCCGGTTTCTATGCGTCGGCCGTGAACACGCCGGGACGAGGTCGCGGCAAATACACTGCTCGAATGCGACGACCGCGCGCCATGGTGCTCGACGAGGTGTGGCGCAGGCTCGATGGGGTCGAGCCGCTGAGCGGTCCGCACGGGGGTCCGCTGCGCCGGACGGTGAAGCTTGTGCTCGACCCGTTGGTGATCCGGCCCGTGCAGCATCCGTTGTGCGCGGGGCCGATCCTGACGGCCGACGGAGCGGTGCTGCTGGAGGCACGCATTCAGGCGGCGGCCGATGCGCTGCGCGCGACGGCGGCGTGGTTCACGGTGCTCAAGCAGGTGCGGCGGACGCTGCGGATCACCGAGGGGCACCCGCAGGACCTGTACTTCCAGCGCTGTTTCGAGCTGGCGACCACCGCGGGCATGCCGGATCCGGCACGGGCGCGCGCGGTCGCCGAGGACGCACTGCGCGAGATCCACGAGTACACCGCGGGACGCACCACGCAGGCGCTGAAGGAGTACCTCACCGACCACACCAGGGAACGGGAGCTGGCCGGGCTGCTCGAGCTGGCCTGGCGGCGGCGTCCGCTCACCGGCCCGGCGGGCGCAGAGCACGACACGGAGGTGGACGAGCTGCTGGAAGCCTGTGCGGCGGCACGGCTCGGCGAAGACGCCGACGGACAGCGGACCCTGGACCGGCTGGTCGCGGCCCATGCCGGTACGCACACCGGAATCCGGCTGTGGCAGGACGCATCCGCTCAGGAACTGGGACTGACCGCGCATCCGGTGCCGCTGCGCCCCGCGATCGGCGCTTCGGCCTCGAAATCGACCCTGGGGCGTCCGTTCGATCGCACCGTGTACGAGCGGGTGTTCACCGTGCTGCAAGCGTCCACCGAACGCGCGGAGCTGCCGCCGATCCCCGAGCTGGTCGACGCCGAGATCGCCCGGAGTTGCGCACCGTGGGCGCTGCTGGACGAGTCGCTGCGCGTGGCGGCGACGGCGGGAACCGCGCTGGCGACCGGATTGGCGCCCATCGAGCACCGCCGCGAACCGTCGACGGGCCGACCGCGTCTGCGTCTGGCCGAAACAGACACGGGCGCAACGCGATCCACGGCACATCAAGTGGTCAACAGCCGCTGGCAGCGCGAAGCGTATGTGTTGCAGGCTCGGCGGCTGGTGGTGTCCGCCGAGCCGCCCACCGGCCCGTTGGCCGCCATCGCCGCCGAACTGATCACGCCGTGGCAGCCTTACTTGCGGCGATTGTGGGTCCGCCTGCACGGCAGGGATGTTCGCGAGTTCCCGATCCACGAACCGGACGAGCTGTGGGATCTGCTCGACGGTGTGGCGCGTTCGGTCATCCTGGACCATCGCACGCGGGTCAAGCGGGCGCTGAGTGTGCGGGTGAACGCGGGTGAGCCGGACACGGCGGAATCGAAGGCGAGCTGATGAGCACGACCGTACGTATCCGCCGCCGCGACGACCTGTGGATCATCGCGCCGGACGACGCCCCGACCGTCGTGGACGACCGGGCCGGGGTGGACGTGCTCGTGCTCGAGGTGGCGGGCGGGCACCTGACCTGGAGCCTGCTCAGCGAGCAGGTGACCCCGGCGGCGGTCCTCGACGACCTCGACCTCGCGCAGGAGTGGATCTGGGCGGTGTACGGCCCGGAGGTGTCCCTCGCCCTCGCGGAAACCGGCGACGAAGGGGAATACCCGGCCGAGCCCGCGCTGCCGGACCTCGCCGCGCGCGCCTGGCGGCTCGGTTACGCCCGCTGGGCGGCACGGTGGTGGCCCGCGTCGATCCTGGACGGCATCGCCCCGCTGGACGAGGGGCTGCTCGAGGACGAGATAACCGCGCTGAGCGAGGAATGCGACCTGATCATCGACGGCGCCGACGCGGTCACCGAACAGCCCACGGCAACCGCGGCGCTCGGCCGCGCGGAGGACTACGCGCTGGCCGCCGGACCGGCCGCGACCGTCGCGCCCGGCGCTCTCGTCCTGGCCAGGGGCACCGCGGGCTGGGACTGGCAGCGCTGCCCACCGGGCCTGCTCGACGCTTCCGAACGCGCCGTGTCCTGGGAAGTGGTGCGCGAGGCCGGGACCACGATCGTGCGGGTGAGCGCGGTCGCCGCGCCGCTCTCGCCCGCGGAGGTGCCTGCGCATCTGCGTCCCCGCGCCGGGATTCGCACCACGACCGACGCCGCCGACGTGCCGCTGCTGCGCGAGGGCGACCTGTGGCGCGCCGAGACCACGGCCCCGGCCGGTGCGGAAGCGGGCGTGACCGTGCGGGTCTACGTTCCCGGCGTCGGCGTGGACGAACAGGAGCCGGACGCGGCGACCCGACGCGCGCGGATTCGCGACCTGGTCACGGCGCGGCTGCACCGCGCGGACGACACGTCCGGCAATCCCGTCGAATCCCTCTTGCTGGCGGAAATCGCGGCCGCCGCATCGGATTCGGACTTCTGACATGGCCGAGCAGACTCCGGACGACGGCCGCGAACTGCTCGCCGCGGGCGCAGCGGCGTACACCCGCGGGGACCCGGCCGAGGCCAAGCGCCTCTTCGAGGACGCCGCCGAACGAACCACCGGCGACATCAGGCTCGGCGCGATCATCAACGCCGCGAGCATGGCCGACGAACTCGGCGACCACGCCGCCTCGCTGGCCCTCTACCGCTCGGCGCTGGCCGAGATGCCGGAGCACGCCCCGCGATTGCGCCCGAATGCCCTGGTCAACATGTCGCAGGCGCTCCAGCATCTCGGCGAGCTGGACGCGGCGCAGGCGGCGCTCGAGCAGGCGCGCGCCTTGCTCGCCGACAACACCGACACCGACCTGGGTGTGCTGCGCGTGGCCTGCCTGCTCTCCCTGACCGCCGTCGCTCTGCACCGGCAGAACTGGGCCTACGCCGCCGAACTGGCCACCGAATCGCTGGAGGCGGCCCAACGTTTCGCGCCGCGGCTGGCAGGCCACCCACTGATGAATCTCGCCGCCACCTACTTCGAGACCGGCCGCCGCGACTTGGCCGTCGATTTCGCGCGGCAGGCGCTCGCCGCGTTCGAGTCGGCGGGTGATCGCAACGCCGTCGCCGAGACCGAACAGAACCTCGCCACCATGCTCGTCCGCGTCGAGCGGTACGACGAGGCGGAGGCGCCGCTGCGCTCCAGCCAGGAGTATTTCGAGCAGGCCGGGCTCGGGCACCGAGCCGGGATCGGCCTCAAGACCATGGGATTTCTCGCCGAGGGCCGCGGTGATCTGGCGAGCGCGCGGGAGTTCTACGAGCGCAGCCTGGCGTACTTCGTCGCATCCGAAGCCGTGCTCGACGCCGCGGACGTGCGTATTCGCTCGGCCACCGTGGCATTCCGGTCCGGGCGGGTGGGCGAGTGCGAGGAACTGCTCGCCACGGCGTTCGCGATCTATGCCGAGCGCGGCCTCGGCCTGCACTGTGCCCAGCTCGATTTCTGGCACGCGACGCTCCTGGAAGGCGCGATCGGCGCGACCGAATCGCCGCAGGCGGAGATGCTCGCCCGTGCCGTCGGAATCGCCGTTCCCGCCGCACTGGCCATCGACGCCGTGCGCCACACCTTGCCGAACGGCACGCAGCGCGAGCAATGGAACCGGCAGATCGCCGACCCGGCGATGCGGTTGGCGTTTCGCTTCGCCTACCTTTCCGGCAATGGCGTCCTCGTCGCCGACCTGGTCGAAACACAGTGCGCGGGGACGACGTTGGCGCTCGATCGGGCCGAGCGGGAAGCTCCCACCAGGCTTCCGCTCGAATTACTCGACCCGCCGGAGGAATTCAACGATCATCCCGGCAGCGCCGCCCTGCAACTGGGCGCCGCCCTGGCCGAAGTCGCGGCCGGAGCGGGCCTGCCGGTCGCGCCGCCGCCGCGCCTGGCACTGGCCGCCGAGGGAAGGATCGCACTCGCGCCGTTCATCGCCGCCGCCGAGCAGCGTTATGGCCGGGTGATCCGCGACGATCGGGTGCTCACGGTATGACGCGACCGACGGTGCTCGTCCGGATGGCGGACGCGGGAGACATCTACGTGTCGTGGCGGTGGGTCGACGACAGCGCACCCCGCGGCGCGGGGGTGCTTCCGGAAGACGCGGCGATGCGAGCGGTCGGACTGCTGGCCGACGCGCTCCCCCGGCCCGCCGAACCCGGCGGTCTCGAGCAGGCCCTCACCACCGGCGCGTTCGCCGACTACGAGCGGGAATACGCCGTGGCACAGGCGCTCTCTCGAGCACTGCTGCCCTACGGCCTGGCCGCGCAGCTCTACGAGCTGTGGCAGCGCGGCGTGCGCCCGCATATCCGGCTGCAACCCTCACCACGGGTCGCCCAGGTGCCGTGGGAACTCATCGCGCCGGACCGCGACGTCCGGCTGATCGACATCGCCGACGTCAGCCTGCTCGCCCCGGCGAGCGTCGTGCAGGCGCCCGGGCGGATCGCACGCGCCTGGACCGAGACCGCCGCGCATCCGATCGTCGCGGTGCTGGACCCGCGCATCCCCGGCTTCCGCGCCGATTCGACGCTCGGTTCGGTGCTGGGCCGGATGACCCCCGAAGCTCCGCTCGCGCGGCGGATGGCGCGTTACCTCGCGGAGGACCGATTGCGGCCCGAGGTAGCAGGCCCGGTGGACGCTTTCCGGCGCACCGACGTCGATCGCGACTGGCTCGGCGCCGCCTTGCGCGCCGGCGCGAGCCGCTTGATCTACGTCGGGCATGTCACCGCCGCCGCGCCCGAATCCGGCCGCAGCGAGGACGCCGAATTGCACCTCGCCTGCACCGCCGACGCCGTCGGCTTCGCCGAACCATCGCGCACGCACCGGCCGCTCACGGCCAAGGACCTGCTGCTCGGCACGCACACCATCCATCCGGATCCCGTTGCCGGGCCGCAGCTGTGGCCGATGCCGAGCCGGGTCGCGCTGATCGCCTGTGAGAGCGGCGGCGACATGCGGTTCAGCGAGGCGCTCGGCTTGACCGCCGCGATGATCACCGGCGGCGCGGAACTGGTCACCGCGAGCCGGTGGCCGCTGCCCACCGATTTCGCCTTCCAGCGCGTCGCGGGCGCACCTGCGCAAGCCCTCCCGCTCCAGGAGGCCATCTGCGCCATCGACGAGGCGCACGAACAACCCGACCCGGTGACCGCCCTCGCCGCATGGCAGCGCGACCGCTCGACCGCTTGGCGCGACACCGGCCGGATCGAGCATTCCCCGGTGCTCTGGGCAGCCTTCGCTACCGTGTGCGCCTGATTCGGGCAAACCATGCCCACCGGTCTCCATATACCGGTCTACGTGCGGCGATGCCGTGAGATTCGAATGAAAACGGGTAACGCTACTCCTGCGCAAACCGACACTCAGCATCGAACGTGTGGATAAGCTTCAACGCCGTCAGCCATCACGATTCCTGATCAGGAGAAGTCGCAACACCAGTCGGATGACCGCCTCGACCGGCCTCTGAGGAGCCCATCAAATGCGCTACTACGCCGTCTACGACAACGACGGGAACATCGCCACCATCCTCGGACAACCCGACGACGCGCCGCCGCTGCGCACCGCCGCCTTCCATCGGGGACAACGGCTCACCGAACTGGCCCTACCGGAGGGCGTCGTCGATCCCGCCGACCCGGACAACCTGACCGCTCTGCTCGACCTGGTCGCGGCCCGTCGAGCCGATGCGACGGCTTCCCATGCCGACGCGGCTGCCCATCGCTGAGCAGCACAGCGCTTCGCCGCGTCGTCACATCCGCGTGAGTGCGACCACGGGGATGACCCGGGACGTGCCCATTTCGTGTTCGGCGAAGAACGGATAGGTGTTCTTCAGCATCGCCCAGGTGCGCGCGCGGTCGTCACCGGTCAACGGGGTGGCCAGCGCCGGATAGCTCTCCTGGCCCACCTCGACGGTGACGTGCGGGTCCTTCCGCAGGTTGGAATACCAGTCGGGATGCTTCGGCGCACCGACATTGGACGCGACGATCAGCAGGCGGTCACCGTCGCGGTGGTACATCAACGGGGTGGTGTACGGGGCGCCGGTCCTGCGGCCGGTGGTGGTCAGCAAGATCAGACGGTCGCGCTGCATGCCGTCGATCTCGCCGCCCGCTCGGAACGCAGCGATGGTTCGCCGATTGATTTCCTTGACGTCCACGGTTCACCTCCCTTGATTGTGGTCGACCAACTCAGCTTTCCGTCCGGTCGCACGCCCTGTCCGGGAAACGCCGGGATCGGCCGCGTTCCCAACGCATCAGGCGCGATGGGCGAGCAGGTGCTGGATCAGCAGCCGGGTCAGCGCCTCGGGCGCCTCCTCCGGAATCCAGTGCGAGACGTCCTCGAGCATCTCGAATCGGTACGAGCCGGAAACGTATTTCCGGGTGGCCAGCGCCGCCGTGGACCCGATGGTGGCGTCCTCGGTGCCCCATACGTACAGGGTGGGCACGCTGGCCGGGCCGATCGGACCCGCCGAATCCATGGCGCGATACCAATTCAGCGCCGCGGTGAGCGCGCCGGGCCGCGCCAGCCTGCGCACGTACTCCTCCACACGTTCCTCAGGTATCTTCCACTCGAATATCCGGCGCAGTGCGGCGCAGTCGTCGGCGAGCAGAGTTCGCTCCGCGGTGCGCGGCTGTCGCAGCGTGATCAGGTGGTGGGATCGCTGCGCTTGGTCCTCGTCCTCGGCCATCGCCTGCTGGAGCGCGGCGGGATGCGGCTGTGACACCGCGCCGAACGTGCGAACCCGCTGCGGCAGCTCCGCCGCCACCGCCCACCCGACCAGCGCGCCGCAGTCGTGCCCGATCAGGTCGAACCGCTCCCAGCCCAGCGCGTCGGCGATGGCCACCACGTCGCCGACCAACTCCTCGAGCCGGTATTCGGCGGCACGCTCCGGCCGCACACCCGGCGAATATCCGCGCTGATCGGGCGCCACGGCGTGGCAACCGCCTCCGCCCAGCACCCCGAGCTGGAACTCCCACTCACGCGCGCCCTGCGGAAATCCGTGCAGCAACAGCACCTCCCGGTCGCCGGGAGAGCCGGCGGCCAGTACGTCGAAGGTTCCCGCTCCGGTGCGAATCTCGAGTTCTTCGATCACCTGCCCGACTCTAGAACCGGGTACCGACGCCGTCAGTGCTCGTCGAAGTGACCGTCGTGGACGGCGTGGCGGTGGCCGTCGTGCACGTAGTCGACGTGGTCCCCGTGCTGGACGGCCTCGTGGCCGCAATTGGGACCGTGCTGATGCGGATGCTGGGCGCACTCGGTGTGCCCCGACCGCTCGCATTCGTCGTAGTGCCCCTGGTGTTCGCGATGCAGATGACCATCGTGGGCGTAGTCGATGTGATCGCCGTGCTGGAACGCGGTGTGCCCGCAGTCCGGGCCGTGCACATGGTCGTGGCCAGTGTGCTGCGCGTGTGCTGTGGTCATCGAATTTCCCTCTTTCCTGGCACGGATAGCTGGAATCGTGATGACCAATACATTAGCAGGTGTGCATCAATCGAGATTGCCTCGCGTGTGCTGGCACGGCGTGCCGACTCAGAGCACCTGCGCGAGGAATCTCTGCAATCGCGGCGTCTGCGCGTCGTCGAACAAGGCGTCGGGCGTGCCGGTCTCCACGACCTGCCCTTGGTCCATGAACACCACGGTGTCCGACACGCTGCGGGCGAAGCCCATCTCGTGGGTCACCACGACCATCGACATGCCGCCGGAGGCGAGGTCGGCCATCAGGGCGAGCACGCCCTTCACCAGCTCCGGGTCCAGCGCCGAGGTGGCCTCGTCGAAGAACATCAGTTCCGGTCGCATCGCCAGCGCCCGCGCGATGGCGACGCGCTGCTGTTGACCGCCGGACAGGTTGGCGGGGCGCGTATCGGCCTTGTCGGCGAGGCCGACGATCTCCAGCTGTTCGATGGCCAGCGCCCGCGCCTGGTCCTTGGACAGGCCGCGCAGCTTGCGCGGTCCGAGCGCGACGTTCTCCGCGACGGTCTTGTGCGGGAAGAGGTTGAACTGCTGGAACACCATGCCGATGCGCTGGCGCAAGCGATCGGGGTTCTCGGTGAGCACGGACTTGCCGTCCAACAGCACGTCGCCCTGATCCGGCTCGTAGAGCCGGTTGAGCACCCGCAGCAGGGTCGATTTGCCGGAGCCGGACGGCCCGATGACGGTGGCGGTCTTGCCCGCGTCCACGTGGATGTCGATCCCGCGCAGCACGTGGTTGTGCCCGAGCGTCAGATGCAGTCCGGTACCGGTGAGGGAGGCACTCATCTATCCGCGCCCTTCCGTGATCGTGGCCGCCTCGACTTGGTCGATCGGCCGGTCGGGCCTGCCGGTCCGCATCCGGCGGTCGATGTAGTTGACCAGGTGGGTGAGCGGGATGGTGAGGATCAGATAGACCAGGCCCGCGGCCACCAGCGGCGAGAGGTTCCCGGTCTGCGCGTTGAGGTCGCGGCCGACGGCGAACAACTCGCGCTGAGTGGCGAGCAGGCCGAGGAAGTAGATCAGCGACGAGTCCTTGATCAGGGCGATGAACTGGTTCATCAGCGCGGGCAGCACCCGGCGCACGCCTTGCGGGATCACCACCAGCGTCATCGCCTGGCGGTAGCCGAACCCGATCGCGCGGGCCGCCTCCAGCTGCCCGGCCTCGACCGACTGGATACCGGAGCGGAAGATCTCGCCGATGTAGGCCGAGGCGAGCAACGCCAGCGCGACCGCGCCGAGCCAGTAGGGGTTGTTGCCGGTGAGGTTGCGCACCACCGGGCCGACGCCGAGACCGATCAGCAGGATGATCACCACGGCGGGCAGACCACGGAAGATGTCGGTGTACACCCGGGCGGGCCAGCGCAGCCAGCGGGTCCGCGAGATCCCGGCGACCGCGAGCAGCATGCCGAGGACGGTGCCGAGCGCACCCGAGACCACCGCGAGTATCAAGGTATTGGGCAGACCGGTCTTGAAGAGGTCGGGAAAAGCCTTGCGATACAGCGACCAGTCGAAGAACGTGTCCTTCAACTGCTGCGCGGTGGATTTCGGTGCGTTCTGCTGCGTCTCATTCGTTCGCTTGCCCGCGGCCAACGCGGCGAAGTCCGGCAGCTGCGGCGCGGGCGCGGCTTTGGAGCCAGGCTTCCAACCGGGGGGCAGCTGCCTGGGCACCCAGTCGGTGTAGAGCTCGGCATAGGTACCGTCCGCGATCACGGCGTCCAAGCCGCTGTTGAGCGCGTCGATCAGCGGCTGGTTGTTCTTGGCGACCGCGTACCCGACGAAGTTGTCCAGGCTGAAGGTGTTCTGCGAGACTGATATTCCATCACCCGGCGCGATCGCGCCCTCCGCTTGCGCGGACGGAGCGACCCACGCGTCCACCTGGCCGGATTTCAGGTTGGCGTAGGCGGTGTTGTAGTCGGGGAACTTCACCGGGTCCAGATGCAGCTGGTTCACCACGAACTCGTCCTGCACGGTGCCCTGCACCACGGCGATCCGAGTGCTCCGATTCAGGTCGGAAAACCCGTTGATGGCGCTGCCGTTCGGCGCCACCAGGGAGAAGTAGCCGAAGTCGTAGCCGTTGGTGAAGCCGACCAGCTGGCGGCGCGCGTCGGTGGTGGTGATGTTGGACGAGCCCACGTCGAAACGGCCGCCGGACACCTGGGCGAGCAACCCGGCGAACTCGGTGCCGGAGAACTCCACCTGGAGGCCGAGCTTGGCGCCGATCGCCTTCAGCAGTTCGTTGTCGAAGCCGGTGAACGTGCCCTGCCGGTCGACGCAGATGCTCGGCGGTGCGTCCGAGAGCGTGCCGACGCTGAGCTTGCCGGGCGTGATCAAACCGAGCTTCGAGACGTCGATGGAGTTCAGCGGCACGGTGGTCGCGGTGGTGTAGCGGTCGCTGCCCGCGGCGGCCGCTGAGGCCAGGTTGGTCGGCGCGGCGGAGGCCGCGGCCACGCCGGGCGGCGCGCAGAGATTGCGCTCCGTGGCCGCGTCGTCGGAGCCGGAACCGCACGCCGTCGCGCTGAGACCGACGGCAAGCAATAACACGGCGATCAACGCACGAGACCGCACAGCGGGCACAACAGCCATGACGGACAACCCTAGCCGCGAAAATCTGCTATTCCAGAGCTACCCCCGGGTCGCCGACATGGGAAACCGATGCCGGGGTAGCCGCCGAGATTTCGATCACGCTGATCCGAACGTCACGCGGCGACGCGACAGCCGGCAGGCAATCCGTCCTCAGGCCAGGCCGCTGACCGGTTCCGGGTTGACCGCGTCACGCCATCGGACGGCGGCGGCGACCGCGTCCAGATCGTAGTCCGGGCCGCTGACCCCGATGGTGAAGGTCGTCACGCCCGCGTCGACGAAGGCGGCCGCCTTCTCCAGCCCCGGCCACTGCACCGAGCGCTCGATGCGCGCCTGATCGGTGCCGACGGCGGCGCAGTGCTCGGCGAGCACCTTGTTCTTGTGTGCGAGCACGTCCAGGTCCGCGAAGGTGTGCCACATGTCGGCGTACTGCGCGACCAGCCGCAAGGTCTTCTTCTCGCCACCGCCGCCGATCAGAATCGGCAGGTCGCGGGTCGGGCGCGGATTCAGTTTCGGCAGCCGGGCGCTGATCCGGGCCAGGTTCTCCTTCAGCAACTCCAGCCTGCTGCCCGGGGTGCCGAACTCGTAGCCGTACTCGTCGTAGTCCTTCTGGAACCAGCCCGCGCCGAGGCCGAGAATGAGCCGGCCACCGCTGATGTGGTCGACGGTGCGCGCCATATCGGCCAGCAGGTCCGGATTGCGGTAGCCGCCGCCGGTGACCAGCGCGCCGATCTCCACCCGCTCGGTCTGCTCGGCGAACGCGCCCAGCATCGTCCAGCACTCGAAGTGCGCGCCGTCGGGATCGCCGGTGAGGGGATAGAAGTGGTCCCAGTTGAACACGATGTCGACACCCGCGTCCTCGCAGCGCAACACGGCATCGCGGATGAGTCGGTACTCCGGCGCGTGCTGCGGCTGTAGCTGGACTCCGATACGAACTGGACGACTCATTGCACTCTCCTCGTCGCTCGGCCCGCCCCCGCCCGAGGCTACCGGCGCGGTCGCCTTCCCGCAGACAGCCACCGGTCCACGGCGCGCGCCGACACGCCCGGCGCGAGCTAGGTTGGGGACGCGATGCCGAGCGGGCGGAGGGAGGTGCCTGGTGTGACCGACGGCGACGACGATGTGGTCCGCTCGGTCGTCTCGACGATCCTGCGTGATCGTGACCGGTTGATCGCCGAGTTGTCGGCGTCCATGCGCGCGCAGGTCGCGGCGCTCGACTCGGACACCAGGCTGCGCGGCCTGTTCGAAGCGGGCACCACCGACAACCTGATGTCGGTGCTGGACTTTGTGCAGAACGACGCCGCAGAGCACGAGGTGCACGCCCCGGCGCGGGCGCTGGTGTACGCGCGCACGCTCGCCCAGCGCGACGTCCCGCTGTCCGCGCTGATCCGCGCCTACCGGGTGGGGCATGCCGGGTTCCTCGATGTCGCGATGCGCTACGCCGTGGAACTGGGTGGCCCGGACACCGCGGCGGCCATCATCCGGATCGTCAATCGCACCGCCGTATACATCGACCGGGTGTGCGAGCACGTCGGCGTCGCCTACGAACAGGAACGTGACCGGTGGGTGGGCAGCCGCGGCGGCCTGCGCCAGGAGTGGGTGGCCCGGGTGCTGGACGGCTCGGCCGACGACATCGGCCGAGCCGAGCAAGTGCTGCGCTATCCCCTTTCCGGCCACCACGTCGCGGTGAACGCCTGGACCGAGCCGCAGCTCTCGGCGCGGGCCGCGATGGACGTCCTCGACGCCGTTCGCGCGGCGCTGGTGCCGCTGTTGGGCAACCCGCGCCGGGCGTTGCTGGTGCCGACCGACGAACGCGAGGTCCGGATGTGGTTCTCCGTCTCCCGCGACCTGACGATCGATGTCGACGCCATCCAGCGCGGGCTGTCGGCCCTGTCGTTGCCGGTGCGGGTGGCGATCGGGGGGCGCGGCGGCGGTGTCGAGGGATTCCGTCGCAGCCTGCGCCGAGCCGACCGGGTACGCGAACTCGTGCTGCTCGCCGGAGACGGCGCGCCACGGGCGGTGTCTCACGAGCAGGTGGCGGCCATCGCCCTACTGAGTGGTGACATCGAGGAACTGCGCCTATACGTGGCGGACTGCCTCGGTGAGCTCGCCACCGACAACCAGCGCAATCTCTGGCTGCGCGAAACGCTGCGCGTCTTCCTCGCCAACAACCGCAGTTACGCCGCGGCCGCGCAGGAATTGGCCGTGCATCGCAACACCGTCCAGTACCGGGTGGGGCAGGCCATCGAGCTGATCGGCCACGTCTTCGACGATCACGACCGCACGCTGCACCTGCACCTGGCGTTGCAGGCCGCGCACTGGCTCGGACCGGTGGTACTTCGACCGAACCCGGCGCTCTGAGCCGGACCGCTCTATGTGCTCACCGCACGAAAGTTGTACGAAGTTTCGGTGTCGGCGAATATGGTCCGTCTCACATCCCGGTTCGTAGCATTCCCCCGGATGCGCAGCTGAGCTGAGGAGAAACCGCCATGTCAACGCTGGAAACGGTGCGCGGGACGATCGATACCGCCGATATCGGAGTGACATTGATGCACGAGCACGTCTTCGTGCTCACCGGGGACATGCAGCAGAACTATCCGGCCGAATGGGGCTCCGAGGACGAACGCATCGCCGACGCGGTGCGCAGGCTGCGAGTCGCCTACGACGCCGGTGTGCGCACGATCGTCGATCCCACGGTGGTCGGGCTGGGCCGCTACATCCCGCGCATTCAGCGGATCGCCGAGCAAGTGCCGCTGAACCTGGTGGTCGCCACCGGTATCTACACCTACGGCGATGTCCCGTTCTTCTTCCACTACCGCGGGCCCGCGTTGAACGACATCGTCGGCGCGCAGGTCCCCGACCCGATGGTCGACATGTTCATCGGCGACATCCGCGACGGCATCGCGGGCACCGGGGTGAAGGCGGGCATGCTCAAGTGCGCGATCGACCGGCAAGGTCTCACCCCGGGCGTGGAGCGGGTGATGCGCGCGGTCGCCCGGGCCCATCTCGCTACCGGCGTCCCGATCACGGTGCACACCCATCCCGAGTCACGCAGCGGGCTGGACGTGAAGCGCGTGATGTGCGACGAGGAAGGCGTCGACCCCCGCCGCATCGTGCTCGGCCACAGCGGCGACACCACCGACTGCGATCACCTCGCCTACCTGGCCGACTCCGGCTTCGTGCTCGGCATGGACCGCTTCGGCATCAACCTCGACACCACCTTCGAAGCCCGCGCGGACACGCTGATCGAAATGGTGCGCCGCGGCTACACCGACCGGATGGTGCTGTCCCAGGACGCCAGCTGTTACATCGACTGGATCGAGCCGGCCGCCATGGCCGCCCTGCCGCAGTGGCACTACACCCACCTGTTCGAGGACGTCTTCCCCTACGTGCTCGATCGCGGCGTCAGCGAGGAGCAGATCGGCGCGATGCTGGCCGACGTTCCGCGCGCGTTCTTCGAGGCGCGCACACGCTGACATGGCTCCTCGCCCACCGGCCCGATACGATCGCCGCACCCTTACTCGGATCGTCCGGCACGTTCCTGCCGGGATGGGATGTGAATTCGTCATGGCCACGGTGACCTTCGACAACGCGACGCGGCTCTACCCCGGGTCCACCACACCAGCGGTGGACCGGCTGAATCTGGAGATCGAGGACGGTGAGTTCTTGGTCCTGGTCGGCCCCTCCGGTTGCGGGAAGTCGACCTCGCTGCGCATGCTCGCCGGGCTGGAGGACGTCAACGGCGGCCGCATCCTGATCGGCGACAACGACGTGACGCACGCCGAGCCGAAGGAACGCGACATCGCCATGGTGTTCCAGAACTACGCGCTCTACCCGCACATGACCGTCGCCGAGAACATGGGCTTCGCGCTGAAACTGGCCAAGGTCGCCAAGGCGGAGAAGCAGCAGCGAGTGCTGGAGGCGGCCAAGCTGCTGGACCTGGAGCCCTTCCTGGATCGCAAGCCCAAGGCGCTGTCCGGCGGCCAGCGCCAGCGGGTCGCGATGGGCCGCGCGATCGTGCGCCAGCCGCAGGTGTTCCTGATGGACGAGCCGCTGTCCAACCTGGACGCCAAGCTGCGGGTGCAGACCCGCACCCAGATCGCGCAGTTGCAGCGCAGGCTCGCCACCACCACGGTGTACGTCACGCACGACCAGGTCGAGGCGATGACCATGGGCGACCGGGTCGCCGTGCTGAAGGACGGCCTGCTGCAACAGTGCGCCACGCCGCGCGACCTCTACCGCGATCCGGCCAACGTGTTCGTCGCGGGATTCATGGGCTCACCGGCCATGAACCTGTTCACGCTTCCGGTCGCCGACGGCCGGGTCCAATTGGGCGGGCACACGCTCGCGTTGCCGCGCTCGGTGGCGGACGCCGCCGGGGCCACCGTGACCGTCGGCATCCGGCCGGAGCACTTCGAGCTGGGCGACGACTCCGGCATCGAGATGGAAGTGGACGTGGTGGAGGAACTCGGCTCCGACGCCTACATCTACGGCCGCACCAGCGCCGAGGGCGCGACCGACGGAGCCGGGGAAACCATTGTGGCGCGCGCGGATTGGCGCAACCCGCCCGCGAAGGGCACCCGCCTGCGGCTGGCCACCGATGCGGAGCACATCTACTTCTTCGACATCGACGGGCGCAGGCTCAACTGAGCACTGCGCCGAGTGGCCCGCTCGGGCGACTCGGCGGGCGTGGGCGTCCGGCTGGCAGCGTGTCCGGCTGGCAGCGTGTCCGGCTGGCAGCGTGTCCGGCGGGCAGCGCGTCCGGTCGGCAGCGCGTCGGCGGGCAGCGCGCGTTCCGCGAGCAACGCACGTCCAGCAAGCAACGCACGTCCAGCAAGCAACGCACGTCCAGCGACATGGTCTACCGCGCGGAACGCCGGGACAGGCTCGAGCGGGCCCGGTGCGATCAGTCCGTCGCGTCCGATCGGCGGCGTTCGCGCCGCCGCCGGGCGTATTCGTCGTTGATCCGCACGCCCAGTTCCTCGAGTTCGATCTCGCGGCCGGATTCGCTGCGCACCTGCACGCGCACCGGGTCGCCGGTGGCCTCCTCGACCAAGAGCAGCGGAGCCGGCCCCGGTTGTAGGTAGGCGTCCCCCCACTGCATGAGCGCCAGCACGGCGGGCAGCAGATCCCGGCCCATCCGGGTGAGCACGTATTCGTGCCGGGTGCGCTTGCCTTCCTCTCGATACGGCCGTTTCGCCAGCAAGCCCGCCTCGGTGAGCTTGCGCAACTGGGCGGCGGCCGCCGCGTCGGTGATGCCGACCCGGCTGGCGAACCCGTCGAACCGCCGCGTCCCGTAGTACGCCTCGCGCAGGATGAGCACCGCCGAGCGGGTGCCGATGAGGTCCATCGCCTTCGCGATCGAGCATTCCTCGGCCTTCCACGCGCTGAGATCGGCCAACGGTCCTTCCATCACTGCTGCCATGACGAACATCATACCGGAGCTGACTTGCCTCAACTATTGCCAGAGGTACTCTGACTATGTGTTGATAGAGCCAGGCATGGTCGCCCGGCTCTCGGTCCGGAAGGAAGCACCATGAGAGACGCGGTGATTGTCGAAGCGGTACGCACCCCGATCGGCAAAGGCAAGCCGAACGGCGCACTGCACAATGTCAACGCGGTGGATCTGCTGGCCCACAGCCTGCGCGAGGTGGTGGACCGCAGCGGCATCGATCCCGCACTCATCGACGACGTGATCGGCGGCGTCGTCACCCAGTTCGGCGAGCAGGGCGCGAACATGACCAGGCGCGCCGCGCTGGCCGCCGGATATCCCGAATCCGTCCCCGCGACGACCGTCGACCGGCAGTGCGGCAGCAGCCAGCAGGCGATCCACTTCGCCGCGCAAGGCGTGATCGCGGGCGCCTACGACATCGTGGTCGCCGCGGGCGTGGAGTCGATGGGGCGAATTCCCATGGGCGCCAATCTGGTCGGTTCGGACGACATCTCCGGCGCCGGCTTCGCCCAGCGCTACCCCGACGGCCTGGTGTCGCAGGGCATCAGCGCCGAGCTGATCGCGGCGAAGTGGGGACTCACCCGCACGCAGCTGGACGAGTTCGCGCTCGCCAGTCACGACAAGGCCGCGCTCGCCACGAAGAACGGCCTGTTCGCCCGGGAACTGGCGCCGATCAACGGGCTCACCACCGACGAGGGCATCCGGGTCGGCAGCACGTTGGAGACGCTGGGCGCACTCCGGCCCGCCTACTACGACCCGGCCATGGCCGCCCGTTTCCCGCAGATCGGCTGGGCCATCACGGCGGCGTCCGCGAGCCAGGTCAGCGACGGCAGCGCGGCGGTGCTCATCATGACCAGCGAGCGCGCGAAAGAACTTGGGCTGAAACCGCTCGCCCGGCTGCACAGCTTCGCGGTGGCCGGTGACGACCCGCTGCTGATGCTCACCGCGGTGATCCCGGCGACCCGGAAAGTGTTGCAACGCGCCGGTTTGCAGCTGTCGGACATCGATCTGGTCGAGATCAACGAGGCGTTCTCGCCGGTGGTGCTGGCCTGGGCGCACGACACCGGCGCGGACCTGGCGAAGGTCAACGTCAACGGCGGCGCGATCGCCATCGGCCACCCGCTCGGCGCGTCCGGCGCGCGCCTGATGACCACGCTGGTGCACGCCATGCAGGACCGCGGCGCCCGCTACGGCCTGCAAACCATGTGTGAGGCGGGCGGTTTGGCCAACGCCACCATCGTCGAAAGGTTGTGAACGCCGCATCACGGTAAGGCGTGTCCGTCGCGCGTCAGGCGGACACGCCCGCCGGTAAGCCCATGGACGGCCGAGCACTCCGCGACGAACGAGCTAGGGCCCGTCCTCCCTTGTTCGGTATTCGCGACCTTCCCACCGTGCTACCTGTCGTTAAGAATTCCTTAAGGCCGATCGGCAAGAGTGATCGCGAATCAGCATTTCATCTATGATTTTCGCAAGGACTCGGAATCCCGGGCCGAAAAGCCGCCCGCTTTCCATTGCGACAGGTGATTTCCGAATCCGAACAGGAGCCTGATGATCACAACCCGCCCGGCTCATCTCGGGCCTAGTGAAACATCGGAGTGTCATGGCGTAGACAAAACTGCACGTGACCGCATACTCGGGGGAACATGGTGAGCTCGGTGGTTCATGCCGGATCAAGTTTGCTGGTCGCCGTGGCCGGCGTCGCACTGCTGGCGGGTTGCGGTTCCGGGAGTTCGGCATATTCGGAAGCGGAGCCGACTGTGGCAACGATCTCGACGACATCGAAACCAGCGAAGTGCCCCGCCCCATCTATTGTCGATCCCCGGGTTACCAAGGAATTGAAGACCGCCCTGACAACGACGGACCTGCCAGGGGGAGCGTGTCTCAGGTCCGTGGACGCGGTGGAGAAACCCAGCCGATCTGATGAACTGGTGTTCCTCATCACCCTCGATGTGCCCACGGCGGCGACACCGGATGATCTACGCCCTATCGCTACCGACATTGCACATGTGTGGAAGGAAAGCGAACTCGGACAGAGGACGTCCGAGCTGGATGTCACCAATTGGGGGTTTGCCGGAGCGAAGTACATGGATTACCTCATCGACGAGGATTTCCGGAACCATCCATGGGACGGGACGCCGTCTCGTGAAGCCGAGCTGGCGATATGGACCGTTACGGCCATGGGATGAACATGAGTGGTGCACTCCTACCGGTGCCGTTGACGACGAACTGATCCAGGTCGCCGGACCTGGCTGTATACATCACGAAGTCCGGCTGGAGTACCAGCCAGCGGCCGCGCCGAAGTCGCGGTCGGTCAACACAGCGCGATCAGGAAACCGACCAGCCAGGATTCGAGAATCAGCGGGATCGCGATGAGCGGGGTCCACACGATCGGCCTGCCGTCGCGCACCTTCTCCAGCACCGAGAATCCCGCGGCGAGCACCGAGGCCACGATGCCGGTCCAGGCGATGACCTGCGCCCACGGGAGAAACCCGCCGCCGTGTCCATCGCGCGCGATCACATCGTAGAGCGGGACGAAAGACGCCATCAGCCAGCCGAATCCGAGCACGATCACCGAACCCAGCGCTACGCGTAGCGCATCGGTCGTTCGCCGCCGGAAATGCCACGCCATGCCTTCAGCATGACCGGAGCACCGCCACCCGGCATCTCGGCGGTTCAGTTTCCCGGGTAGACCTGGGAAGCCAGGGCGAGGCCGCCGCCGAACGAGGCGACGATCAGCACGATCGCGAGCACCGGCCAGTACCACATGTACCAGCGCTTCACCGCGGCCAGAATGAGCATGCCGGTCACGCCGACGATAGCGAACGCGGTGCCGCCCCAGGACACCACGAAGGCCCAGCCAGGACGTAGTTCAGCAGATCCAGACTCGATGTGAGAGATTGCAATTCGGATGGAACCGAACGACTACCCGGTACGTCCAACTATTCGAAACCATCCTGTGGGGGGATGAGAGGGCAGAGAAGTTGACGCACAATCCATCCGCCACAACCACCTTCACCGTGGTGCCTGAACACGTCTCCGATGCCGGGCGCTATGTGCAGCAGACCGCACAAGCACTGATCAGCGGATTGCATGCGGCCGGCGCCGAAGTCGACGGACTCATGTCGAGTTGGCGCGGCGCGGCGGCCACCGCCTACGCGGTCGCCTGGGACGAGACACACACCGCCGCACTTGGTGTGTTCGAAGCGCTGACCGACATGGCCGACTTACTAGGCGTGGTGGTGGATCGCAGTGCGGCCGCCGACACCGCCGCCGCCGACCGATACAGCTCATTGAGCCTGCCGCCGATCTGACAACCGACCCGAATCCACTAAGGCAACGACTTATGACCGAGTACCGAGTAGACCTGGCCCACTTGGAAGCCGTAACCGCCCGCATGGAGGGGCTGAACGGGTTCGTTGAGGACTCGTTGCGCGAGATCGATGAGCGTGTTGCGACCGTGCAGGGCAATTGGAGCGGCGAGGCGGCCGACGCGCACGCGACGGCTCACGCAGAGTGGACCGCTGCCGCCGCGAAAATTCGTGACGGGCTGGCAAAGATGAAAGCCGCTGCCGTGTCCGCGCGTAAGGAATACGAAGATGCCGTAGCGGCCAATCTCGCCGTACTCGGCCGGGGTGGCAGCGGTGGCGTCGGGGCCGCGCAGTGACCGTGCTCGACGTGTCGGTGCCGGTCTATTACGACACCGCACAAAAGCTCGCCGATGCCGCGTCGCGATTCTGGATGTCGATTGACGGCGAGTGGCCGAATATGGCGAAGGCCACGAATATGGCGGGCTCCTATTCGGATGCGAAAAAATGGGGTGAGTCCTACGACAATCGGGCCGCTGCCATTCTGAGCATGGTGTCGAAAATCGCCACCGCCGCGCACGACTACGCCACGATATTGCAGACCATCGGATACAACCACGAGGTAGCCGAGCACAAAGCGACGGTGGGTGAGACAGCGCCGCCGCCCGTCCAGCCTGCGCCGTTCATGCCCCCGGTGGTGGTGTGCCGCATCCCGTTGCCCTCGGCCGGCGGTCCCGGAAACGGGTTGGTGGATGAGGGAATCGGGCTCGCCGAGATGATCGGCATCATCGTGCCGGACGGCAACGCCACGACCATCTCCAACGCGGCGGATACGTGGGCACGAACCGCCGCCTCCGACGCGGTGGCATCGTTCCCGGCCGCTCTGGAAGCCGCCGCGGTCGCGTTCGACTCACTCACCGCGCCCGAAGTCACGTTCATCGATGAGGATCTGCGCACGGTCAAAGCGTCCGCCGAGTCGGTGATTGCCGCGATGAATGATCTTGCGCAGTCCTGCCGCGACCACCGCGTCGCGCTGGACGAACTGCGCGCCGACCTCAAAACCCAACTCGAAGCGATCCGGGACGCCTTGCTCGCGGAGCTGGCCCTCAACGTCGCTATTTCGGTGGCGTCCAGCTGGATCACCTTCGGTGCCTCCGTAGCGGTCGGGGTGGCCGGTGCCGCCGCGATCTGCGCACGCTACGCCCGCCCGATCCGGCTCTACATCGAGACGTGGCAGACCGAACGCCGGATCGCGGCCGGCGTGAAGATGGACGAGGATATCGCCCGGCATGTGCGGGACCTGGAGAATCTGCCGGGCGGGCGCCTGCCGGTCAAACCCGATCCGGTCGGGCCGCCGAAAAAGGATCCGATCGGACTACCCAAGATCGAGCATCCCGAAGGCATTCCCAAGGTTGACCTACCACGGGCGGATATCGACACGATCGGCCGCTACACCGGCGACAGCGCACCACTCAACACCGCTATCCGATCCGGCGACAATCTGACACCCGCGCAGATGGCCGAGCGTGATGCCATGAATGCCGCATTGGATAAGTGCCCCGTCTACGAAGGACAAGTTACCCGGCGCGTCGACCTCACACCCGAACAACTGGCACAGTATGAGCCGGGTTCCACGATTGTCGAACCGCCGTTCACCTCCGCATCCGCCACCTCCGCAGCGGCGAAGGACCGCGCGGTCGAAATGGAGATATGGTCGATAGACGGTCGCTACATCGGCCACCATTCGAGCGTTCCCGAAGAACTGGAAGTCGTGTTCAAAACTGACACTCCGTTTCGTGTGGTCGACAAATTCCCCGACCCGGAGACGGGGCGTATTATAATTCAAATGCGCGAAATGCCAAGGCCGTAGAAAGGAAATAGCGAAATGCCGAAAAAGATCGATGGAAAAATCTTTTACGCACCCGGTGAATACCCGTATGACGACGATATTTCAGACGAAGAGCTGGCGAAGATCAAAGCGGGATTCGAGGCGGCCAGGGCGCGCCGCAACGCAGTACCGGAAGATCAGCGAATCCACTTGCGCGACCGATTCGGCGACGAAGACGCATTAGGCACCGACCGTGAAGCCGCGTACCTGGCCGAAGTGGAGGAGCGCAAGAAGCGCGGCGAGTACTGGGGATGACCGGTTACCCGAACGACAGCTCCACTGACCATCCGGGGGGAGGAAAGGACATGTAACAGCTACAGGTGGCGCGCAGCGGAGCACCGCCACCCGGCATCTCGGCGGTTCAGTTTCCCGGGTAGACCTGGGATGCCAGGGCGAGGCCGCCGCCGAACGAGGCGACGATCAGCACGATCGCGAGCACCGGCCAGTACCACATGTACCAGCGCTTCACCGCGGCCAGAATGAGCATCCCGGTCACGCCGACGACAGCGAACGCGGTGCCGCCCCAGGACACCACGAAGGCCCAGCCCAGGTAGTCGGTGCGGCAGTTGTCCGGCCCGCACGGATCGGTGGCGAAGGCGAAGAAGACGGTGAAGTAGGCCGCGGCGAGGCCGAGGACCGCCGCGACGCAGTACAGCACGACGGCGAGCACGACGTCCCAGGTCCGCACCGCACGCTGCCCGGCGGGCGGACGTGCGAGCCCCTGCGGCATGCCGTACGGCCAGGGCTGCGGGGTACCGGTCTGGATCATGACGCCAACGATCCCGCATCGGTCGTCCGGGCGACTCCGGGAAACTACTCGAGTCCGCGTGCGCAATCCCCGATCCGCGGCGGCGGCCGAATAAGCTGGGCGGCGATGAGCGACTCCGCAGCGCAGAACATCGTCTACGCCATTCCGATGCGCACCCGTTTCCGTGGCATCACGGTGCGCGAGGGAATGCTGATCCACGGACCGCTCGGGTGGGGCGAGTTCTGTCCGTTCCCCGAATACGACGACCGCGAGGCCGCCGCCTGGCTGGCCACCGCACTGGAACAGGTCACGACGGGCTGGCCCGAGCCGGTGCGCGATCGCATTCCGATCAATTGCACCGTGCCCGCCGTGGACCCGGAGCAGGCGCAAGCGATCGTGGGCCGGTCCGGCTGCCGCACCGCCAAGGTGAAGGTCGCCGACCACCCCGACTCCCTCGCCGAGGATCTGGCCAGGGTGGAGGCGGTACGCGACGCGCTCGGCTGCAACGGCGCGATCCGGGTCGACGCGAACGCGGTCTGGGATGTCGACACCGCCGTGCGCCACATCCAGCGGATCGATAAGGCCGCGGGGGGTCTGGAATATGTCGAACAGCCCTGCCGGACGATCGAGGAACTCGCCGCGGTGCGCCGCCGCGTCGACGTCCGCATCGCCGCCGACGAATCCATCCGCCGCGCCGAAGACCCGCTGCGGGTCGCGGTCGCCGGGGCCGCCGACATCGCCGTCCTCAAATGCACACCGCTCGGCGGCGTCCGGCGCGCCCTGCAAGTGGCGGAGGCGGCGGGACTGCCGTGTGTGGTCTCCTCCGCGCTCGAGACCAGCGTCGGCCTCGCGGCGCAACTGGCGCTGGCCGGCGCGCTGCCGGAACTCGACTTCGCCTGTGGTCTCGGCACTTTGAGCCTGCTCACCGGCGATGTGACGCCGGGCGCGCTGCGTGCCTCGGACGGTTATCTCCCCGTCCTGCGCACCCCACCCGAGCCGGACCCGCATCTGATGGAAAGCCATCGCCATCCCGATGCCGACCGCACCGCGTGGTGGCAGGAGCGGTTGGCCCGCGTCAGCGCCCTGGTCCAACAGGCCCCGCCCGCATGACCGGCGGCCTTACCCGATCCGTACCCCGCAGCCCAGCATTGTCGTCCGCAAGAGCAACGCCGCCTCAGGACCGATAACGCCGTCGACCAGTTCCACATAGCGGTCACAGAACTCCGGACCGTGCGCGGCCACCGACTCCGGGGCTGCCTCCAGGTGATGTGCCAATTCGTGCAGGATCACCAGTTCCCGCAGCGCCCAAGCGGTGCCGCCGGTGTGCAGCGGAACCGCTAACACGTTCCCGGCCGCCTCGTAATGCGCGGCGGTGGTCCCGGCCCGCGAGCGGACGCGCACCGCCACGGCGGCCCGGTCCCACCGCGCCCGTATCCAATTGAGGGCCAGCACCTTCTCCGCATAGCTCTGCACGGATTCCACCGAGGCGAAGCGTCGCTCGATCGGCAAGGTGAGCTGCGAACCGTAGAGTTCGACGGTGCGCGCACCGTGCTCGTCGGCGCGATCGAACACCCCGCGTACCAACTGCTCGGCGTCGTATACCTTGGCGCGCTGGCTGTCGCGCACCGTCATGGTCGCGCAGCCGATCTCGCGACAACGGGCATAAGCCGGTTGCCGAAACCCGCCGATGCCTCCGACGATCGCGCGTGGCCACCCCAGCCCGCACGCCCGACGTTGTGCACGCTGGTCAACCGCCCTCGGGGGAGCCCAACTTACGCCGGGCAGCCGGGAGTTCGGGCGAGGTACCGATCCGTGCGGCCCGGCCCGCGCGATCCCCCGCCGCCCGCGCCGCCGCCGAATGCCCCGCCGACGCCTGCGGCCCGCGCCAGGTGCCGCGCGCCTCCGACGTCTTGGCGTAGAAGTCTGTGAGCTCGATCTCTTTGGCGCGCAATGCCAGCGCCGTGCCGGTGGCCTCGGCTTCCCGTGGCAACACCTCCGCTTCGACCTCGGCCTTCACCTCCGTCAGCCGTCGCCCGATCCGCGCGGCGAACGCCATCTGGAAGTTCAGCCGTGCTGTCACACCCGCGACCGGCGCCTGCACCCGGCGCCGGACCGGACGACCCCATCGCTTCTCCACCACGATCTTCTCGACGGTCGCCGATTTGTACGCGCCCGACTTGATGTACTGGTCGGACGCGCGCACCATCTGCACGAGCAGGCTGGCGTAGAGCGCCTCGCAGGTATCGATGTCCGAGTCGAATCCATACGCGTAGACCTGCGTCGAAGTACGGGCGACATCGCAGCGCACGTCGTTCGCCGCCGCGATCGCGACGAACAACTGGACGTAGGTCCGCAACCCGCGCTTGCCCGGTTCACCGATCGGGATGACCCGCTGCACCGGCGTGGGCCTGCGCTCGCGTCCCGCGATGTGCGCCCGCGCCACCGCGAGGTCGATGGACGACTTCGTGGCCAGGCGCTGAGCCGCGGCGAGAAACGCTTCGGCCTCGTGCTCGTTGTCGGTGGCCTCGGCCTTGCGCAGCAGCCCACCGATGCGCGTGAGCATCCGATCGGGAACCGCGTTCGGCGAAGTCATCGCGCCCCAGCCTAGTGGGCGTAGCCGGTCGAACTCCGTCCGATGTCGGCTTCGATCGAGAACTAGGTCATTCGCTCGCTCGGTACCGCGGTGAGCCCGCTGGGTCCGATCACGATGTCGCAAGGGACACCGAGTCGATCCATCTCGTACAGCGCCTCGTACAGGTGAGTGGACATCAGCATGTACCACCAACTCGAGGGCGTATGGTCGGGTTCGTCATCCGGAACCCTCGACGCGATCCGCGCGTAGTAGTCACTGATCGCCTCTTCACTGAACTCGATCGCGACCGGCGGCGCCAGCTCGACCTCCCCCCGGGCCGTGATCCTGAGCCCGCCCTTCTCATCGGTCGCCACGCGAAGTCCCAACCCGCGCGCGGCGCGGGCCACCGATTCGGTCAGCTCGGCTGACGTCGGATCAGCGTGCACACCCACCTCCTGGAAAAGCCGTAATGATCTTTCCACTGCCAGTAACGATTACCGTAGGTTGAACGGTCTGTGCAATCTGGCCGGTCACTTTGTTGACGAGGTAGATCTGGCCTGTATAGCAGAACTTCCCGCCGTCTTGCGTCGTGAACTTGTCCGGCGAGGACAGTGACTTTTCGATCGCCATATCAACGATATCGCGCCAGTTACGTCGCTCGATCGCCGCCAGGCCCTCCCATTCGGCCATGTGGCGATCCTTGATATGGCGGAATCCACTGTCCCTGTTCCCGCACAGCAACGCGCCCGACTTGCCTCCCACAGGCCCGGTAGTGATCGAGAAGGTTCTGACTACTTTTGCGTCGTTGTCCGACACCCCGCAGGCACCCCAGACTTGGGGTTCGGCTGCAGCGGGTGATGCGAATCCCAGAACAGTGATTCCGGCGCACACAGCAGATAATGCCACGCGAATTCCGATAGACACGCGAATTCCTCCCCCCGCGATAACGCGGCGAACTCAACTCCCATCAACTGCAAGTGCCTGCCTGCATGTCTAGGCACCCCTCCGCGAGGAGAGCACTTCCGAACGACGGCCGCCCACCCGCGAGCCGGATCACCGAGATCCAAGTGGAACACACTCACAGAGACAGGTAGTGCAACCTCGAACCCCTGTCGGGAAAATGGACACCGAACATACGAACCCCCCGTCGGTAGCACGAGACTACCACCGAATCATCGAGTGGCGGAGGATATTACGAATTGCCCCAGCATCACCGGAACCACCTTGTGGCCACCGCGTGTACCGCCGAGAGCATCCTGGGAACAGGCTCCACAAGCTGCTCCTACCGCCACTGTCCCGCACTCCGGATCGACACCATGTATCTTGCCTTGTGCACCGGCAGGGTGTGCTGCCGCTCACGAAATGATCCTGGAGTGTTTGCGATGGCTGTGAAGAAGGTGTCGTCCCTACGTTCGTCGCTGGTGCCGCGAGCCGCGGTGGCGGTCGCCTCGGTCGGGCTGCTGATCGCGACGTTCACCAGCGCCTGCTCCAGCGACAGCGGCGGCAGTCCGACCAGCCAGAACCTCACCGGTCGAGGGCCGATCACCTATGTCGAGGGCAAGGACACCACCGAGACCGGCGCGGTCAAGCAGCTGATCGAGCGCTGGAACGCCGCGCACCCGGACGAGCCGGTGACGTTCAAGGAACAGTCGAACGACGCCTCGCAGCAGTACGACGACCTGGTCGAGCACATGCGGTCCAAGCAGTCCAACTACGACGTGGTCGCCTTGGACGTGCCGTGGACCGCCGAGTTCGCCGCCAAGGGCTGGATCCAGCCGCTGAAGGACTCCTTCACCATCGACACCAGCGCGCTGCTCTCCCCGCCGGTCGCAAGCGCGACCTACAACAACACGCTCTACGCCGCGCCCCGCAACACCAACGGCGGCCTGCTGTTCTACCGCAAGGACCTGGTGGCGAACCCGCCCAAGACCTGGAACGAACTGCTCGCCCAGTGCCCCATCGCGCGCCAGCAGAACATCGGTTGCTACGCGGGCCAGTTCGCGCCCTATGAGGGCCTGACCGTGAACGCGGCCGAGGTGATCAACGCCTATGGCGGCAGCTTCGTCGGCGCCGACGGCAAGACCCCCACCGTGAACAGCGCGCAGTCCCGCGCCGGACTGAAGGTGCTGGTCGACGCGTACAACAACGGCGACATCCCCAAAGAGGCCATCACCTTCAAGGAGCCCGAGTCCAGCAACGCCTTCGCGCAGGGCAAGCTGATGTTCCTGCGCTCGTGGCCGTCCACCTTCGGTGACGTCGGCGGCGAGGCCTCCGCCGTGAAGGACAAGTTCGCGGTGGCCCCGCTGCCGGGAGAGAACGGCGTCGGCGCCTCCACCCTCGGTGGCTACAACGCGGCGATCAGCGCGTACTCCAAGAACAAGGCCACCGCGCTGGACTTCCTGCGTTTCCTGATCAGCGAGGACGCGCAGCACATCGTCGCCGCGGGCGCGCTGCCCTCGGTGCGCGCGTCCATGTACGACGACCCGGCGCTGATCGCGAAGATGCCGTACCTGCCCGCACTCAAGGACTCCATCTCCAGCGCGGTGCCGCGCCCGGTGACACCCTTTTATCCCGCGGTGAGCAAGGCCATCCAGGACAACGCTTATGCTGCGTTGAACGGAACCAAGTCCGTCGACGACGCGATCACCGGGATGCAAAAGGGCATCGAAACCGCCGGATCGTGAGCGGTTGAGCGCAACGGACCCGACGAACCCGCAGGAGAGAAACGGTGTCGGATCCTTCGGGAACGGCGACTAGCGTGCCGAAAGACGACGAACTCGTTCCGGCCGGGCGCGGCTTCGCCGCCAGGACGGCCCTGGAATTGCGACGATCCGGGAAAGCCTGGGTGTTCGTCACGCCCGTGCTGATCGCGCTCGCGGTCGTCATCGGGTATCCCGTGATCCGGGCGCTGTGGATGTCCTTCCAGAAGGACCCCGGCCTCGACCCGGCGACCGGCATGTTCGTCGAAGGCGGCAACGCCGGGTTCGCGAACTACACGCACTGGCTGCTGCAGCAGTGCCAGGTCGCCACCGGCGAGACGGTGGCCTGCCCGACCGGCAACCTCGGCTCGCAATTCTGGGTGGCCATCGGGGTCACCCTGTTCTTCACGGTCGTCACCGTCGCGCTCGAAGCGACGCTCGGCCTCGGCATGGCCATGGTGATGGGCAAGACTTTCCGCGGCAGGGCGCTGCTGCGCGCGGCCGTGCTGATTCCGTGGGCCATCCCCACCGCCGTCACCGCGCGGTTGTGGGAGTTCATGTTCCAGTACGACGGCGTGGTGAACCGCGTGCTCGGCACGCACATCCTGTGGACCTCCGACGCGTGGCCCGCCCGGTTCGCGGTGATCGCGGCCGACGTCTGGAAGACCACGCCGTTCATGGCGCTGCTGCTGCTGGCCGGACTGCAAGTGATTCCGGCCGACGTGTACGAGGCGGCTCGCGTCGACGGCGCGTCGGCCTGGCAGCGGTTCACCCAGATCACCCTGCCCCTGCTGAAGCCCGCCCTGCTGGTCGCGGTGCTGTTCCGGACCATGGACGCTCTGCGGATGTTCGACCTGCCCGCGATCATGACGCTGGGCAACCCGTCCACCCGCACGGTGTCGATCCTGGTGGTCGATCAGGTCCGGCAAGGCCCCAACAGCGCGGCCGCGTTGTCCACGATCACCTTCCTTTTGATCTTCGCCGTGGCGTTCGTACTGGTGAAGATCCTCGGCGCGAACGCGGTTCGCACCCAGGAAGAACAGCGGGAGGCGCACTGATGTCCGTGCAGACGGCGCAAAAGCCGGTGACCGACAAGTCCGCCGCGCGGCCGGTTCCGTGGACCAAACGACTCGGTTCGGTACGCCTGTACCTCGGGGCGCTGATCGTGCTGGTCTGGGGTCTCGCGCCGTTCTACTGGATGGCGGTCACCGCGTTCCGCGACCCCGACTACACCTTCGACAACACTCCGTGGCCGACCCACGTCACGCTGGAGAACTTCCGCAACGCGTTCGACACCAGCCGCGGCAACAATTTCGGCAAGGCGCTGGTCAACAGCATCGTCATCGGCTCGATCACGACGGCGATCGCGCTGGTGATCGGCGTGCTCGCCGCGTACGCGCTGGCGCGGCTCACTTTCCACGGCAAGTACGTGGTGTCCGGCCTGATCCTCAGCGCCTCGATGTTCCCGGTGGTCGTGCTGGTGACCCCGCTGTTCCAGTTGTTCACCAACCTCGGTTGGATCGGCCGGTACCAGGCGATGATCATCCCGAACATCTCGTTCGTGCTGCCGATGACGGTCTACATCCTCGCGTCCTTCTTCGCCGAACTGCCGTGGGAACTCGAAGAAGCCGCCCGGATCGACGGCGCCACCAAGTTGCAGGCGTTCCGCCTGGTGATGCTGCCCTTGGCCGCTCCCGCCGTGTTCACCACCGCGATCCTCGCGTTCATCGCCGCGGTCAACGAATACCTGCTCGCGCGTTTGCTTTCCAGCGATAAGACCGAACCGGTCACCGTCGCGATCGCACGCTTCTCCGGCAACAACCCGCTGGTCCAGCCGTACGCGGCGATCATGGCGGCAGGCACCATCGTCACCATCCCGCTGGTCGTCATGGTCCTGCTCTTCCAGCGCCGCATCATCTCCGGCCTGACCGCGGGCGGCGTGAAGAGCTGAGCCTTCCGGGGCGGTCGCAGCGCCGGCGGTCGCACATCGCCGCGCTGGTGCGTGCGGCCGGGCCGGAAGCGGAAAGCCGCTTGTGAGAGAACACGGTAAACTCTGGCTTTCGACGCTCTTTTCCGTTCGTTCGTGCAGGTGAGTTCGTCCGGCGCTCCGGGAGGAGATGATCGTGAGCTCGTTCCGCAAACCGCGAGGACGTGGACGCGGCGCCAAGGGGGCTCCCCCGACCGCACCGTATGCCTCGATCGCGGGCTGGACGCGGCGGCCGGATGCGGCGAAGCGGAACGCACGCGAGCGTCGCGAACGCGCGGCGGCCCGCCGGAAATCACGACCGCCCACCCCGCGTCCGGCGGAGCCGGATCGGCCGCCGCGCAGCAGAGCCGAACGTATCCGTCGCCTGCTGCTGGCCTTGTTCATCCTCTTCGGCGTGGTGCCCGCGCTGCTGTCCGTCCTGGCGTACTGGAGCGCCGAGATCCCGGATCCGAATGCGGTGCAGACGAACCAGATCGCGACCATCTTCGCCTCCGACAGCAGCACCGTGCTCGCGAAAATCGTTCCGCCGGACGGAAACCGGACGCCGGTCCCGTTGTCCGATGTGCCGCGGCCGGTACGCGACGCGGTGCTGTCGGCGGAGGACCGCAATTTCTACACCAATCCCGGTTATTCGACTTCCGGCTTCCTGCGTGCCGCACGGGACAACCTGCTCGGCAAGGACAACGCGGGCGGCGGCTCCACGATCACCCAGCAGTACGTCAAGAACGCGTTCCTCGGCTCCGAGCGCACCGTCACCCGCAAGATGCGCGAACTGATCATCGCGGCGAAGATGGCGCGGCAGTGGAGTAAAGACGACATCCTCGCCGCGTACCTCAACACCATCTACTACGGCCGGGGGTCCTACGGCATCGCCGCGGCGGCCAAGGTCTACTTCGGCAAACAGGTAGACCAGCTGACCCTCGCGGAGGGCGCGGTGCTCGCCGCGCTGATCCGGACGCCCTCGATCCTCGACCCGGAAACCCACCTCGCGGACCTCAAAGCGCGCTGGCGCTACGTGCTCGACGGAATGGTCGAGATGGGCGCGCTGGCGCCGGGCGATCGCGACGCGACCGTCTTTCCGCCGATCATCCCGCTCACCCAGATCCCGGACGACAATGTGACCCGCGGCCCCGAGGGCCTGATCCGCAACCAGGTGGTGCGCGAACTGCGCGACTCCGGCATCAGTGAGCGCGACTTGAACAAGGGCGCGTTGCAGATCACCACCACCATCGACACCAGGGCGCAGCAGGCGGTGCTGGGCGCGGTGCGCGACCGGCTCGGTGCGCAGCCACCGGAACTGCGCGCCGCGGTGGTGTCGATCGACCCGCGATCCGGCGCGGTGCGCGCGTACTTCGGCGGCTACGACGGTATCGGCTTCGATTTCGCCCAGGCGCCGTTGCAGACCGGGTCGGCGTTCAAGGTCTTCGCAGCTATAGCCGCGCAGCAGCAGAGCATCCCGCTTTCCCGCGTGCTGGACAGCTCCCCCGTGACCGACCGCGGTACCCGGATCACCAACGTGGACGGCGAATCGTGCGGCAAGTGCACCATGGCGGAGGCGCTGAAGCGCTCGCTGAACACCAGCTTCTACCGGTTGACCATGACGATGTTCGACGGCCCGAAGGCGATCGCGGACGCCGCGCACGCGGCGGGCATCCCGGAGGAACTGCCGGGCGTGCCGGGCAAGACCCTCACCGAGGACGGCGGGCGACCGCTGAACGGGATAGTCCTCGGGCAGTATTCGGTCCGGCCCATCGACATGGCCTCGGCGTACGCCACGATCGGCGCGTCGGGCGTCTATCACCGGCCCTATTTCGTACAGCGCGTGGTGACCGGTGACGGGCGGGTGCTCCTGGATCGCGGCCCGGACCAGCAGGTCGGCGACCAACTGCCCGAGGGCAGGCAGAGCATCCCCCGCAAGATCGCGGAGAACACCACCGAGGCGATGCTCCCGATCGCGGCCTACTCCAATGGGCACGCGCTGAAGAACAACCGTCCCTCGGCCGCCAAAACCGGTACCACGCAACTCGGTACGAGCGATCTGAACAAGGACGCGTGGATGATCGGGTTCACCCCGTCGCTGTCCACGGCGGTATGGATCGGAACCGAGCGGTCCCAGCCGATCCGCACCGCGCGCGGCGCCGACATCTACGGCTCCGGCCTGCCCGCCGACATCTGGAAACAGGTGATGGACGACGCGCTCGACGGCACGCCCATCGAACAGTTCCCGGGGACGCAGGCCCCGGACCGGCCGAATCAGAGCAAGCCTCCCTCGGGCGGCCCCTACGACATCCTCAATCCGCCGCAGCAGTCACCGCAGCGCGAACCCGTCGTGATCATCCCGTCCAGCCCGCAACCGCCCAGGGAGGTGGAGATTTTCCCGGGCCTGAGCATTCCGGTTCCTGGATAGCGATGATGCTGTGACCTTCCGTGGCCCGGCGGAACGCATGACATGGCAGCATCGTTTGCCAGAGTGAGAGCGAACAGCGAGTGCGTCGGAACGGGCCGACGCCGAAACCGCGGAAACGATGCGGAAGGATATGCGCTCGAGCGACGACAGCGCGGCGCGAGCGGCGGGCCCGGAGGCGGTAGCCTGCGCACCATGGAGGGCACCGGGAGCGACGCCAATTGAAGACAGACGAGACATAGGGGCTACGCCGGTGGATTTCAATGTCGTTGACCAACCCGAGGCGCTGGTGGCGGGAACAGTGCTTCGCAGCCCCGCGCTCGCGGTCGAGGGGCCGCGCCGCGCGAAAGTCGAAGAGGCGTGGAAGCGCAACCTGGCCCGCAAGCTGCCCGGACCGCCCACCACGGCGTACGTCGACCACGCGCCGGAGATCAATTCGTACCTGACCCATATCGTCGGCTACCGCTGCCACAGCTTGGCCGACCTGCAGCCCGGCGACGTGCTCGCCCGGGTGCCCGCCGGGCGCTTCGCCCGGTTCATCGCCAGTGGCGACAATCTCGGCGACACCATTGTGAGCATCTGGCGAGCGGTCTGGGACGCGGAGGCCGCGGGGCGGCTCCTACGCGCCTATACCGGCGACTGGGAACACTATCCGGACGCGCGAACGGTGGAAGTCTTCGTGGCATTGGCAGACGATCAGGGCAACGGGTAGGAACAGACAGTGGACTTCGAGATCGTCACTTTGCCGCAGAGCATGGTCGCAGGCCTGACCGTGCCGCTGGCCGGCCGTGAGGTGACCGCGCGTGACCTCGACCTGGTGAACTTCACGTGGGACCGGTATCTGGCGCGGGAGAAGACCGTGCAACGCGTGGCCGCCTACATCGGCCAGAACGATCACGCCGTCGCGGTGCTCGGCTACGAGATCGGCGGGATGGACGAGTTGGACCCCGGCGATGTGCTCACCATCATCCCGCAGGGCCGCTACGCCAAATTCGTCGTCGCCGACAAGCCCTACGACCTGCTGCGCACCGCCTGGGCACAGGTGGCAAAGGCCGAGAACGCGGGAACCATCACCCGCTCCCACACCGCCGAGGTGGAGCGCTACACCGGCCCGGCGTCGGTGGAGGTGTACGTCTCTCTGGACTGAATTCGCGGCCTGCAGTGTACACGATAGCGTGTACACTGCGGGTATGTCGGAGATCAGTATCCGGGAGCTGCGCGCCAACCTCGCCGCCCACGTCCGCGAAGCGGAATCCGGCGAGCAAGTGATCATCTTGCGAGATGGCGCGCCCGCCGCGGCGCTGGTGCCGTTGTCCATGGTGGAGGCGTTCGACGCAGCCGAGGACGAACTTCTCGCGCGGGAAGCCGAGGTCCGGCTGGCGGCCGACGAGCGGACCTTCACCATGGCGGAGGTGCTGGCCGACCTCTTCGAGGACGACAGGAAGTGAAGTACCGCTTCCGCTTCCTGGAGTCCGCACGCCGAGAACTACGCGCCATCGAGCGTCCGGACGCGATGCGGATCCTCACCGCCCTCACGGCGCTCGGCGAAGACCCCTATACCCCCGGGCTCGACGTGAAGAAGTTGTCCGGCCACGACAACCTGTTCCAACTGCGGGTGGGCAGATACCGGGTCGCGTACCGGGTGGACAACGGCGTGCTGGAGATCCTCGTGATCAAGGTCGGCTGGCGAAAAGACGTCTATCGAGGCCTGTAGTCGACGGCAGGTCGGCCGAGGGCATTACCGCCTTCGGCCGACCTCATGCCGGTGCGGTGCCTACTCCGCGCCGATGATGAAGGCTTCCAGCTGGGTGCGCGCGATGTCGTCGGCCAGCTGCTGCGGCGGGGACTTCATCAGGTAGGCCGAGGCCGGGATGACCGGTCCGCCGATGCCGCGGTCCTTGGCGATCTTCGCCGCGCGCACCGCGTCGATGATGATGCCTGCGGAGTTCGGCGAGTCCCACACCTCGAGCTTGTACTCCAGGTTCAGCGGCACGTCACCGAAGGCGCGGCCCTCCAGGCGGACGTAGGCCCACTTGCGGTCGTCGAGCCAGCCCACGTGATCGGACGGGCCGATGTGCACGTCGTTGGCGCCGAGCTCCTTTTTGAGGTTGCTGGTGACGGCCTGGGTCTTGGAGATCTTCTTCGACTCCAGGCGCTCACGCTCGAGCATGTTCTTGAAGTCCATGTTGCCGCCGACGTTGAGCTGCATTGTGCGGTCGAGCTGCACGCCGCGATCCTCGAACAGCTTGGCCATCACGCGGTGGGTGATGGTCGCGCCGACCTGGCTCTTGATGTCGTCACCGACGATCGGGACACCGGCCTTCGTGAACTTCTCCGCCCAGACCGGGTCGGAGGCGATGAACACCGGCAGCGCGTTGACGAACGCGACACCCGCGTCGATCGCGCACTGCGCGTAGAACTTGTCGGCTTCCTCCGAACCCACCGGCAGGTAGGACACCAGCACGTCGACGTTGTTGTCCTTCAGCACCCGCACCACGTCGACCGGCTCGGCCTCGGACAGCTCGATGGTCTCCGCGTAGTACTTGCCGATGCCGTCGAGGGTCGGGCCGCGCTGCACGACGACGTCGCTGGGCGGCACGTCGGAGATCTTGATGGTGTTGTTCTCGCTGGCGAAGATGGCCTCGGCCAGGTCGAAGCCGACCTTCTTCGCGTCCACGTCGAACGCGGCGACGAACTTGACGTCGCGGACGTGGTAGGGCCCGAACCGCACGTGCATCAGACCGGGAACGGTCGCGGACTCGTCCGCGTCCCGGTAGTACTGCACGCCCTGGACCAGCGAAGAGGCGCAGTTTCCCACACCTACGATGGCGACGCGAACCTCTGTGGCGTTGTCAGCCTTCTCGATGTCACTCATGGCCGGTATTTCCCTCTTTCTGTGGTGCCGCCTTCGTCGATTGCTCCGCCGCAATCAACTCGTTGAGCCAGCGCACTTCGCGCTCGCTTGATTCGAGTCCGAGTTGATGGAGCTGCCGGGTGTAGCGATCCAGCGAACCGCTGGCCTTCTTGATCGCCTCCCGGAGCCCCTCTCGGCGCTCCTCGACCTGACGCCGCCTGCCCTCCAAGATCCGCATCCGCGCTTCCGCGGGGGTGCGGCTGAAGAAGGCCAGATGAACGCCGAAGCCGTCGTCGGTGTAGTTCTGCGGTCCGGTGTCGGCGAGCAACTCGCTGAACCGCTCCCGCCCGGCCGGAGTCAGTTGGTAAACCCGTCGCGCACGGCGAGTCGTCGCGCCCGCGGGGATCTCCTCGGCGATCAACCCGTCCGCCTGCATGCGGCGCAGCGTCGGGTAGAGGGATCCGTAGGAGAAGGCACGAAACGCCCCGAGCAGACCGGTCAACCGCTTGCGCAGTTCGTAGCCGTGCATGGGCGCTTCGAGGAGCAGCCCGAGGATTGCCAGCTCGAGCACCGGGCTTCACCCCCTGACTGTTGGGCAGACCTAACCGATGGATGCGACTTTCCACTATATCGGAGCGATACATCTGTGCACAGACGGCGGCCACGAACGGGCGTTGCGCTGGTTCAGTGAGAGGGCGGGAAGACGGCGATCGGCTCGCCCGCGAAAGTGACCTTCGCGTACCCGGTGTCGCCGCCTTTGCACTTCACGTGGATAACCACCACGGGACCGCGGTCGACCGCGCCGGGCGAGTCGAACTCCAGGCTTACATAGCTGATCTCGCCGTCCGGGCACCGCACCGTCTGCGGCGCGCCGGCCAGCAGCCGGGCGATGGCGGGCACGTCTACGGTGGCGAGGTCGAAGGTAAGCGTCCCCGCATTGCGCTCGGAGGTCCGCGAGGTGCGGAAGTCGCCCCGATAGTTGTAGTCGACCGTCTGGGCTGCGTTGCCGGGCTGTTGCCGGTCCACGCTGGCGTACTTCGGGTACAGCGTGACATCGTCGGCGATCAGGTCGCCGAACTCGGCCCGGTACTCCGCGAGGAAGTAGGCCAGGCCTGCACCGGTGGTCATATCGGGAACCTTCTCCGACGACCCGGGCAGATCGATGCCGCAACGACTGATCGCACCAACCATCGCACCGGCGACCAGGGCGGCAGCGATCGTGTAGACCGGCGCCAGCCAGCGCCGCGGCCGCCTGCGGTCGACGCGGACCACCGGGGCGTTCGCGAGTTCGCCCGGAATCTGTAGATCACCGATCAGCGCGTCGAGTTCGCCGAAGGATTTGGCTCGCATCGCCTCCGCGGTCCGCGCGGCGTGCTCGCCCGCGGTGAGCTGGCCATCGGCCAGCGCTGCGTCGAGCAGGCCGCAGACATCGGCGCGGTCGGTGTCGCGGGCGCGGATGCCGCTGTATCGAGTGGTCGCCATCGCCTATCCCTTGAACGGCCGGACAAGGCGAATCTCGCCCGCCGGGGTCAGCGTGAAGTAGCCGCTCTCCCTGACGGAATTGTTCACATGAACGGTGACGGTTGGTTCGGCGGAGCCCCTGTCACCGTTCGCGCTCACCATGAAATGCGACACAGCGCCGCCCGGCACCCGGGTGATCGTGGCCGCGTCGGTGAGCGCCCTGCCGATCGCCTCCGCGTTCAACGTGCCCAGGTCCACCGAGGGCGTGTCGGCCTTGCGCGTCTCGATCTTCCCGGACTGGGCGAAACCACCGCGGTAGTCGTAGGCGACCTTCCGGTTCGGCTGGCCCGGCACCGCCCGGACGAGCGTGGCGTAATCCTCGTACATATTCAGCTCGTCGACTTGGAGGTCGCCGAATTTCCGCTGGTAGTTGCGCAGGAATGTGGTGATTCCCTCGGTGGTGTGCGGGCTCGGCGTAGGGATCACCAAAGGCTGAACCGCCCCTTGGTCCAGCACGGGCAGGGCTTGCGCCGCCGGTCGCGGTTCCTCCGCCTCCCGGGTGACCGCGAGATATCCGGCGCAGGCGGCCAGCAGCGCGGCCACGGTCACCGCACCCACGTACCACTGACGGCGACGCGAACGCGGCGGCCGCGGCGCGGGGGCGACATCGCGGGCCCGCTGCAAGTCCGAGACCAGATCCTTCAGATCGCCCAGGGTGCGCGCCTCCGCGGCGAGTTCGGTGAGGGTGTCGTGCTCCTCTTCGGACAGCTGGCCGTCGGCGCGGGCGGAGTCGAGCAGGTCGCGAGTAGTGGCGCGATCGGCATCGCGCGCCCGGGTGTGATCGGGATAACTTCCTCCGGATACCGAGCGGCGCAATACTTTTCGCGTGGCCGACGAGCGCTGCGCGGTGAACCCGCGCGCGGCGGCGGGGGTTTGCAGATCGGCGGTGAGCGCGGCCAGTTCGCCGAGCGTTTTCGCCGCCGCGGCCTGCGCGATTCGGTCGTGGTACTCGTCGGCGCCGAGCTGGCCCTCGGCGTAGGCGGCATCCAGCAGGCTGGACACGGTGGCGCGGTCGAGGTCACGCGCTCGCGTGCGCCCGGATGCTGCGGTGGACACAGACGGATCGTAATCCGGATAACGGCGCGACGCGCCGGATCCGGCACCCGCCGGAGCCGGTCAATCCGCACAGCCCGGGGCGGCCCGATTCCAACACCGCTACTCTGGTTCTCGTGCGAATTCAGCGGCAAGTTGTCGACTACGCCCTCCGGCGCCGGTCGCTGCTGGCTGACGTCTATGCGGGCCGAGTCGATGTCGCCGAGGTGTGTGATGCGAATCCCTACCTCTTACGGGCGGCGAAGTTCCACGGTCGGGGGAGTGAGGTCACATGCCCCATCTGCCGGAAGGAACAACTGACCCTCGTATCCTGGGTCTTCGGCGACGGCCTCGGGCCGGTCGCCGGATCGGCTCGCACACCCGAGGAACTCGTGCGCCTCGCCGAGACGCGCGAGGAGTTCTCGGTCCATGTCGTCGAGGTATGCAGGACCTGCAGCTGGAATCATCTGGTGCAGTCCTATGTGCTCGGTTCCACGCCTGCGCCGCCACGCCGCCGCACCGGGACACGCGCGAACCGGCGCACCGCCGCCGAATGAAGTGCCAGGTCATTCGCCAGTCGGGTGACTCGCGGAGCCGGCATGCGTCCGCCACGGTGACGACTACCGCTGATAGCCACTTGGACCGCTACGAGTTATGGAGATCTTGTCAGTGAATTCGCCCTACGAGACTTCCCCCTACGGCGATGAGCCACATGGCGGCCGTCCTCCACAGAGTTCACGTCCAAGTCCCAACCCGTATCAGAATCCCCGTCCCGGCCCGCCGCCCGGCGCCCGGCCGGTTCCGCCGCCCGGGGGGCGTCCCATCCCCGGTGAGCCACGCGGCCCACAGGCGCCGCGCCGTCCCGGCCCCCCGCCGCAGGGACGACCGCCGCAGGGTGGCCGTCCGCCGCAGCCGGGCAGGCCGCCGCAGCCCAATCGCGGTGCGCCCGCCAGCGGCGCGCCCGCCGGCGGTGCGCCCGCCCCGCAGCAGACCCAGCGGATCCAGCGGCCGGGCTCGCTGACCGAGGCGGTGGCCGACCGCGACCGGCGCGGCCCCTCCACCGGCCCGCGTCCGGCCACCGGCGCGCGTCCGGCGGTGGACCGTGAGGGACGTCGCGTCCCGGGCAGTGGGCCCTCCACCGGTGAACGCGGGCAGACCGCGGGCGGCCCGCCGTCGGGTCCGCCGCCCCGCCGTGGCGGCGGCAACGGTGACGGCTCCGATGGGCCGGGCAGGCGCCCGGCGCAGAAGAAGAAGTCGCCGTGGCGCATCGTGCGGCGCACCCTCTATGTCCTGATCGCGTTGGCCATCCTGCTGCCCAGTGGCATCTTCCTCGCCGCGTACACCACGGTGTCGGTGCCGCAGCCGGGAGACCTGAAGACCAACCAGGTGGCGACCATCCTGGCCTCCGACGGTGACACGGTGATCAGCAAAGTGGTGCCGCCGGAGGGCAACCGGACCGACGTCACCATCGAGCAGATCCCGCCGCACGTCCGCAACGCGGTGATGGCCGCCGAGGACCGGGACTTCTACACCAACCCCGGCTTCTCGATCTCCGGCTTCGCGCGTGCCGCCAGGGACAACGTCCTCGGCAAGGAGAGCGCGGGCGGTGGTTCGACGATCACCCAGCAGTACGTGAAGAACGCGCTGGTCGGTGACGAGCACTCGCTGACCCGCAAGATGCACGAGCTGGTCATCTCGGCCAAGATGGCGCGGCAGTGGAGCAAGGACGAGATCCTCGCGGCATACCTGAACACCATCTACTTCGGTCGCGGCGCGTACGGCATCGACGCGGCGTCCAAGGCGTACTTCGGCAAGCCCGTGCAGGAACTGACCGTCGCCGAGGGCGCGGTGCTGGCCGCCACCATCCAGCTGCCCTCCAGCCTGGACCCGGAGAAGAACCCGGAGGGCGCGAAGACACGCTGGAACTACGTGCTCGACGGCATGGTCTCCGCGGGCAACCTGAGCGCGGGCGAGCGGCAGAGCCTGCAGTACCCGCAGGTCGTGTCCCTCGCGTCGACCCAGGACAAGGAGCAGGACTCCGGCCCCGAGGGACTGATCAAGACCCAGGTGCTCAAGGAACTCGCGGCGGCGGGCATCAGCGAGCAGCAGCTGAACACCTCGGGACTGCAGATCACCACCACGATCGACCCGAAGGCGCAGCAGGCGGCGGTCGACGCCGCCACGTCGAAGATGCAAGGCGAGCCGGAGCAGCTGCGCACGGCGGTGGTCTCGATCGATCCGCACACCGGCGCGGTGCGCGCCTACTACGGGGGCAGCGACGGTCAGGGCTACGACTACGCCAACGCCGGTCTGCAGACCGGTTCGTCGTTCAAGGTCATCGGCCTCGCCGCCAACCTGGAGCAGGGCATTCCGCTGTCGCAGATGTACGACAGCTCGCCACTCACGGTGAACGGCATCAAGATCACCAACGTCGAAGGTGAGCAGTGCGGCATGTGCACCATCGCCGAAGCGCTGAAGCGATCGCTGAACACCAGCTTCTACCGGATGCAGCTGGACATGCAGAACGGTCCGCAGAAGATCGCCGACATGGGTCACCGGCTGGGCATCCCGGACACCATCCCGGGTGTGGGCAAGACCCTGACGGAGTCGGACGGTTCAGGGCCGAACAACGGCATCGTGCTCGGTCAGTACCAAGCCCGGCCGCTGGACATGGCCTCCGCCTACGCGACGCTCGCCGCCTCCGGCGTCTACCACGCGCCGCACTTCGTGACGAAGGTGGTGACCGCCGACGGCCAGGTGCTGCTCGATCGCGGCGAAGTGGCCGGTGAGCAGCGCGTCTCGGCCGCGGTGGCCGACAATGTCACCGCCGCGATGAAGCCGATCGCCGGCTGGTCCCGCAACCACGGGCTGGCCAACGGCCGCGAGTCGGCAGCCAAGACCGGTACCGCGCAGCTCGGCGACACCGGTGAGAACAAGGACGCCTGGATGGTCGGCTACACCCCGTCGCTGTCCACCGCCGTGTGGGTCGGCAGCGTCGACAACTCGGCACTGCGCAACTATGGCGGCGGCATGATCTACGGTTCGGGTCTGCCTTCCGACATCTGGAAGGCGACCATGGACGGCGCGCTCTCGGGCAGCCGCAACGAGACGTTCCCGAAGCCCGCGCCGATCAAGGGCCAGGCCGGTGTCCCCGAGTGGTCGGCGCCCTACACCCCGCCGACCACCGTCGACACCCCCCTGCTGCCGCCGGTCGTGGTCGCGCCGACCCAGGTGGAGATCCTGCCCGGCATCACCATCCCGGTGCCCGGCATCCAGCCCGCACCGCAGCAGCAGCGCCCGCAACAGCAACGTGAGTCGGACGCGGGCCCGCTGCCCGGCCAGCCGGTCGCACCGACCGACGGTTCCTCGCCGAGTGCCACCGGCTCACCGAGACCGGGCAACAGCGGCAACTCCGGGAACGGCGAAGGTACGAGCGGAACCGCGCCCACCCGAAGTCGATAGATCGTCGTCGCGAGCCGGGGCCGACCGCACCATGGTCGGCCCCGGCTTGTGCGTCGCCTCCCTTTCGATGAACCCGGTCGGCATGCGCTGTGATGCCGAGGCGGTCGGTGCCCGAGTCGATCCGGACCGCGCGGCGCCCTCCGGGTAGCCTCGGGTTCCGTGACCGATCAGCAGTTGGTGGAGGCACGGAGGAATGGGAGGGCGCCGCTGTCGGACCAGAAGATGGTGCCCGGTGGGGCGTACTACGCCGCTCCCGCTCCGCTCGCCTCCGATCTGCGATCGGCGGACGCGCGCGACCGGCCGAGCCGCAACGATTCCCTCGCCGCGCAACTGTCCACGGTGATCGGCGGGCCGGTCGGTGATCATGCGCTGATCGGACGGGTGCGGTTCTGGACGCCCATGCGAGTGCTGCTGGCGTTCACCGTGGTGTTCCTGGCACTCGGCTGGTTCGGCAAGGCGGGATGCCTCCAGCAGACCGATGGCGCGGACGGCCCCACCCTCGACTGGAACAACGGCCGCCAGTACGTGGCGATGTGTTACTCGGACACCGTTCCGCTCTACGGCGCGGAACGGCTGAACGAAGGCGCCTTCCCGTACAAGAAGCAATGGACCGAGCAGACTCCCGACGGTGGGCGGGAGACGCGATACATGGAGTATCCGGTGCTCTCGGGCCTGTACCAGTACTTCTCGATGCGGATCGCGAAGAGCTGGGACGCCGCACCGCTGCCCGGCGCGTTGCAGGTGGTGATCTACTTCAACGTCGTCGCGTTCGGTCTGGCGATGGCCTGGTTGATCACCGTCTGGGCGTCGGCGCTGCTGTCGGGCCGCCGGATCTGGGACGCGGCGCTGATCGCCTGTTCACCGTTGGTGATCGTGCACGCGTTCACCAATTTCGACGCGCTCGCGACGGCCTTCGCCGCGACCGGCCTGCTCGCCTGGGCCCGGCGCAAGCCCGTGCTGGCGGGAATCCTGCTCGGTCTCGGCGGCGCCGCCAAGCTGTATCCCCTGCTGCTGCTCGGTCCGATCGTCGTGCTGTGCCTGCGTACCGAGACGATGCAACGCACGCCGCGCACGCACCTCGGCCTGCGGATCCGCGATATCGACAGCTGGCCCGCCTTTCTGGCGTGGGTCCGCGAGACGCCCTACCGCGTCCAATTTCTCAGTGCCCGTCCGCTCGGCGCCGCGTCCGTCACCGTATGCGCCGCGCTGGCCACCTGGCTGGCGGTGAACCTGCCGATCGCCGCGCTGTTCCCGAACGGCTGGCGGGAATTCTTCCGGCTCAACACCACCCGGCATGCCGACCCGGACTCGATCTACAACGTGATCTCCTCGTTCACCGGCTGGCCCGGCTTCGACGGCGTGCTGACCCACGGGGAGCAACCCGCCATCCTCAACGCCGTCTCGCTGCTGGCGTTCGTCGCGGCGTGCGCGGTGATCGCCTACATCGGACTCACGGCGCCGCAGCGGCCGCGGCTGGCGCAGCTGTGTTTCCTCGTGGTCGCGGCGTTCCTGCTGACGAACAAGGTGTGGAGTCCGCAGTATTCGCTGTGGCTGGTGCCGCTGGCCGTCCTGGCGTTGCCGCACCGGCGCATCCTGCTGGCCTGGATGACCATCGACGCGCTGGTCTGGGTGCCGCGCATGTTCTACTACCTCGGCCTGGACCGCAAGGGCCTGCCCGAGCAGTGGTTCACCGGCACCGTCGCCCTGCGTGATCTGGCGGTACTCGGACTGTGCGCCCTGATCGTGCGCCAGATCTACCGCCCCGAGGAGGACTTGGTGCGGCGCGACTTCGTCGACGACCCCGTCGGCGGGATCGTCGACCGTATGCCGGACCCGCTGCTGGCGTGGCTGCCGGAGCCGCTGCGACCGCGACCGGCGGTCGCACGCGGCTGACCAGGCGATCTCACGGGGTGCGCAGGAAGCGCGCCTGCCGTTCCGGCTCCTGCGGCAACATGTCCAGATCGAGTTCCCACGCGCTGCCGGTCCACGGGTCGAACAGCGGCGTACCGCCGATGGTCGGCAGGTGGCGGCACGACTGCGACAGCATCGCCACGGTGGTGTCGGCCGAGTCGGATTCGTCGGCGCCGACGATCACGATGGACAGCCCGATCAGCTCGCCACGCGTGATCAACGCGCCGATCCGCTGCGCGTCCGAGCTCTGATAGCCATGCGGGAAATCCGCGGCCAGCAGGACCCGATGCTCGCTGGGCGGTGTGAACGCGCCACTCGCATAAGCCAATTCGGCCAGTTCGGCGGCGTCCACCAGCGCTTGCAACCGCGCCGAGATATCGGCGTGGTCGGTGATCGGCGGGCCGTTGAGCACCGGAGCCAGCAAACCGGTGAAGCCGCTGAACGCATCGGTCAGATCGATGATGTCCAGCAGCGTCCGCCGCTGCGGCGCCGTGGCGAGCAACCGCGCGAGCAGCGCGCCCACCACGGGCGTGACCGCACGGGTCGATTCGGCATCGATCCACAACGGCCGGTTCAGCGGCACCGGAACGCAATACGGAATGCGCACCGATCCCCGGTCGAGCGCGTACAACTCGCCGAGCCGGATACCGTCGCTCGGTGCGGGCGGCTTGTCCCAAACGGGCGAGTCCCAGGAGGCCAGGGCGGGCGGCAGCACCCGGTCGGCCTCGGCGAGTTCGCCCATCAGTTGTTCGGCGTCGCGCTCGTGATTGCGCTCGGCGGTGGCGACCAACTCGTCGTGCCGTTGCTGCGCGACCCGGCGCGCCTGCTCGGCTGCCGGAGTATTCCTCGTCGCCGGGTCGGAGACGGCGAGCGACAGTTCGTGATCCAACCGCTTGGCCGCGTACTCCCGCGCCGAGATCAGGGCGGCAGCCGATCGCGCGGCGTCCTCGAACACCATCCACAGCCGTTCCAGGCCGTGACCGACCTCCAGCGGCGCACCGGCGGCGGCGATCTGCGCGTCACCCGCCAGCGGACCGGCCATGGTGTGCGTACCGGGTTGGTCGGAGGGCCCGGATTCCGTGGCCGCTCCGTCGACCTCGACGCCGTGCGCCGTGAGCAACACGGCGAGACCGCCCGCGTAACCTTGGCCCACCGCGCGCAGCTTCCAAGCAGGACCGCGCCGGTACACCTCCAGGCAGATCAGCGCCGTCTCACCGGACGACGGGGTGATCGCGAATTCCGCGGTCACGCTGTCGTTCTCGGACAAGGTGGCGGTGACCGGCCCGAGCCCGTCGGCCCGCGCGGGGACGGCCGGGTCGGCGCTGACCACGAGCAGCACGGCCTTCGCGTCGGCGCGCACATCGGTGAGCGTGATCGTGATCCCGTCGGCCGTCAACGCGACCCCCGCCGTGGCGGACTGGTTGTAGAAGACGAAATCGTCGCTGGAGAACACCTTCAGGTTCTCCGCGACTACCAGCGCGGAAACGTCGAGGGCAGCCTCGGCGCGCGCACTGAAACGAACGACCTCACCGGTCAACGGGATGTTCTGACCGGCCTGCAGTTGAATCACCGTGTCTGCCCTGCTGTCGCGCCGCCGGTGGTCAATTGTTGACGAGGAACCGGCCGAGCTGCGGCACCGCCTCACCCGGATGCTTGGCCTGGAAGCCCTCACCGAGCGCCTGCAGTTTCCAGTCGTTGCCGACCCGGTACAGCTTGGACATCGCCATCGCGGTGAACGGCATGCCACCGGCGAGCGTGTACCTGGCCAGCTCACCGTTGTTGGTCCCGTCGACCAAGCGGCAGAACGCGTTCTGCACCTGCTCGAAGGTGTGACCCTTGTAGGAGGTCACGATGAACAGCAGCGTGGTGATGTGCGCGGGGATGCGGGTCAGGTCGACCAGGATCACCTCGTCGTCGCCCTCGCCCTCGCCGGTGAGGTTGTCGCCCTGGTGGCGGATCGAGCCGTCCTTCGAGGTCAGCTGGCCGTAGTAGGCGACGTCCACCGGGTTCATGTCGGCGAACAGGATGACCGACGCGTCCAGGTCGATATCGACCGTGCGGTTGCCGAACATGCCGCGGCTGCGCACCGGATCCCAGCCGAGACCCATCTTGACGAAGGTCAGCGCGGCGCCTTCCTTACGCAGGGTCACCCGCTGGCCTTTGACCAAGCTGACCGGGCGGTCCTTGCTCAGGCTGACCTCGGCGGGCTGCTGCGGTTGCTGGGGAACGGGCTGGCCGGGCGGCGGATACCCCGCCCCGGGGGCGGGCGGCGGGGGATAACCCTGGCCGGGCGGCGGCGGGTAACCCGGCCCGCCCTGCGGTGGCTGACCGGGACCCGGGGGCGGGTAGCCGGGGCCGGGCGGCGGATAGCCGGGACCGGGGCCGGGCGGCGCATACTGCGGCGCCTGCTGCTGGGTCGGGTACGCCGGGGCGGTGGGCGGCTGCTGAACCGGCTGCGGCGGAGGCGGCGGCGGGGCCTGCGGCGCCTGCGCGGGCTGGGCGGGCGCATCATCGACCGTCACACCGTGATCGGTGACCAGCGCGGCGAAACCGCCCGCGTAGCCCTGTCCGACCGCACGCACCTTCCACGCACCCTGACGACGGTAGAGCTCGAGCGCGATCACGATCGACTCGGTGTTCAGCCCTTCGATCCGGTACTCGTACAACCGATTACCGGCCGCGTCCGACACGATCGCGGTCGGTGCGGGGAACATGCCGAAATTGCTGTTCGCGTCGTCCAGCGTGATCACCGCGCGAATCTGATCGATGTCGGCGGGCACGGCGTTCAACGACACCGCCAGCGACGCGGGCTGGCCCGCGGGCGCGGGCTGCAAGTTGACGCCGGGGCCGCTGGGCTGGTTGAAGAAGACGAAGTCGGCGTCGGAACGGACCTTGCCCCGCTCGGTGACCAGTAGTGCCGACAGATCCGCCGGCGCCGTGAGCTGGACGGAAATCACCACGTCGTTGGTGGCCAGCGGACCGTTCTGGCCCTTGGCGAGAGTTGCGGACAAGTTCGACCCTTCGCTTGTCGGTGCGTTCGCATGACACTCTACGAGAAACGCGCTGCGCGGCGCTTGTACTCGACTGCCGAGCTACCCCGACACTCGCGAAACATCGGTTAGGGTGACGGCACGCAGATGGAATACGGCGATCGCACCGTGTTCCCGATCGAGACAGCAGGCAGACACCGCATGGCGCAACTGTTCGAGCAATCGAAGAAGGTGATCGAGGCTCATCTGGCCGGAACCAGCCTCCGCGCGATCTCCGGCTCGATGATTGCCTACGAGGGAAACGTGCAGTTCAAAGCGGCCGGTTTCGGCGGAGGCGACGGTGTGATCGCCGGGCTGAAGCGCCGGGCCACCGGCGAGAAGCTGTCGCTGATGGAGTGCGCCGGGCACGGCCGGGTGTTCTTCGCCGTCAACGGCCAGCACGTCACCGTGGTCGACCTGAACAACGAGACGCTACAGGTGGAGTCGCAGCAACTGCTCGCGTTCGCCGGGAACCTGCGCACCGATGTGCGTTTCGCCGGGTTGCGCGGCGCGTCCAGCGGGCAGGGCCTGTTCACCACGACCGTCTCCGGCCAGGGTCAGGTCGCGCTGCTCTCGGCCGGCGGTCCGCTCATCCACCTGGAGGTTTCCCCGCAGTACCCGCTGATAGTGGATCCGGACGCGTTCGTCGCGGCGCGCGGCAACCTCAACCAGTCCTTCGTCACCGACGTGTCCTGGCGCACTTTCGTCGGCCAGGATGCGGGCGAGGCGTTTTCGCTGCGCTGGGACGGCCAGGGCGTGGTGTTGATCCAACCGGCGGAACGGTAGGGGCGAGCGGGTGTTCGAGAAGATCAACGGCAAAGTCGTCAAGGTCGATGTCGGGATGGCGGGCGGTGTGGTCGCTCGCAACGGCGCGATGCTGTTCTATACCGGCGACGTTTCGTTTGCCCCCCACCAGATTCCGGGGGCACAGGGGATGGGCGGCATGGGCGGGCTGATGGGGCTGGCGGGCCGCGCGATGGCGGGTGAGCACGAGCGCACCATGCTCGCGCAGGGCAACGGCCAGGTCCACTACGGATTCGCGGGTCTGGAGGTCCACGTGGTGCACATGCAGCCGGGCGCGACGCTGCGCGTCGAGGCTTCGCGGCTGCTGGCCAACACCGCCGGATTGCAGAGTTCGGTGGTGTCGGTGATGAGTTCGGGCGGCGGAGGCGGTGGCGGCCTGATGGGCGCGCTGCGTGGCGCCGCCTCGGGCGCGTTGACCGGGCAGGGCATGTTCACCACCCAGCTGTCCGGGCAGGGGGCCGCGGTGCTGCTCGCGCACGGCGGATTCCTGGAATTGCAAGTGGGCGGGCCCAATCCGATCGTGGTCGACCCGCAAGCCTTCGTCGCCGCTTACGGCAACGTGCAGACCGAACTCAAAGCGGCACTGAGCTGGCGGGATGCCGTGGGCCGCGGTTCCGGCGAGGCGATGCAGTTGCATTGCGCCGGGCAGGGCGTCGTCTACGTGCAGGCCTCCGAAGAGAAGTTGTGAGCAGGGTATGTCCCAGATCCTCAACCCCATGAATCTCGGTGAGAGCGACAACATCCCGGGAAACAGCTACGCCTACTGCATCGACCTGAACAAGCCGTGGTTCATGCGCAAGGGCGCGATGATCGCCTATTACGGCGACATGCGGTTCCAGATGCTCACCCACGGGTTGCAGGGCGGGCTGCTGCACATGGTGTCGCAGCAGTTCTCGGCGCCGCTGTTCACCGGCGATTACGTCGTCGCGGAGGGGCACGGCAAGCTGATCATCGGCGACCGCGGCTACGACATCAATTCCTATGACCTCGAGGACAACGGCAACCTGACCATCCGGGCGGCGAACCTGCTGGCCTTCGAACCGGGTCTGTCGCTCAACCAATCCATCGTGCCCGGCTTCCTCACCCTCATCGGCACCGGCAAGTTCCTCGCCTCCTCCAACGGGCCGGTCATGTTCGCCGAGCCTCCGCTGCGCGTCGACCCGGAATCGCTGGTCGGCTGGGCGGATTGCCCCTCTCCCAGCCACCACTACGACGAGCGCTGGATCTCGAACTTCCTGGCCGCCGGTGCGGCGCGCTTCGGCGTGAACTCCGGTGAGGAGCGTCAGTTCGAGTTCACCGGCGCGGGCACCGTGCTGATCCAATCCAGCGAGAAGGTGCTCAGCGACTCGATGCTGGTACGCACCATCGAGGGACAGATCCAGAGCGGCATCACCGTCGGCGGCCTGCAAAGACTGCAAGGGCTCATCGCGCAGCAACTGGCGGGGCAGCAGCAGTACTGACCCGCGGAACCCCGGTCGCGGCCGCGCGAAATCGCGACCCTGCCCGGAATCACTCGTGTGGGGGATTCGCGGCCCGCCGGACCTGGATACCGTTCATTCGTGTTTCACATCCTCTCGTCCCAGCTCCTGCGCGCGGCGCTGCCCGCGGCGATCCTCGCCGCGGTAGCGGTGCCCGCCGCAGCGATGCCGATTCCTGCGGTTCCAGCCGTGCCGGAACCGCCGCGATACGTCGGTGCCGCCGCGAGCGGCGAGCCGGTCACCGGCGTCTCAGCGGTCCCGCAGAACCCGCATCTGGCGCCGAACGGCAATTCTGGTATCCACAACGACGGGTGGATGAGCGATACCTATACCCGTCCCGGTCCGCTCGGCCGGTCGCCGCGGACCGATTCACTGCTACTCGGCAGCGAGTGCGGTTCGGTCGCGTTCGACCGCGCCGGCCGGATCGTCACCACGTGCCTCGGGTTGCAGCCGGGCCTCTATCTCATCGATCCCGCGACTATGACGGTGCTGGGAAAACATCCACTGCCCGGCAAGACTCCCGGCGATATGCTGCGGCCCGGCGCTTTCGACAACTTCGGTGGCGGAGGGTACTTCTACCTCGACGACGAGGACCGCGCAGTGGTGGGCACCAGCACCGGACATATTCAAGTGTTCGCCGAAAACCCTACTGCCGGCGGTTTTTCGCTGGCACGCGACTACGACTTGACCGAGGTGCTGCGCCCGGAGGAGACACTGAACTCCGCGCTGCCGGACTCGAACGGCCTGATCTGGTTCGTGGCCAAGACGAACGGCGTGGTCGGCACCCTCGATCCGGACACCGGTGCGGCGCAGGTGGTTCGGCTCGGAACGGGCACGGAGAACCAGATCGAGAACTCGTTCGCCGTCGGCGCGACAGGCGAGGTCTACGTCGCCACCAACCGGCAGCTCCTTCGCTTCGACGCCGGACCCGACCGGGCGCCCCGGATCACCTGGCAGACCACGTACGCCAACAGCAACCAGCGCAAGCCGGGCCAGGTGGACGACGGAACCGGCACCACGCCCACCGTCCTGCCCGACGGCTATGTCGCCATCACCGACAACGCCGATCCGATGAACGTCGTCGTCTACCGCACGGCGCCCTCTGTCGCCGAACGGCAGGTCTGCGCGGTACCGGTGTTCGAACCCGGCCGCAGCGCAACCGAGAACTCCTTGATCGGTGCGGGGCGCTCACTCATTGTGGAGAACAACTACGGGTATTCGCATCCCGACGCGGTCGCGTCCGGCAAGACGACCACCCCGGGGTTCGCCCGTGTCGACATCGACGCCGACGGCAACGGCTGCCGTCTCACCTGGACCAACTCGGTCGAAGCCGCACCCTCGGTGGTACCGAAGCTGTCCCTGGCCAGCGGTTTGATCTACACCTATACGAAAGGCACCGAGCCGAGCGACCCGTGGTACTGGACCGCCCTCGACTACCGCACCGGCGCGACGGTGTGGAAACAGCTGTCCGGCACGGGCCCGGGCTTCAACAACAATTACGCCGGGATCGCGATCGGCCCCGACGGAGCGGCCTACCTCGGCACGCTCGGCGGACTGGTGTCGATGCGTGACGGCCGGTGAGCAGGCACCGCGGGCAAACCACGTCAGAGTAGATCGCGCCGACAGGCGGCTCACGTACGTACAGCAAAGGATTCGCGACGGAACGGTGAACTCGTCTCGATGTGCACCGGCGCCGGTGCACGGTCGGCGCAGAATCGGGTCATGGCTGACTCGGCGCTTTCGGCGCAGCGTCGCACGGCGCTGACGCACCCGGCCCACGACGAATTCCGCTTCGCGACAGCGTATCCGCGGGTCGCCGACTACTGGGCCGCCGCGGGCCGGTTGCCCGGCACCGGGGACGACATCGCCGACGCCACGTTCGACCTGCACCTGCTGCACTATATGACCGGTGGCGCGAGCACGAACCCGTACTGGGACATCGTCGCCGCAGCGGTATCGCCAGGGCCGTGGGAGCGCGCGAACCGCTCCGAGGTGAACGGTGGGAACCCGAAAGGCAGTGCGCGACTGGCGTACGCGCAGATCCTGCTGCAAGCCGCCTACGCCTACGCGATCCCCTCGCCCGCGACACTGCGCTGGATAGCGGACGTGGCGCAGGGCCAACCGGTGCTGGAAGTCGGCGCCGGGCGCGGCTATTGGGCCTACCAACTCACCCGAATGGGTGTGCCCACAAATGCTTTCGACTCACACCCGCCGGACCGGGCAGCCAACACGGCGTTCCCCGCCGCCGCGGGACTGCCCGCGACCTGGCACCCCACCGCGACGGCACCCGCCTCGACCGCCGATCTCGCCGCCGCCCACGCCGACGACGCGCTGTTCCTCTGCTGGCCGCCCGGGTGGGAGAACCCCATGGCTTCGACGACGCTCACCGCCTACCAGGACGCGGGCGGCTCGCTGCTGGTCTACATCGGCGAACCGCGCGGCGGGCGCACGGCCGACAGGGCGTTCTTCGACGCGCTCGAGGCCGGGTGGACTCTGCTCGACCAGGACCCCGGCTACGTCTCGTGGTGGAATCTCGGCGACCGGGCACAGTGCTGGCAGCGTCGATGAGTTCAGCTCGCGCGCTGGAACTCCCACGGGTCGTGCGCGCTGATCAAGGTGACCTCGTCGCCGTGATCGCGGTGCAGTTCGCGCAGCCGCGCCTGGGTGCCCAGTCGCAGGTCGTGGTGGACCTCGGAGGTGGTCTGCACGATGTCGAGCACCGGGTGGGGCTGCGGCGCCGGATCGAGTTCGCGATGGTAGTAGTACGCGTCGCCGCAGTGCAGCAGCCAACGTTCGCCTTCGCGGACCGCTATGCCGGTGTGGCCCGCGGTGTGCCCGCCCAGCGGAATCAACTGGAAGTCGCCGGGCAGGTCCTTCGGTTGGATCGCGTCGAAGCCGAACCACTGTCCCGTCGGGTCCGACGGGTAGGTCTGCCAGAGCGGGTCGTGGGCCCAGTGCGCGGGACGGTAGCGGAAGCTGGGCGCTTCGGCCCGCGCCGCCGCGAGTTCCGCGGCGAGCACGTGGACCCGTGCGTGCGGGAAGTCGGGCAGTCCGCCGCAGTGGTCCACGTCGAGGTGGGTGAGGATGATGTGCCGGACGTCGACGGGGTCGTAGCCGAGCCGCTGGACCTGCCGTATCGCCGTCTCGTCCTCGGTGAGCACGGGCTGGGCCATCGCCACCCAGTCCGCCCCGAGCGTGCCCGCCGGGTCACGCACGTCATCGAGCCCGATGCCCGTCTCGATCAGGACCAGGCCGTCGGATGCCGTCTCGACCAGCAGGCAGTGGTTCACGGCATGGGCGGGCGCTGGTCCGTCGTAGGTGGCTTCGATCCGCCGAACCGAGCCGCAATTGAGGTGATGGATCGTCATGCGAGTTAGTCTGTGACTTGAAGCGCGGTTCAAGTCAAGGAGACGAGATGAACGACCTGCTCGATATCGCCGAAGTCGGCGAGCGAACCGGCCTCGCCCCTTCCGCACTGCGCTTCTACGAGAAACGCGGGCTGATCACCGCCACCGGCCGCAACGGCCTGCGCCGCACCTACCACCCCGACATCCTCGGCCGCCTCGCCCTCATCGCCTGCGCCCGCGGCGCCGGTTTCACCCTCGCCGAGATAGCCCGCTTCCTGCGCGCCTCCCCCACCGACGCCGAACTACGCACCCGCATGGCGGAGAAAGCCAGGCAACTGGACGACGACATCACCCGCCTCCTCCGCATGCGCGACAGCCTCCGCCACGCCTCCACCTGCACCCACGACCCCTTGGTCGAATGCCCGGACTTCAAGTCCACCTTCGAACCGGCATGAGACGAACCTGATCGTCAGGCACCGGGCCGACGGATGTCGTGCCGGCTACGCGGAAGGCATCGGAGCTGCCTTGATGAACCAGTTGATGATTTCCTCGCCCGCCAGGATGCCGGTGGCTCGGGTGATGGTGAGGTTGGGGTGGGTCCAGTTGAGTTGTTCGAGTTCGCCGTGGCGGGGGCGGATGGCGGAGTCGGCGGCGCGCAGCATGTCGGCGTCGAGGGCGCCGTCGCCCGCGGCGAGCGTGCGGGCATCGTCGGCGAGTTCTCCGCCTTCCCAGAGGCGCTTGCGCACCTCGTCGACCGCGCGGCTCTTGCAGACGGCCTGCGGCATGGTGTAGATCTTGCGGCCCTGCTGGGACGCCGACCAGCCGCGTAGACGACACCAGTCGTCCCACTCGGCCAGGAATCCCTCGGGCACCTCCTTGGGCTTCACCACCAGATAGCAGAAGAGGTGGTCGGCCACGCGGAACTTGGTGACCCAGGAGTCATCGATGCGGGCGTGCAATTCCTTGCTCACCTCGGACAGGGTGGCGCCTCCCGCACGGACCTTGGCGTCGATATCGATGCGCCAGCTCAGATCGGGCACGCCGTCGACCAGGATGTTCCCGCCGTTGCTGGTGATCGCGTAGCGCCAGGGCGCTCCGGGCAGCCGGATGCGGTCGAACTGTTTGATGGTGCGGGTGGTGGTGGGAACGACGGCGGCGGGTTCGGTCAGGGTCTGCATCCGCAGCGCCGCGGTGGTGGTCATGAACGACAGCGGCGCCCCTTCCAGATGCTCCACGCAGACCGTCGGCACGTCGGCGGTGGTGCTGAAGGCGTTACGCGAGTAGATCATCGTCCGGTCCAGGTCGGTCGCGATCAGCGCGCGTCTTCGGTGTGCTTTCGGAGATAGGTTCACTGCTGCACGTCCTTGATCAATCCCATGCACGAATATGCCAGGTCGGCGACGACTTCGACCGGGACACCCCGGGCCGCGGCGAGCATCCGGATGTGCGCGTGCTCCGGGGCGTCCGCCTCGCGCACCAGCACCCGCCACGGCACCCGTCGCAGCAGCACCCGAGTGGTCTCGCCGACGCCGGGCTTCACGAAGTTCACGCCGGCGATGCCGTACCGCTCGCGCACCTGCTCCACCGACGCCCAGCCGGACCAGGTGGGCGTCCGGTCACTCGCGCGAACCGCGGCCACCTCCGCGGGCACCCGGTCGCGGATCGCGTCGAAGGCGCCGCTCACGACGTCCAGCAGACGTCCGGACACGTCCGCACCGGCCAGTTCGCGGTAGAACTTCGCGCCGTGGAAATCACCGGGGCCGATCAGCGTGTCGTTGAGGACCGTGCGCGAGACCAGGCCGGAAACGGTGGAATTCAAGCAGGCCGAGGCGATCAGGAAGTCGTCGCGGGTGCCGTAGGTGCGCACGCAGTGCCCGGGATCGGCCAGCACCACCAACTCGTCGTCGAACCGCGCGCCACCGGCCGCGTGATAGGCGTCCAGCGCCTCGGTCAGCTCGCGGGTGATCGCCCCTTTGCCGGTCCATCCGTCGATGAACACGACCGAGGAGGGATCGTGCTGCTCGGCCAGGTAGTCCAGCGCCACCGCGTCGATGCCGCGATCCCGCACGATCGACACCGCGTAGTGCGGAATCTCGAGGCTCGGACGCCGCGAACGCAGCCAGCGACGCATCAGAATCCCGACCGGCGTGCCCGCCCGCGCCAGCGACGCCAGGACGATGTCCTCACCGCGTTCGGCGACGACCAGCTCGGACACGGTCGCCACGGCCAGCGCGAGCCGCTCGGCGCTGGCCGTCAGCACCTCGTCGAACAGCGACCGATACGTCGCGTCCGGCTGGTACTCGATCGGCAGCGACTCCGCGTAGTGCGCCTGCCCCGCCTGGATCCGCCGTTCCCGCTCCGCGACGTCGGCCTCCAGATCGACGCCCGACAGGTCCTTGAGCAGCCAGGAGACCTCGTCGGCGGCGTAGGAGCCGAACTCCGGCCCGTGCAGCGGCGTGGGTAGCGCACCCACCCTGGTACTCGTCACGCCCGGCTCCCGGCCGCTGTCGCGCGTTCGGCGTGCAGCCGCCGCGGGTCCGCCTCCGGCAGCACCGCGAGCAGCACGTCCGCGCCGGAAGCGGTCAGCACGTCCACCAACCCGTGCTCGGCCATCAACTCCGCCGTGTCGGCGGGTGAGTCGACCACCACGACGAGCACCGGATCGGCGGCCGGGCCGTCGCCATCGGCACCACTGCCGACACCGTCATCGGTAATCGCGCAGGCGGCCTCGTCGCGGCGCGGCGGAGCGGCGAGCAGCGCGCCCGACCCGGCGAGGTCCGCCTCGAACACGTCGAGAGTCACCGGCCAGTGCGCGTTGTACAGATAGCGCGGCGCAGGGTCGCCCGGTTCGGGCGCGATGAACCGGAATCCGCGCCGCAACGGATACCCTGGCTCGTCCAGCACGTAGGCGGGCGATCGCGTGGTGGTCTGGAAGCGCGTCGGCGTCCCCGTGTCGGCGAGCAGCGCCGCCAGCCGCAACGGCAGATACATCAACTCCTCGTGCCCGAGCACGATGACGGCCCGGCCCGGGAAATCGGTGGCGAGCCGGGCGGCCAGCACCTGCTCCGCGTCCAGCAGCGCGGCCTCGAACGCACCGGTGTCGGAGGCGAGTACGCCGTGCCTGCCGCCCTCCGGAACGGAAGCGGGCCACGGTAGTTCCATCCGGCGGAACGAGCCGAGATGTCCCGCGGTCGGATTCAACCGCGGCTCCGGGAGCGCCCCGACGGCGTCGACCAGCTCCGGGGGCAGCGACGCCCGGCCTGCGGCGAGACAGACCGTGTCGATCCGCGCCCCGAGTTCCGCCGCGGCGGTGTCGAATGCGGCACGGTCGGCCTCGGTGCGCAGGTCGACCAGCGACGCGAGCACGTAGTGGGCGCGCGGCGAGAAGGCGTGCAACGCGCGCACCGCATCGATCGCCGTGGCGCCGGTAGAGATCTCGTCGTCGACGAGCACCAGCGGCAGATCGTTGACGAAGATGTCGGCCGGCGCCGGTTGCAACAGGTGCGAGGTGGCATGCGAATGCCCCTCCTCGAATCCGGCGAGCGTCTGCGCGTGCGGCACCTCGCGCCGGGTCGAATGGAGATAACAGCTCGCGCCGATCCGCGCGGCCACACAGTGGCCGAGTCCCGTCGCGGTCTCGGCGAACCCGAGCACGACGGCTTCGCGTTCACCGAGCACCGCGCGCACCAGATCACCCAGCTGATCGCCCGCGCCGAGCACCACCCGCGGATCGGTCGGCAGGTGCTTGCCGAGCACGGTGGAGACCAACAGGTGCGCCCGGCGCCGGTTGTTGTGGCGAACACCCGGCTGGACCAGCGCCGTGATCGGCAGCCGCGCCGAGCGCAGCCGGTCCGAATCGCGTTCGCGCACCGGGTCGTGATGCAGCGATATTCCGAGAGTTCTTGTCGCCCAGGGGATTTCGCTGCTATCGAGTTCGGTCGCTCGGCCGCTCATACGGTGACCATCGCGGTAAGCAGATCCACGAACGACACTCCCTTGTTCGCCACGCCGAACACCCGTGCGCGCAACAAGGTCTGTCGCGCCCAACTGCGATGCGGCCGCATCTCGTTCATCTTGTTCCGGTAACCGGAGGCCGCCACGCCGCCGACGTCCTCGCGCAGGATGTCCAGCGCGTCCGAGTACTCCTCGTGCGACACCACGGACAGCGCGTGCACGGCGGACACGTGCGACGGGTGGATCACCGTCTTGCCCTGAATGCCGTTGGCCCGGTCCAGCGTGATCTCCCGCAGCAAGCCGTCCAGATCCCGGCTGACCAGGTACTGCCGGAACGGCACCGCGTCGGACTCCTCGAACGGCGCGGTCCGCAGCAGCGGCCGGAACATCCGTTCGTGATCGGCGAAGTACTCCCACACCGGCCCCGTGATGACGAACCCGGTACCGTCCGCGCGCCCCAGGTAGTTCACGATATCGGCGATGACGTCGGCGACCACGCGTACGTCGTAGATGGTCAGGTCGCGGTCGCGGCGGATGCCGAACGTCGAGCACATGTCGGTCGCGCCCACCCGCACCGCGAGCACCCGGTCTCGATGCGCGGCCAGCAGCGCCGCGATCTGGGTGAGCTCGTAATCGCGGGTCTCCCGGTGCACCAGCACCGCCGACTCCAGCACCGGCATCCCGTACAGCGGCCTGCCCACCCGCTGGGCCGCTACGTTCAGCGCGTTGAGGTACTTCGGTCCGGTGACACTGTCGAACTTCGGGAACACGAACCCGGTCAGCACCTTGGCGCCCGGTCCGAGTTGCTCGATGAGTTCGGTGATCGTGTCCGCGTCGCGCACCCGGACGAACAACAGGGGGTTGGCGTCGTGGCTGCCCGCGAGCAGATCGAGCGCGGCGACGGTCTGTTGCTTGGCGTACTCCACCTCGTGATCGGCCACCGCGTCCTCGAGGTCGATCACCATCGAACACACCCCGTGCTCGGCGCGCCTGCCGATCGTCAGCGCGAGATCGGGCCTGGTCGCGGGCGCATACAGCGTCGCGCCGAGCCCGACCGCGAGCAACTCGCGATCGGTGTGGTCGTCGCCGAACGGCTCGGGCTGCCGGTGGAAGAGTCGCCTCGCCTCTGGGCCGTGCAACTGCCGGAAGTGGCGCAGCGGCATTCGCTTCCGCAGGGAAACCTCCTGCTGGACGGCGATGCCTGCGGTCATCGTTGCCCCATCCTCATTCTCGTCGTGGTCCTGCTTGTCTTCTCATTCGTTCCACTACCCCGGCTATGAATTCCGTAACGGCATTCAGTTCCGTCACATAGGCCCAGTAGTCGGGATGACGCCCCGACAGTGTTTCGCTGATTCGGTCGATCCGTGCCGCTTGCGCGTCGAGCACCGAACCCCATTCGGCGACCAGCCCGCGGCTCACCGCGAGCATCTGCGCGTCCCGCAGCCGGAATCGTACGGCCTTGGCCTGTTCTTGCGGGTCGGACCGGATCACACGCAGCGAGGTGAGCCGCTTGGTGACGGCGTCGACTCGCTGCTCGGCCTCGGCGAGGAACCCGCGCGCGGATGTGGTCAGATCAAGTGCAAACTCCGGATTGTTCTCCGCCGCCGCCGTACGCGCCCTGCCCAAGGCCGCGGCCGCGGCCTCGATGGCTCGCTGGCTTTCCCGCTCATTGTTAGCCAGATCGGCCGAACTCGCAGCATTGAACTCGCGCAGCAGCGCCGAGAAGGCCTGCGGAACGCCTTCGGCCCTGGTCCGGACGGCGGCAAGGCGGGTTGTCACCGAGGAGATAGCGGTGTTCGCGGCCGCGGCCCGAGATGGAGCTTGCGCCAACGCATCCGTCAGCTCCCTGGTGGCCGTCTCCAGCCGGTTCGCGGCCTCCCGCACCGTGCCCGCGGGTGCGCCGGAACCCGACGCCTCCAGTGTGACCAGCGCCTCATCGACCGCGGTGGCGCCCTTGCGCACCGACGGATAGTTCGCGAACTCCGACTCGGCGGCCCGGCCGCGCACCTCGGCCGCGGCGGCCTTCACCTGCTGCGCCAACCGCGGCACCGCGCCGAGCACGGCCACCGCCTCTTCGAGCTTGCCCTGGTCGCCGCGATAGAACTCGTCGACGGCGCGCGCCGCGTCGGCCAGTTGCCGTACCGCGGCGTCGACGCGTTGCCCGCCCTGCGGGACCGGCGGCCCGCCCTGCTGCGCGGCCTCCAATTCCGCGCTCAGCGTCAGATAGACCTCCGCGGCGCCATAACACTTGTGGCGCACCGGTTCCCAGCGCGCGCCCGTTCGCCGCTCGGGGAAGATCTGATCGGCGGCGTGCACCGCCGCGTCGGCCGCGCTCTGTCGCCGATCCATGTCGAGGAACGCCGTCGCCAGCGTCGCGCGGGCATGTTCGATCCACTCGTCGTTTCCCGACGAACGGAACCAACCGCGCCTTCGCCCTGCCACGCCCCGATGGTAGGAGATCTTCCTGTTCGCCGGGGGTTACGCCGGTTCCTACGCAAGTTCGCGGAAACCTACTACTGTCGTATGACGTACCCGGCGATTCGGACATGCTGGGAACCAATGACGGACTATTGAAAGGGAATCCCGCATGGGTGTCAGTTTGTCCAAGGGCGGCAATGTCTCGCTGACCAAGGCGGCGCCTAACCTCACTGCTGTTGCAGTCGGCCTCGGGTGGGATGTGCGGACCACCACCGGCACCGACTTCGACCTCGACGCCAGCGCCATCGCGACCGGCGCGGACAAGAAGGTCCTGTCCGACCAGCACTTCGTCTTCTTCAACAACCTGCGCTCGCCCGAGGGCGCGATCGAGCACGCGGGCGACAACCGGACCGGCGAGGGCGAGGGCGACGACGAGGTCATCAACGTCGACCTGGCAAACACCCCGCCCACGATCGAGAGCATCTTCTTCCCGGTCTCGATCTACGACGCCGACTCCCGCTCGCAGTCCTTCGGCCAGGTCCGCAACGCCTACATCCGCGTCGTGGATCGCAGCAACGGCGAGGAGCTCGCCCGCTACGACCTCACCGAGGACGCGTCGACCGAGACCGCCATGGTCTTCGGCGAGCTGTACCGCAACGGCGCGGAGTGGAAGTTCCGCGCGATCGGCCAGGGTTACGCCTCCGGTCTGGCGGGCATCGCCCGTGACTACGGCGTGAACGTCTAAGCAACACTTCGCTGTTCGCAGGGGGCCCGGCGACGGGCCCCCTCGTCATGCGGCCCAGGCATGCCGGCGCCCTGGGAGCAGCGTTGGACAACCGGCGATCCAGCGGCCACGCTGGTAGCAACGTCGCCGCCAAGTCTTCACTCACGAAAGGTCCCAGCGTGGTCCTGCGCATATTCGGCATGTCCCTCGTCGTCACGGTGCTCTCGCTCATCGCTGCTGTCGTGTATGGCGGACCGACCGCCCTCGCGCTCGCCGCGATCCTCGGCATCCTCGAGGTGTCCCTCTCGTTCGACAACGCCGTGATCAACGCCACCGTTCTCGAACGCATGAGCGCTTTCTGGCAGCGGATCTTCCTCACCATCGGCGTGTTGATCGCCGTTTTCGGCATGCGGCTGGTCTTCCCGCTGGCCATCGTGTGGATCACGGCCGGGCTGGACCCGGTGCGGGCCTTCGACCTGGCCCTCAACCCGCCTCCGGGCGACGCGCTGACCTTCCCGGACGGCAGCCCCAGCTACGAGAAACTGCTCACCGACGCGCACCCGCAGATCGCGGCGTTCGGCGGCATGTTCCTGGCGCTGCTGTTCCTCAACTTCATCTTCGAGGAACGCGACATCACCTGGCTGAGCTGGCTGGAACGGCCGCTGGCCAAGGCGGGCAAGCTGGACATGCTCTCCGTGGTGGTCGCAGGCGGCGGCCTGATCCTCACCGCGGAGTTCATCGCCGACGAGGCGCACCGCTCGACCGTCCTGGTGGCGGGCCTGCTCGGCATGATCACCTACATCGCGGTGGACGGCCTCGGCTCCATGTTCCACACCGAGGAGCACACCGAGGGCGGCCCCTCCGAGCTGGCGAAGGCCACCGGTAAGGCGGGCTTCTTCCTGTTCCTCTACCTGGAGGTGCTCGACGCGTCGTTCTCCTTCGACGGCGTGATCGGCGCGTTCGCCATCACCTCCGACCCGATCATCATCGCGCTCGGCCTCGGCCTGATCGGCGCCATGTTCGTCCGGTCGATCACGGTGTACCTGGTCCGCAAGGGCACCCTGTCGGAGTACGTCTACCTGGAGCACGGCGCGCACTGGGCGATCGGCGCGCTCGCGGCCATCCTGCTGGTCTCGATCGGCGTGCACATCAACGAGATCGTCACCGGCCTGGTCGGCGTCGCGTTCATCGGCGCGGCATTCCTCACCAGCATCGTCCGCAACGGCCGAGCGGACGAGGAGGAACTGGACAGCGAACGGGAACCCACGCCGGTAGGCTGATTCCCGGCAAGCAGCCGAAGACCCGTTGCGGCAGCGGCCCCATCCCAGCGGATGGCCGCTGCCGCTCTCGTTTCCACAGAGGGGGGATCGCGCCATGGCGATCAACGCCAACCCTGGCGGCGTCAACCTGTCCAAGGTGACCCTGTCGAAGGCGACGCCCAGCATCAATCTGACCAAGCCGGGTGAGCAACAGGGCACCATGCGGGTCAACCTGAACTGGTCGAGCGGATCCAAGGGATTCTTCCGCCGGTCCAAGCCCGTCGACCTGGACCTCGGCTGCCTCTACGAACTGTCCACCGGAGCCAAGGGCGTCGTCCAGGCGATCGGGAACAATTTCGGCACTCTGGAGGCCGAGCCCTACATCCGGCTCGACGGCGACGACCGCAGCGGTTCGGCGACGACGGGCGAGAACATGCACATCGACCTCGCCCGGCCCGAGTTGTTCCGGCGCATCCTGATCTTCGCCTTCATCTACGAGGGCGTGCCCAACTGGGCCGCCGCCGACGGCGTGGTCACGCTCTACCCCACGTCCGGTCCGCAGATCGAGGTCCGCCTCGACTCTCCGGTGGACGGCGCGCGCTCGTGCGCCATCGCCCTGCTGCTGAACCAGGGGGCCGGGATCACCGTGCACCGCGAAGTGCATTACGTCAACGGCGCCCAGCGCGAACTCGACCAGGCCTACCAGTGGGGCATGCAGTGGCAGGCGGGGCGCAAGTAGGTCACCGCGCCGCGGGCACGGGCTGCCGCGCCACGACCGCCGAGCCGGTCGGCGTGCGCGCGGCGAACACCAAACCGACCAGGCCGATGCCGAGCCCGGCGACCGTCAGCATTCGCAACGGCTGATCGATCAGCAGCCAGGCCAGGATCGCGGTCACGGCGGGCGTCGCGAAGAACAGCTTGCCAACCCTGGTCGCGTCCCAGCGGCGCAGCATGGCGTTGAACAGCAGGAACGCGGCCATGGAGTTCACCAGCACCATCCAGGTGAGCGACCCGGCGAAGCGACCCGCGTCCGACACGTGCGTCTGGCCCGACAGCCAGGCCAGCGCCCCCGCGATCGGCGCGCTCACCACCACGTGCAACGCCGTGGCGGCCCTTGGATCGATGGCGGGAACGAACCGTTTCTGGTACACGGTGCCCAGGCTCAGCCCGAGCAACCCCACCACGCACAACGCCAATCCGGTCAGGGAGAAGTGGGACTGGTCGAACACGGCCAGCGCGACTCCGATCCCCCCGACACCGAAGCCGAACCACTGCCGCAAGGTGACGACTTCGCCGATCAGCCCCGCGCACAGGGCGATGACCACCGGATTCAAGCCCTGCACGAGCGCGATCACCGCGGCCGAGACGTGCTCGGCCATGGCCGTGTAGAACGCGCCGAACTGGACCATCTGCATCAGTAACCCGGCGACGAGCACATGACGCAGTCGACTTCCGCGCGGCCACTCGACCCGCGCCAGCAGCGCGTACGCGACGAGCAGAACCCCGGCGACGGCGAAGCGCACGAACAGCACCAGCAGCGGCGGCGCCGCGCCGACCCCGATCACACCGGCGATGAACGCACTGCTCCACAACAGGACGAACAGCGGCTGCGCGGCCACCATCGCGAACCGACTCTGCACGGGACCTCCCGAAAATAACCACCTTGGGCGGTTACACCGTGACATCCTGCGGACTAACCTGTCAAGGCGGTTACCATGAGGGCGTGTTCACCTTCGTGAGCGGAAATCTCGCCTTGGACTTCGCCGGGACCGTCAAGGCGCGCTCGACCACGTTCGAGGACGCCCTCACCACACCCGCCGCGCTCGCCGACTGGATCGCCGCCGCGAACCTGCTCGACGATCCCCCGCCCAGCGACGCGGACACCCTCGCGCGTGCGGTGCGGCTGCGCGAGGCGGCTTATCGGTCGGCACTGGCCGCCGCTCACGGAAACGCCTTCGCCGACGCCGACCGCCGCACGCTCAACGAATTCGCCGTGGCAGCACCGCCCTCGATCAGCCTGGGCACCGACGGCGCGGTCGTCCGCTCCGGTGACGCGGATGCCGCTCTGGCCGCCATCGCCCGTTCCGCGATCGAGCTACTGGGTGGCGGGGCACTCGTCAAGGAGTGCGGCCGGACCGTATGCACCCGGCTCTATGTGGACACTTCCCGGGGCGGCTCGCGCCGTTGGTGTGACATGACGCTGTGCGGCAACCGCGCCAAGAGCGCCGCCTTCCGCGCCCGGCACGGCGGGCCTTAGACCACCGGGACCAGATCGCGGGGGTCGGACCGCGCCACCGGGGGCGGCGTCGAACGGTGCCCTCGGGGCATCGCCCACACGAACACGAAGAACAGCACGATCAGCAGGCTCGCGCGCCCCCACACACCGAATTGGACGACGTTCTCCATCTGCTCGACCGAGGTGCCCGCACCCATCGAGTAGAAGTAGCGGAACACCCCGATCCCGATGGCCGCGTCGGCGACGAGATAGCTGCCGATAAGCCACCAGGGCACCTCGAGCAGCACGAGAAACGGCACCAGCCACAGGGTGTACTGCGGCGAATGCACCTTGTGGAACAACAGGAATCCACACAGCATCGCCCCGCTCACGCCCACCCACGGGAAAACGCCGACCGTCAGGTAACGCTTCCAGCCGAGCCACATCGCGAGTGCGAACGCCCCGAGCACCAGCAGCGGCGAGGCGATGGTGACCACCTGCTGGAACGCCACCTCGCCGCGCGCGTCCGGGCCGAACATCGGCCGCAGTCCCCAGTACCAGATCGAGTTCGTGGTGATGTCGGCCTGACGCAATTGCTGGAAGGTGATCGACGCGCGCCAGCCCTCGTACCCCACCAGCGCGAACGGCAGGTTCACCGCGACGACGGTGCCGATCGCCGCGGCGGCGGTGAGCAGCGCGCCGCACGGGTCGAGTCCGCGCTCGCGCTCTTCCGGGGCACGGTCGACGCCGCCGGTCAGCACGTACGCCAGCAGCGGCAACACGAAGATCCCCGGGTACAGCTTGAGGCAGAACCCGAGGCCGAGCAGCACCGCGGCCAGGATTCCCCTGGTACGCACGGAGTATCGGGTCAACGTCGCCATCACGTAGACGGCCGCCACCGCCGTGCAGACCACCGGGAGCTCCCAGTTGTGGAAGGCATAGAGCACCAGCGGCGGTCCGGCCGCCCAGAGCAGGGCGGCGCCTCCGGCCAGGCGAGCCAGCATCCACGCGGTCAGCAGCGCGAACGGCGCGAGCAGCAGCGCGGAGTACCGCAGGAAATCGGCGTCGTTGTGCGCGCCGACCGCGCCGAGCCACATCAGCACGCCGCTGAGCACCGGGTACTCCACCGCGCCGCCGACCAAGGCCCCGCCGTCGGTGATGCCGCCGCTCACATAGGGAAAGACGTGCTCGTTGATGTCTCGGCCCAGCCAGAGGAATTGGATGTCCGAATAGCAGACGTCCGAGTCCTTGATGACGTCGAAAACCGTGCTGCGCCCGTCCCGGTCGAACGGCGCCCCCGCGCACCGCGCCTTGTTCGCGTACGCCAGCCCCAGGACGAGACCGCAGAGCAACACCACCACCACGGCCAACGCCGCGCGGCGTCGCACACCACCCGCGGGCAGGTCGCTGGCGGCGAGTGCGGTCGGCATGGATCCACCCTAAGCGGACGGTCCGGGCCGCGCCGCCGTTCCCCTCCCCACGAAGGTGAACGCGCGGACCGATCCCGTGCTCGCCCCGGCGGCTCGGCGGGGCGATTTCACTGCTCACGCCCCGCTCATGTAGCCTGTTCGGGTTGCTGACGCAACGACCCTCCTGCCACGGACCGTCCGTGGCCGTTTCCTAGTCCACAGGAGGTGATTGGTCCGTGCGTCATTACGAAGTGATGGTCATCCTCGATCCGAGCCTGGACGAGCGCACTGTTGGTCCGTCGCTGGACAACCTGCTCAGTGTCGTTCGCACCGAAGGCGGCAAGATCGACAAGGTCGACATCTGGGGCCGTCGCCGGCTCGCCTACGAGATCGCCAAGCACGCCGAGGGCATCTACGCCGTGGTCGATCTGACCGCCGAGCCCGCCACCGTGAGCGAGCTCGACCGCCAGCTCGGTCTGAACGAGACGGTGCTGCGCACCAAGGTTCTGCGCCACGACAAGTAGTCCGGCAACTCTCGTTTGCGTCGGAGCCTGTGCCTAGGCTCTAGCGCAACAGCGAGACGCGGACTGCACACCGAGCAGGAGGAACCACATGGCAGGCGACACGGTCATCACCGTCATCGGCAATCTGACGGCCGACCCGGAGCTTCGATTCACACCGGCGGGAGCGGCGGTGGCGAATTTCACCGTCGCGTCGACTCCCCGTGTGTTCGACCGTAATTCGAACGAATGGAAAGACGGCGAAGCGCTGTTCCTGCGCTGCAATATCTGGCGCGAGGCCGCGGAGAACGTCGCCGAAAGCCTGACCAGAGGTTCCCGTGTCATCGTGAGCGGACGGCTCAAGCAGCGCTCCTACGAAACCCGCGAGGGTGAGAAGCGCACGGTCGTCGAGCTCGAGGTCGACGAGGTCGGTCCCTCGCTGCGCTACGCCACCGCCAAGGTCAACAAGACCAGCCGCGGCAGCGGAGGCGGCGGCTTCGGGTCCGGCTCCGGCGGCGGTGGCAACTACGCCTCCTCCGGTAGTAGCGGTGGGCGTTCCGGCGGTGCCGAGGACGACCCTTGGGGCAGTGCGCCCGCGGCCGGCTCCTTCGGGGGCGGCGGCCGCATGGATGACGAACCGCCGTTCTGAGAACGGCCACAACGGCCCGCAGGAATTCGGGCCATCACTGATTACGGAGTACAAGACCATGCCTAAAGCGCCCGCGCGCGAAAAGGTGCTCAAGAAGAAGGCCTGCGCGTTCTGCAAGGAGAGCAAGACCGGCACCGTCAACATCGATTACAAGGACACGGCGTTGCTGCGCAAGTACGTCAGCGACCGCGGGAAGATCCGCGCCCGCCGTGTCACCGGCAACTGCGTGCAGCACCAGCGCGATATCGCGGTTGCGGTCAAGAACTCGCGTGAGGTCGCGCTGCTGCCTTACGTGTCGACGGCTCGCTGAGAAAGGGAGGCACACAAATGAAGTTGATTCTGACTGCTGATGTGGACAACCTCGGTGCCCCCGGCGATACCGTGGAGGTCAAGGACGGCTACGGCCGCAACTACCTGCTGCCGCGCGGCCTGGCGATCGCGGCCAGCCGCGGTGCGCAGAAGCAGGTCGAGGGCATCCGCCGGGCGCAGGAAGCCCGCCGGGTCCGCGACCTGGACCACGCCAACGAGCTGAAGCAGGCCATCGAGGCCCTGGACTCGGTCTCGCTGGCGGTCAAGACCGCGGGCACCGGCAAGCTGTTCGGCTCGGTGACCCAGTCGGACGTCGCGGCGGCCGTCAAGGCGGCGGGTGGCCCCGTCGTCGACAGGCGCAGCATCGAGCTGCCGAAGTCGCACATCAAGTCGACCGGCAAGCACGGCATCGTGGTGCACCTGCACCCGGATGTGGTGGCGAAGTTCGACCTCACGGTCACCGCCGCCTGATTCAGGCATCGCGTCGAGGACCGCTCCCCTCTGTTGAACGGGAGTGGTCCTCGGCTGTGCCCTGTCAACCGGGCCTGCTTTATAGCTAATTATTTGCCGAATGGCGCCGAGCGCCATTCGGGACAATCGGGGCGTCACTCCACCCACACAAGCGCTCCGCTCACCCAGCCTGTGGATTACCGGTAAAACCGACCGCTCGCAATGTGATTCAGGTCATATGCGGATCACGTGCTGTTAACCCAACACGCCCGGCTGTTCAACTCGGCCGACACGCCGGTACTTCTTTAATCCACACCTGGGAAAACGCGGAAGTCTGTATCTATCTGCGTATTTGACCCCGGCGACCTGGGTTTTCCCCAAGTTGTCCACAGGGGCTGCACACGGTTGGGTGAACTTTCCCCAAGTTATCCACAGCTGTGTGCACAGTGCGGTTTGGTCCACGCCCCTCGGGTCGCCTAGGTTCGTCGCATCGCTGCGCGCGGAACGCTCCCGGTCGCGGGCACGGACGGGTGCCGCAGCGGTAGCTGGAGCCCCGGTCAACGGCTTTCACGTACGTGTCGGTGCCCGGGAGTAAAACGAGTCGACAGGGTGCAACCCGGTCGTGGGGTAGAGAGGACGGTCGAGTCTGGTGACAGCCACCGATGACCGCGGGCGCAGAAATTTTCCGCCCGAACCCCCCGGCGAAGACTTCGGCCGACAACCTCCGCACGACATGGCGGCCGAGCAGTCGGTGCTCGGCGGCATGTTGTTGAGCAAGGACGCCATCGCCGACGTCGTCGAGGTGATTCGGCCCGGCGATTTCTACCGTCCCGCTCACCAGGCCGTCTATGACACGATTCTCGATCTCTACGGGCGCGGGGAACCCGCCGACCCGGTGACCGTCGCCGCGGGCCTCGACCGCCGTGGCGAACTCAAACGCATCGGCGGCGCGCCCTATCTGGTCACGCTCACCCAGACCGTGCCGACGGCGGCGAACGCCAGCTACTACGCCGAAATCGTCGCGGAGAAGGCCATTCTGCGCCGCCTCGTGGAGGCGGGCACCCGCATCGTCCAGTACGGCTACGCGGGCGCCGACGGCCAGGACATCGCCGAGGTCGTCGACCGCGCCCAGGCCGAGGTCTACGAGGTCACCGAACGCCGCACCAGCGAAGACTTCCTGCCCCTCGAGGAATTGCTCCAGCCGACGATGGACGAGATCGACTCCATCGCCAGCCGCGGCGGCATCTCCCTCGGCGTCCCCACCGGTTTCACCGAACTCGACGAGGTCACCAACGGCCTGCACCCGGGCCAGATGATCATCGTCGCGGCGCGACCCGGCGTGGGTAAGGCACTGGCGGTGGACACTCCCCTGCCGACGCCCACCGGGTGGACCACAATGGGCCGAGTGCAGATCGGCGATGAATTGCTGGATGCCGATGGCTTGCCCACTCGCGTCGTCGCGGCCACGGAGGTCCTGACCGGACGTCCGTGCTACGAAGTCGAGTTCTCCGATGGCACGGTGATCGTCGCGGACGAAAAGCACCAATGGCTCACCGAGACAAGGGCGTCCCGTCGATCGAAGCGAACTCACGCCGAAGTGCGCACCACCGCGGAAATTGCACAGACGCTGCGGTGCGACACCGCCGATCGCAGGCTCAACCACTCGGTCACCAATACCGCGCCGCTGCAGTTGCCCGTGCGCGCGTTGCCCGTGCCCCCCTACACCTTGGGTGCCTGGCTCGGCGACGGAACCTCTGCCGCCGCACAGCTGACCTGCGCTGATCCGGAGATCATCGCGCGGATCGAAGGCGAGGGAATCGTCGCCGTGCCGTCACGATCGGCTCGGCTGCGATATCAGCTCAGATTGCCTGCCGACGAGCCGATCGCTGCTCGCGAGTGCGTGATCTGCGGAAAGGAATTCATTCCTTTCACCAGCGAGGTCCGTACCTGCGGGCGGTCCTGCGGCGGAAAAGCGCGGTTCCATTCGGCTCCGGTACCTCCGCCGCGCTGCCCGAATTGTGGCGGACAGTCGATCGGTCTGCGCCTGTGCCAGAAATGCCGGAACACCATCGGCAGCGTGCAGGCGCGTCTGCGGACACTCGGTGTCCTGGGTGACAAGCACATCCCCACCGACTACCTGCGAGCGTCCGAACAACAGCGTCGTTCCCTGCTGGCTGGGCTGCTGGACACCGACGGCACCGTGACCCGCGGCGGCTCCGTGCAGTTCAGCGTCACGAACGCCCGGCTCATCAGCGACGTGCACGAACTGATCGTCGGGCTCGGCTATCGCTGCCATCTCTCCACCAAGCGGGTGGCGGGTCGTTCCGAGGAATCGTCAACCGCGTACACCCTCACCTTCGCCACCGACGACGAGGTCTTCGGCCTGCATCGGAAAGCCGTACTGCAGAAGGAACGGCGTGCGAGCCGCAGCACCGTGCGATCGAACTCGCGATTCATCGTCGACGTGCGTCGGATCGACAGCGTGCCGGTGCGCTGCGTCGAGGTGGACAATGCCGATCACTTGTATCTGGCCGGACGATCGATGATCCCGACGCACAATTCGACGCTGGGAATGGATTTCATGCGCAGTTGCTCGATCAAGCATGGCTTGGCGAGCGTTATCTTTTCCTTGGAGATGAGCCGGACCGAAATTGTCATGCGGTTGTTGTCGGCGGAGGCGAAGATCAAGCTCGGGGATATGCGTTCCGGGCGGATGAGCGATGACGACTGGACGAAATTGGCGCGGCGGATGAGCGAGATCAGCGAGGCGCCGCTGTTCGTGGACGATTCACCGAACCTGACCATGATGGAGATTCGCGCGAAAGCGCGGCGGCTCAAGCAACGCCACGATTTGAAACTCGTTGTGGTGGACTACCTGCAGCTGATGACCTCCGGTAAGAAAGTCGAATCCCGCCAGCAGGAAGTCTCGGACTTCTCCCGAAATCTGAAACTACTGGCCAAGGAACTCGAAGTGCCGGTGGTGGCGATCAGCCAGCTGAACCGCGGCCCCGAACAGCGAACCGATAAGCGCCCGATGGTGTCCGATCTCCGCGAGTCAGGGAGCCTCGAGCAGGACGCCGATATGGTCATCCTGTTGCATCGTCCCGACGCTTTCGAGCGGGACGACCCGCGCGGCGGTGAGGCGGATCTCATTCTCGGCAAGCACCGTAATGGTCCCACCGCGACGATCACCGTCGCCCACCAATTGCATTTGTCGCGCTTCGTGGACATGGCCCGCGGCTAGGCCTGGCGAGGAGATGGCGCGCGTGTGCGGGTGCTCTCGCGTGGGCACTCGGCGGCACCGCTGAGTGGCCCCGCCCGCGCCGGATAGCGGGCCGTTCGTTTCCACTCGAGTAACGCTCGGGTCCCCAACCACGACGTCCTCGGTGACGTATGGCCCGTCGGGGGGCTTGTCCGTCCACTTTGTCGGTGTATGGATTGGAAATCAGGACATGGCTCTTCGCGAGTTCTTCGCGCGGCATCGCATCGCTTCGGCCGCTGCCGCGCCGGCTGTACTGGGGGTGGCGGCGGTAGTCGCCGCCTCGTTGGCACTGACCTCGACGCCGGAAACCAGGGATACGCAGCTCACGTCGTCCGTCACGGAATGCCACGACATGGTCACCATCTCGGTGGCCGGTCGCAATGACACTCCGCGGGAGGGCACCACCAAGATGCTGGTGGACGCCGACGGCAACCCGTTGCCGGCCGCCCTGTCCGGTGATCACAGCAGTGAGTGGGTCGACCCGGTCGTCAACGCGCCGGCCGATGACGTCGATCCCGGCGCGTACGCCGCGGTCTACATCGCGTATCCGGCGGACATGTCCACGTACGAGGATGCCGTCAACGCGGGTGTCGCGAACACCGAACAGGTGATGCGGGAGATCTCCGCGGCGTGCCCGGACACCAAGTTCTCGATCGTCGGCTACAGCGAGGGCGCCGACGTCGTCCGCCGCGTCGCGATGAAGATCGGTCACCAGGAGCCCGGCCAGGACGGCGCCTACGGGATCGTGGATCCCGACGACGTCGTCGGTGTCGTCATCCTCGCGGACTCGGGTCGCTCGGCGGGAGACGGGCCGTTCCCCGGATCGAAGGACCCGTTCGGCAACCCGGACGGCTTCGACCAGCAGTATCAGAACGGCACGAACCCGGTGCCCGGTCAGGGAGCGGTGCAGGGAACCAGCGGTGACTTCGGTGCGCTGAACGGCAAGATCGCGTCGTTCTGCTCGGACGGTGATCTCACCTGCTCGGCCCCGCAGAACATCTCATTGCTGCAGTTGGTGGTCAACGTCGGCAGGCAACTGAACGTCGACGCGCTCGAACGCGACGGTCTCACGCCTGCGACCGGGCAGGACGTCGCGGTGGTGCTCGGCAGGATCGCGCTGGCGGCGTTCGCCGACATCCAGTCGCAGCCGAACTGGATGCAGAGCGACGAGACCTTCCTGCAAGTGCTGCTGAGGGTGTCTGATCCGGCGTACAAGCCGGGTGAGCAGCCGAAGGCTCCTGCGAAGGCGGACGCGATCGCGACCAACGACATGTCGCCGCTGGCCTACCTGCCGCAGAAGGTGTTCAACGAGATCATCGGTCTGATCGTGACGAACCAGAACACGATCCCCGTGATCATGAGCGACCCGTACAACCTCACGCTCGGCCCGAACCACACCGGTCATCACTTCGACTACTGGGACGACGCCGACCCCGGCGCAGGCAAGCCGCTTACCTCCGCCGAGTACGCCGCCGCCTGGCTCACCCATCTGGCGAAGCAGGCGCAGGCGGGCAAGCAGGTCGACCCGACGTCCAAGCCGCAAGAGGCGGACCTCGCCGCCGTGTACAAGGCGGCGGAGACCACCTCGGCGACGCCGACGACCGAACCCGCCAAGACTTCGACCACGTCATCGACCAGCGCCGCCCCGACGACGACCACCACCACCACGGGCAGTTCGACGACTACGGTCGCGCCGACGAGCACGACCTCGACGCCGGCGGTCACCACGACGCCCGCTCCGTCCCCGGTCGCGGCTCCGGTCGAGACGGCGAAGCCGACCACCACCGAAACGACCACGACCACGACCACGACCACAACGCAATCCGCGGCGCCGACCACCACTACGACCGCGCGAACGTCGAATTGACCAACCCGTCGGCTCGTGATCGCCACTCGGCGCGATCGCGAGCCGACGGCGCTTCGCTCAGACCAGGCCGCCGTTGGCGCGAATCACCTGACCGTTGACCCAGCGGCCGTCCGGGCCGGCCAGAAACGCCACCACAGCGGCGATATCGTCGGGTGTGCCGAGTCGTCGCAGTGGCACGGCGTCGGCGAGTCGCTGAATGGTGGCGTCGTCTTTTCCGTGCAGGAAGAGGTCGGTGGCGGTGGGTCCGGGCGCCACCGCGTTGACGGTCACGTCCCGGCCGCGCAGTTCACGGGCCAGGATCCTGGTCAGCACCTCCACCGCGCCCTTGCTGGCGGCGTAGGCGCCGTAGTCCGGAAACGCGGTGCCGACGACCGAGGTGGAGAAATTGATGATCGCCCCGCCCGGTTCCAGCCGCCGGGCCGCCTGTTGGTCCACGACGAAGGTGCCGCGAATATTGGTCCGGTAGGTGCTGTCCAGCACCGTCAGATCCAGCTCGACCAGCGGCGCGAGCTGCATACGGCCCGCTGCGTGCACCACCACGTCGACTTTGCCGAAATCGCTTTCCGCTCGATCGAATACGGCCGCCATCGCGGACTCGTCGGCGACGTCACCCTGGGCGATCACCGCGGCGCCCCCCGCGGCGCGAATGGCTTCAGCGGTGCTGTCGGCTTCGGCGGCATTCGAAGCGAAGTTCAGCACCACCGCGAACCCGTCACCTGCCAGACGTTCGGCGCACGCGCGGCCGATGCCGCGAGAACCGCCAGTCACCACCGCGACCCGCGCGGACCCGCCGTTTGTGGTTGCCACCGGATGCTGTTCCTTCCGTTCGTCGGCGTGATTCCGGAGCTGTTCGACGACGCCCGGTCACCGGGCGGGAAAGCGATACGCCGTGGACCAGCGGCGTCGGTTCACCAGAAGGGGCCAACCATAACAGCGCGGCAGGCCGAATTCGCCGGTCATCGCACCGGCGAGTGGCGCAACGAGTAACGGTCGGCCGGACGCACCTGCGCGCCGGCGACGCTGTCAGGAGATGACGGCGCGGAGGTTACGGGCCAGCACTTCGATGCGGTGGTGCTGGAGTTCGGTGAATTCCTCCGGATGGTGTATCTCCACGCTCAGCCGCCCGGCGAAAGTGCTGATGACGCAGGTGCCGCCACCCGGCTGCTGCGGACGGCGGCCGGTCAGGTCCGGCTTGGCGAGCATGGTGGAGTGGAAGTCGTCGATGCGCAGCCCGTCCTGCTCGGGTAAGGGCGGGATGGTGCCCCAGTTGGTGGCGATGACCACGCCGGGCAGGGCGGGCCTCGGTGCGGCCGCCATGTCGGGAATGCTCAGGGGCGTGCGTTGCACGATGCCCGCGGCCAGGCCCGCATGCAGAGCCTCGCTGATCCCTCGGGCCGATTCCACCAGCGTCACGTCGGATGCGGGGGAGAGGTAGGTGGCGAAACCGAGGACGTTCGTCCCTTCGGTGGCGTCGATCGCGGGGCTCACTCTGGTCCGCAGGTCGACGGAGTACAGGTAGAGCAGTCCGGTGAGCGGCAGTTCGCGGATCTCGGCCTCGGTCCGCAGCAGCGCCGCCGACACCAGGCCGTGCACCGTGACGTTCGCGCGATGCCCGACCGCGACCAGCGCCGCGGTCTCCTCCTGGGTGAGCAGGCACCGGCTGGTGCGCAACGCCGGGTACTCGTCGTCGCGCGGTCGCGGAACCTCCGTCGGCGTGGCGGAGGTCGCACCGGCGGGGCCGGAACCGGGCAACACCATCTTCTCGATGCATCGCGCCGCGAGCAGGTGCTCGACCGGTTCGGGGAACGGGTGCACCGGCAGCTCGGACGTACCTTCACCGACCGCGTCTCGATATCCGGTCCAGAGTTCGGTGACGATGGCGAACGCGTGGAAGGCGTCCGCGATGCTGTGATGGAGCATCAGCGTGACGCTCGCGGTAGCGCCGTCGTGCACCACGCACAGGGCGCAAACGCCCGCCCGCTGATCGAATTTCGCGCCGGTGAGCGGGAATTCGGGGTTCGCGTCGGCGACGAAGATCTCGGGCGTTGCATCGGTCACGGCGAAGACATGGCCGCCCGCTTCGGTCGCCTCGATGCGGGCGCGCAGGATCGGATGTGCCCCCGCGACGGCCTCGAAGGCGGCCGACAGCGCGGGCAGGTCCAGCCGCCCGGACACCCGTGCGGCGTAACCGATGAAGACCTCGCCCGCGGCGAACATTTCCTCGCTCGGGGCCAGCCGGCGGATCACGTCGACCACAATGTATTCCCTTCGCTCCCGGCGAGACTAGCCCGAACACCTTGCACGCGCGGATCATTCGCCCGAATCGGACGAAAAGGACAGGCAGGCGGCCTCTTGTCACAAGCGGGAACGGGATCTGTCGGATGATCGGATCATTTGAATAGGCTCCGAACGGTCGAAAGCGAGCGGAGTATGTCCCGAATCGAGATTCCATCCGGCACCGAGCCGGTCGCCGTCCGTGCGTGCCGAACAGTGGGCGCGCGATGACGCGCCGCGGGTGGACACTGTTCCTGGCGATGGGCCTGATCTGGGGCGTGCCGTACGCGATGATCCGCGTGGCGGTGCGGGATCTCGACCCGATCGTTGTCGCGTTCGGGCGCACGCTCATCGGCGGCATGCTATTGCTGCCGGTCGCGCTGTACGCTCGCGCGCTGGCGCCGGTGCTGCGACGGTGGCGGCCGCTGTTGCTCTACACCTTGGTGGAGATCACCGGGCCGTGGTTCCTGATCGGGTACGCCGAGACCACGCTGAACAGTTCGACCGTCGGCTTGCTGATCGCGGCGGTGCCGCTGATCGCCGTGGTGATCGTGACGGTGCTCGGCCACGACCGGTTCGACGCGCGCCGGGTGATCGGTCTGCTCGCCGGGTTCGCCGGCGTCGCCGCGCTCGTCGGCCTCGACGTCGATCTGGGGAATCCGGCGGCGCTCGCCGCGATCGGCCTGACCACGATCGGATACGCGGTGGGGCCGATCGTCATCGATCGCGCGCTGGCCGATCTGCCTCCGTTGGGCGTGGTGACCGGGTCGCTGCTGCTGGCGGCGGCGATCTACGCGCCGTTCGCGGGTTGGCTGTGGCCGTCGCGCATCACCGCCGACGCGGGCTGGTCGGTGCTGGGTCTCGCGGTGATCTGCACGGCCGCGGCGTTCCTGTTGTTCTTCGCGCTGATCGCCGAGGTCGGCCCCGCCCGTGCGACGGTGATCACCTACATCAATCCCGCGGTGGCGATCCTGCTCGGCGTCACGGCGCTCGACGAGCCGCTGACCGCGGGCATGGCGATCGGATTCCCGCTGGTCATCCTCGGTTCGGTGCTCGGAACCGCACGCGGGCGCGACGAGGCGGCCCGGGCGGATCTGCCCGCGCCCGCCGCGCCGGAGGCGGCCGCCCGATTACCCGAGAGGTAATCGCCATCGAGCGCGCGCTTGCCGAGAATGGCAAGGCGCCGCACGTTCACGCGGCACCCCAGCGAAAGGATCCGTCTTGTCGGTCTCCGCGCCGTCCACTCGATCGGTGGTCGAAGAGTTGTTGCGCCGAATCGGTTCCGGTGATCCCGAAGCCGTGGCCGAGCTGTACGCCGAACACACGGATTGGCAGCTCGACTGGCCGGAGGCGGAACACGGAAGGGTGGCGACGCCCTGGATCCGGCACCGGTCCACCCGCGCCGACGCCGCGGCGCATTTCCGCTCGATCGCCGAGCACCATGTGCCGGAGGAGGCGGCCACGCGGGTCGACCGGGTGCTCGTCGACGGTGACGACGCCGTGGTGCTCGGCGAGATCCGGCAGACCGCGCGTGGCACCGGCCGCGCCTATCGTGCGCGTTTCGCGCTGCACCTCACGGTGCAAGGCGGGCTGATCACCCGGCACCACGTCTACGAGGACAGTCTCGCCGTCGCCCAGGCATTCGACCCCGGGGGAGTGAGCACGTAATACGCTGCTACGGGTGCTGGATTCGACCGAAGACTTCGCCGGCGAGCGTCCCGATCCGATCGCCACCCGCAAGGCGTACGACGAGATCGCCGACCGCTACGCCGACGATGTCCGGCACCGGCTCGAGCGCCAGCCGCTCGACCGGGCGATGCTGGCGGTGTTCGCGGAAGCGGTGGCGGGCGACGGTTCCGGGCCGATCGCCGATCTCGGCTGCGGGCCGGGGCATGTGACGGCTCATCTCGCGACGCTGGGTGCGCGGGTGTTCGGCATCGATCTCGCGCCTCGCATGGTGGCGCTGGCCCATGCGGAATACCCGCACCTGCCCTTCGCGCAGGGTTCGATAGAACAGCTACCGATTGGCAACGACACGCTCGGCGGCATAGTGGCTTGGTATTCGTTGATCCACACGCCACCGGATCGCGTGCCGCATGTGTTGAGCGAGTGCAATCGGGTACTCGCGAATAAAGGGCACGTGCTGCTGACTTTCCAGACGGCGGACCGGCCCGATGCGGTGGAAGCCTTCGATCACAGGGTGATTCGCGCCTACCGGTGGGCACCGAAACGCCTCGCGCGTCTACTCGGCGCCGCCGGGTTCGCCATGATCGCTCGCGTGGTGCGCGAACCGGGTCCCGAGGAACGGTTCGGGCAGGCCTACTTGCTGGCATCGAAGGTTCGGTGATTCACCGAACGCGGTCCGTCCCGTCCGGGTAAGTTTGTCGTGTCGCGGCGGCTTCATGGCTGCGCGGGCCCGCCGACAACGTGGTCGATCTGAACTCCGAACCTTTCCACCATGTCGTCAGGGGGCGACTCATCATGGAATTCATCGCGCCGGTCGATGCCGTCTTCTTGCTCGCCGAGTCCCGGGAACAGCCGATGCACGTCGGTTCGCTGCAATTGTTCGAGCCACCGGAGGACGCGGGAGCGGACTTCGCCGCTCGAGTCCACGCCGAACTACTCCGAAGCACCGACGTCGATCCGACCTTCCGCAAGCATCCCGCAACCATCTTCGGGTCGCCGCAGATGGCGTGGACGCATGCCGAGCACGTCGAACTCGACTATCACGTGCGGCGACTGGCCGTGCCCGCGCCGGGCCGCATGGACCAGCTCGTGGAGCTGGCCTCCGGCCTGCACAGCAGCCTGCTGGACCGGCATCGCCCGCTGTGGGAGTTCCATCTGATCGAGGGACTCGCCGACGGCAGGTTCGCGCTGTATTCGAAGATGCATCACGCGTTGATCGACGGCGTCTCGGCCCAACGCCTGCTGCGGCGCACGCTGACCAGCGATCCGTCCTCCAGCACCACGCGGGTGCCGTGGCATCTGCCCCGGGGTAGGCGCAGGAGGGAGTCCGGCGCGGCGGGTCCGGCGCGGAACCTGGCCTCCGCGGCCGGTCCGGCGCGGAACCTGGCCTCCGCGGCCGCCTCCGGCGCGTCGGTGCTGCGCGCCGCGCGCACCGCCCTGACGCGGCAGCAGCTGACCCTGCCGTTCGCGGCCCCGCGCACCATGTTCAACGTGCCGATCGGCGGCGCGCGCCGTGCGGTGGTCCGGTCCTGGCCGCTGGAGCGGCTGCAGCAGGTGAAGAAGGCGTCCGGTTCGACACTCAACGATGTGGTGCTCACCATGTCGGCGGGCGCGCTGCGGCGGTACCTGATCGAACGGGACGCGCTGCCGGACAAGCCGTTGATCGCGATGGTACCGATGTCGCTGCGCGCCGAGGACGACGACGAGACCAACGGGGTGAAGGTCGGGGCGGTGCTGTGCAATCTCGGCACCGACATCGCCGATCCGCTGGACCGCCTGCGGGTGGTCGCGGGCTCGATGCGCGACGGCAAGGACGTCTACAGCACGCTCTCGTGCAACCAGACGATGGCGCTGTCGGCGCTGATGCTCAGCCCGCTCGCCCTCAATCTCGTGCCCGCGCTGATCTCGTTGACCAATCCGACCTTCAACATCGTGATCTCGAACGTGCCGGGGCCACGCGAGCCCATGTACTGGAACGGTGCGCGGCTGGACGCGAGCTATCCGTTGTCGATCCCGTTCGACGGCCAAGCGGTGAACATCACGCTCACCTCCAACGCGGGCAACCTCGATTTCGGCGTTGTCGGCTGCCGCCGCAGTGTGCCGCAGTTGCCTCGCCTGCTCGATCACTTGGAGGAATCGCTCGCCGAGCTGGAGCGCGCCACCGCTTGACGGCAGCGCATTCCCCGGAAAACTAGAACGTGTTACTGTCGATGCATGGTGCAACGGCCGGTCGAGGAAGCCGCAGCCGCTTCATGGCGATATGCGCGGCTCGCGGTGGACTCGATGCACGGCGGCCCGGCCGCACGGCGCGCCACTTATGCAACTCGTTCTAGTACACCTGCGCCGCGCCGTTCGCGGCGGAGCAGTTAGGGAGACCAGCACGCCATGCGTACCGAAATCTGCGAACGGCTCGGGATCGAATTCCCCATCTTCGCCTTCACCCACTGCCGCGACGTGGCGGCCGCGGTCAGCAACGCGGGCGGACTCGGCGTGCTCGGCGCCGTCGGCTTCACCGCCGAGCAGCTCGAAGTCGAGCTGGCCTGGCTGGACGAGCACGTGCAGGGCGTATATGGCGTCGACCTGGTGATCCCGTCCAAGTACGAGGGCAAGGGCATCGACGACCTGAGCCCCGAGGAGCTGGAAGCCAAGCTGGCCGAACTCGTCCCGCAGGGGCACCGCGACTTCGCCGAGAAGATCCTCGCCGACCACGGCGTGCCCAAGCTGCCGGAGAACGAGCACCACAACCAGTTGCTCGGCTGGACGGCCACCACCGCGGGACCGCAGGTGGAGGTGATTCTGCGGCATCCGAAGGCGAAGCTGGTGGCCAACGCTCTCGGCACCCCGCCGGAGGACGTGATCAAGCAGGTGCAGGATTCCGGCAGGCTGATCGGCGCGCTGTGCGGTTCGGTCAAGCACGCGCTCAACCACAAGCGCGCGGGCCTGGACTTCGTGGTCTGCCAGGGCACCGAGGGCGGCGGCCACTGCGGCGAGGTGTCATCGATGGTGCTGTGGCCGCAGGTCATCGACGCCGTCGGCGACCTGCCGGTGCTGGCCGCGGGCGGCATCGGCAACGGCCGCCAGGTGGCCGCCGCGATGGCGATGGGCGCCGCGGGCGCGTGGACCGGTTCGGTGTGGCTGACCGTCGAGGAAGCCAATGTGCCGCCGGCTCAGATGCAGACCTACATCGACGCGACCAGCCACGACACCGTGCGTTCGCGCGCATGGACCGGCAAGCCCGCCCGCATGCTGCGCAACGACTGGACCGAGGCGTGGGAGCAGGCCGAGACCCCCGACCCGCTGCCGATGCCGCTGCAGATGATGGTCGCACTGGACGGCGTGAAGCGTGGTCACCGCTATCCGGAGGCCGCCAAGGACGTCAACTTCAATCCGGTCGGCCAGATCGTCGGCATGATGAACCGCGTGGAGCGCTCCGCCGACGTGGTCAACCGGCTGATCCAGGAGTACGTCGAGGCGTGCGAGCGCCTCAACAAGCTCAACGGCGGGGTCTGAGTTCGGGCGCCGGTTTCCGGCCGCGATGCCGCGCGGAATCTCCCGTGCGGCATCCCACGGCAGGATTCGAGCGCGGGTACCGAATGGTCGATGCTGCCACGGCAGCGTCGGTCCTGCCATGTGACATCCGCTCGGCCGCGTCCAAGCGGTTCAGGACGGCACCGAGCCGCCTCTTCGGCGGTCGGCCGGAGCATTGATGCACTGTCGCCCAGAGTGATTCGTCGCGACTGGCAGAGCCCTGCGGACCCGAGCGCCCGCGAGCGGCTCAGCTGCCGGGACCCACACCGCCTCCTGCACTTTGTCTGAGACGAGACTCTTCGCCGAACTCAGCGGACAGACGGATCTGGGTGGACCGAGCGGACAAATCCGCACTGGTCTCCCCGATCCGTCCCAGACGGATTGTGCAGCGTACGAAAATCAGGCGGTGGCAGCGCGGGACTCGTCGGCCTCGTCCACGACCCCGGCCACCAATTCCTCGAAGCGCGCGATGACCTTCTCGTGGTACATACCGAACAGATCCTCGAACAGCGCCAGCTGCGCCTCGCTCGGCCCGGAGCCGGAATCCCACACCGCGGCCAGCGCCCGCCAGACCAGGACGTGTAGGTCCGCCGCACCCGCGAAGTACGATTCGACCGCCTCCGGCACCTCGAGCACCATCTCGCCGATCGAGTTCAGAATCGCGCGCTGCATGGGGAGTCCGAGCACGGTCAACAGCCTGCGCACCAGCGCGACCTCGAGTGCGAGGAGCTGCCGGAAGTCCGGATCGGACTGGCGCGCTATCGATTCGAGTTCGTCGATCGCGTTCTTCAGTTCGGCCGAATCGATCCGCTCTTCGCCACCCGTATAGGTGAGCAGCGCCTCGAGCACGAGATTGCGCTCGACGTCGACGATGTCGCGGAACATCTCTATCGCGATGTCCGGCATGGGAATCGAGAACCGGAACAGCTGGCGGTACACGTCCACTCCGCCGGCCTCCCGGACATCGCGGATCGTGAATCCCTTGCCGCGCCTTGCTTCGACGAAGCCGTACGACTCCAGCCGGCCCAAGGTCAGCTGCGCCGTAGCGCGATTCATCTCGAATTCCTCGGCGACCTGACGCACCGACGGCATGAGATCCCCCGGCTGATATTCCCCCGCGGCAACCCGGCGCGCCAGCTCGTCGGCAACGTCGGCGACCACCGTCTGGGATCCCATCGAAGTCACCTTTCGACTACTTTCGAACACGTCCCAGACAGTCTAAGCCCTACTGTCCGGTACTGCACCTGTGTCACACTTGTGCGCGCGACTGTGAGGTGAGGCATGACCATCCGGCCCATCGGAGAGCGTCCCGAGGAGGGGTCCACGGGCAAGCGATCCCGCCTTTTCGCGTCGCGGTCCCAGGGTAAACCGCCTGTTCACGGCGCTGTACGCGGCGCCAAGCTCGCCGCGCTGCCGATGGCGTTTGCCGGACGTCAGGCCGCGGGCCTGGGCAAGCGGGCGCTGGGCAGATCGGCCGAAGAAGTCAATCGCGACATTCAGCTGCGCACCGCGCAGCACATCTTCGAGGTGCTCGGCGAGCTGAAGGGCTGCGCCGCGAAGCTGGGGCAACTGCTGGCCATCTACGAGCTGGCGCTGCCGCGGGAGGTGGCCGAACCGTATCGGATCGCGCTCAGCAGGCTCCAGGATGCCGCGCCCGCGATGCTGCCGCACACGGTGCACGCCGCCATGGCCGAAAGCATGGGCGCGGACTGGCTTTCGCGCTTCCGCGAATTCGACGACCGGCGCGCCGCGGCCGCCTCGCTCGGGCAGGTGCACCGCGCGGTCTGGCACGACGGCAGGACGGTCGCGGTCAAGGTGATGTACCCGGGCGGCAGGCAAGCGGTGGCGCGCGATCTGGACCAGCTGCGCCGGATCTCCTATCTCGCAACGGTGTTCCTTCCCGGCGCGGACGTGAAGGCGGTGACCGAAGCGATCTGCGCGTCGGTCGCCGGGGAACTGGACTACGCGGCGGAGGCCGCCCACCAGACGGCTTTCGCCGCGGCCTATGCAGGCGATCCGGACTTCTACGTACCGAAGGTCATTGCACAGCACGGTGATGTGCTGATCAGCGAATGGATCGAAGGCACGCCGGTACCGCGCGTCGTCGCCTGCGGCACGCAGGCCGAGCGCGACCGGGTCGGCATGCTCATGGTCCGTTTCGTGACCTCCGGCTGGGGCCGTCACGGATTGCTGTACGCCGATCCGCATCCGGGCAACTTCCGGGTGCTGCCCGACGGCAGGCTGGGCGTCATGGATTTCGGCGCGTGCTGCGCCTGGCCCCCCGCGGGTTTCGGCGAGCTGACGCTCGACTGCTGCAAGGCGATCTTCCGTGGCGGACCGGGGGATCTGGCGGCGGCCACGCGCAGGCACGGTTTCGTGGAGAACGGGCAAGCCATCGACAGCGAGGCGCTCTACGCCGCGATCACCCCGTGCGGTGAACCCTTCCGCCACGAGACGTATCGCCTGACCGCACGTTGGTTGCGCCGGCAAGTGTTGCGCACCACCAATCTCCGGTTGAGCAACGTGGTACGGCAGATGACCATGCCCGCCTACTTCACGCCGTTCGCCCGCTCCTTCCTCACGCTGGTGGGCGTGCTCGGCCAGCTGGAGACCGAAGGCCCTTATCGCGACGAAATCGTGCGCTGGATACCGGAATTGAGCGAGGCGTTCATCCCGGAGGAGAACACGGATGCCATCGCGCCCACGGTGGACCTGGGGACCGCGCGAAGGCGGCGGGCCGAGAAGAGCAACCGCGGGATGCCGATCGCGTGAACCCGGTTCTGCTGACTCGCAAGCGGATTCGCTGATCTATCAGCAGATATGGCGTGATCCCGGCGCCGCGCCGCCTTCTGTCTCAGACAGTTGATCTCATCACGCCAACCACGCGCGCCACCGCGGGGCGATGAGTGCCGCGAGTTCGTCATAGCCCGCGGCCCCCGGATGCGCCCCATCGCCCGCGCGGACCTCGGCGGCCCACACCGCATTGGCGCGCAGCGGCTGGTGCACGCGTACGTACGGCACCTCCGATCGGGTGCAGACCTGCGCGAATCGCTCGTCCAGCGCGGCCGTGCGGGCATTGTGCTCGTCGTCCGCGATCGGCGGCGGGGCGACCATCAGCACCGGCCACCGCCGCTCGGCCGCCTGCGCGAGCAGTTCGCCCAGATTGGCCACCGACTCGTCAGGGGGCACCCGCGGACCGCCGTTCTCGTGCATGGCGTCGTTCACGCCGAACGACAGCACCACCCTGGCGTCCGTGCCCTCCGGCAGGCGGGGCGCGCATTCGGCTCGGAAGCGCCGCAGGATCGCGGCCGAGGTTTCCCTGCGGACCCCTAGGTTGTAGGCGGTCAGCGCGACGCCCTGCGCGTGCGCATCGGACGCGAGCCTGCCCGCCCAGCCCAGGCAAGCCGGGTCGCCCACACCGGCGACGAACGAATCCCCGACGAAACACACACGCAGATCACGGCTCACCACCTGATCCTGGCAGCGCGGAGACCGGCCCGCGAATGCCCGATGCGGGCAATATGATCACGGAGGTTCGACCGGGAGGGAGTAATGGTGACAACCGAGCCGGAGCTTGCGACACCGCCGGTTCCGCAGTGGTTCGCGGAACTGTTCGCGCACCGGCGCTGGGTCCGGCGCAGTCTCCCGTTCCCGCACGTCTACGCCCGCGACGTCTTCGTTCCCGAGTTCTACCAGCGGTTGGCCGACGAGTTCGAGCGGCTTCGCGGGGAACGCCCCGGCCTGTTCGCGACCGTCTCCGATGGTTACAGCGCCGACGGGATCCGGTTCTCCGACCTGCGCGGCGGGCCGTTCGCGGTGTTCGCCTCGCGCGAGTGGCACGACTTGGTCGCCCGGCTCGGCGGCGTCGAGGCCACCGGCGACGTGGAAGGGTCGATTCACCATCACGGACCGGGCAGCCCGTTCGGGTGGCCGCACAACGACCTCAACCCGGCCTGGTTCCCCGGGCCACCGCCCGGTCCCGGCGAAGTGCGCCTTCCCGACCGCGCGGTCCACACCAAGACCGGTGCGCGCGATCCGGGCGTCGTCGCGCGCGAGACCGTGCGCGCCGTAGCGGTGCTGTTCTACCTGGGCAATCCGGGGTGGGAGCCGGGCGACGGAGGCGAGACCGCACTGTACGACCGCGTCAGCGACGGAGCCGAGCTACCGTCGGTGGCCCTCGTGCCGCCGCTGGACAATTCGCTCGTGCTGTTCGAGGTGACCCCGCGCAGCTGGCACACGTTCGCGGGCAACAACATCAGAGACCGCAACAGTGTGGTGATGTGGGTGCATCGCACCAAGGCGGACGCCGAACGGCGCTGGGGAGGAGACAAGATTGTTCACTGGTGAACGCCGCGTCTGCCTGCTCACCGGCGCGAGCGGCACGCTGGGCGACGCCTTCTGCCAGGCCTACCACCGCGACTACGACATCCTCGCCGTGTGCCGCACCCGCACTCCCGCGGTGCCGTCACAGCTGGAGTGGTACGTCGATCCGCTGGCGCCGGACGCCGCGGTGCCGGAGAACGATTCCCGCGTGTTCGTGGTCCGATCCGACCTGACCCAGCCTGGCGAAGTGGAACGAGTGGTCGACCTGGCGCTGGCCCGGTTCGGCCGGGTCGACCTGCTGGTGAACAACGCGGCGCACGTCCGGCTGCACCCGCGCGGCATCGTCGACGGCGATGCGGCGTTGGACGACTTCGATGCCCACTTCGCATTGAACGTGGCCGTACCACTGCGCCTTTCGGCGCGGCTGGCGCAGCGGTGCTGGCTGCACGCGGGACCCGAGAATCGCGCGCGCAACCGGAACATCGTCAACGTCTCGAGCATCTCCGGCTCGGAGGTCTACCCGGGACAGACTTTGTACTCCGCGTCGAAAGCCGCGCTCAACCAGCTGACCCGCAATCTCGCCGCGGAGTTCGCCGAGTTCGGAGTGCGGGTGAATGCCATCGCGCCCAACACTTTTCCCGTCTTGGTCCGCACCGAGCAAGTCGCGCGGGCCATCGTCGAACTGGATGCGAGCGACCGGTCCGGTGGGGTGTACGGGGTCGGCGTCGAGCCGGAGCCGGTGGACGGCCTGTCCCTGCGGCTCACCGACGCCGAGCCGTAAGGGCCGGCCTATCCGCTCGGCGTCAGCCCGGTGGCCTGCTCGGACAGCGTCCACAGCCGTCGCGCGAGATCGGCGTCGACCGCCTGCTTGTTGCTCGGCGGCTCCAGCTCGAACCGGTGGAAGTACTGTCCGTTGATCGCCGCGCCGTCGGCGGTGGTGGCGAGGTGCACCAGCGGCTGCGCGCCCTTGTCCGGTTGGATGAAGAAAGGGCGGGCCAGCGGGGACCGGATGAACCAGCCGAGACCGAACGGGGCGTTGTCGTAGACGTGGGTGGCGACCGCGCCGGGGTGGAACGCCGCGGTGGTGATGCCGGTGCCCTCGGTACGGCGGGCCAGTTCCCGGGTGAACAGGATGTTCGCCAGTTTCGACGTACCGTACGCACCGAGCTGGTTGAACGAGCCCGTCGCCGCGTTGGCCGTGTCCAGGTCCAGCTTGGCAATCCGGTAGGTCGTGCTCGCGGTGTTCACCACCCGGGCCCGCGAGTGGGCCAAGCGCTCCAGCAACAGGTTGGTGAGCAGGAACGGCGCCAGGTGATTGACCTGGAAGGTGAGTTCGTTGCCGTCGTCGGTGACCGTCCGCTCGGGCCACGCGCCGCCCGCGTTGTTGGCCAGCACGTCGATCCCGGGATACCGGTCGAGCAGCTGGTCGGCCAGCTTGCGCACGTCGTCGAGCCGGGCGAAGTCGGCGACGAACGGCTCCGCCCCTGCCTTCGCAGCCACCTCGGCGGTCCGCTCCGGTGATCGGCCGACCACCGCGACGCTTGCGCCGCGCGCGGCGAGCACCTGTGCCGCTGCGGCGCCGATACCGGAGCTCGCGCCGGTCACCACCACCGTCTTTCCGGTGAGGTCCTTGTCGTGTACCTCGTCCTGCGCTGTCATCGCTGCCTCCCGAGCATCGTTTAAGTGACCCGATCGTCTTCGGCTCGGGCGTATTCGGCAAGCAACGCGCCCGCGTAGTGCTCGGCGATCTCGTCGCTGGTGGTCAGCCACACCCCCGGGTGGTCGGCCACGTAGTCGAGCGCTTGATCCAGGTACTTGATCCGGAACGCCTGCCCGATCACGAACGGGTGCAGGGCCAGCGCCATGACGCGCCCGCTGCCTGCCGACTCCGCGTAGAGCTGGTCGAGCTGATCGCGCACGATCCGCACGAAGTCCGGTCCGCTGGTGGCCTTGCCGAGGAACAGCGTGTTGTCGTTGAGTTCCACCGAGTAGGGGACGCTGAGCAGGCCGGGCACCGACAGGGGATAAGGCTGGTCGTCGTTGGTCCAGTCGAGTACGTAGCCGAGGCCCAGTTCGGCCAGCAGCGACGGGGTCAGGAACGACTCGGTGAGCGCCGGTCCCATCCAGCCGCGCGGCCTGCGGCCGGTCGCTCGTTCGATGGTCGTGACCACGTCGGCGAGGTAGGCGCGCTCCTCGTCCCGCGGAAGGTCGGCCTGGAAGATCGAGTTGTTCTTCCCGTGCGCGAGCCACGCCCAGTTCCGCCGCACCCCCGCAGCCACGATCTGGGGATAGTGTTCGGCCACATCCGAGTTGAGCAACGCGCTGGCCCGGATGCCGTGCCGGTCGAGTACCTCGATCACCCGCCAGATGCCGACGCGCGGCCCGTAGTCGCGCCACCCGTAGTTCAGCGGGTCGGGCGCGAGCCCGGCGGTGCCGGGGAAGATGCTCGTGGACGGGCGGTCCACCTGGTAGTGCTCGACATTGAGCCCGAGATAGAACGCGACCCGGGCATTGCCGGGCCAGCGCAGCGGCGGGCGGTCGACGATGGGGCTGTAGCCGAAGAGTTCGTTGTCCATGCCCTCATGCTCGAACTTGACACTAGTGTGAGGATCAACCTCGATCTCGAGTGATGTCCGGCACAGCGCCTCATCGATCCCGACCGCGGCTGGGTTCTGCCGAGTTCACGCCGCGCGTCGGCCGGTATCGTGCAGCGAACGCGGCAACTGATTTCGTACGCACATGGGTAACTCGCCGGGCACGCACAGAACAGGAGTGGCACCCACGCAGGACCTGCACGCAAATCCTGCGCCACCTGAACAGTACGGCCTGAAGACCCGGAGAGGCGGAACAGCATGCGAGTGGACGGGCGGGAGATCCCGGTCACGGGCAACCTGCTACAGCCGCTGATCCGGCGGACGAGCGACATCATCCGCGTCGTTCTCGCGGCGCTGTGGGTGGCGGTCGTGATCGCGGCGTCGCTGATCACCCGCCCGGAATGGCTGGCGCTGGAACGCTCGGTCTCCAACATCGTCGGTTTCCTCAATCCGGACCAGTCGAACCTGGTGTATCTGGTCTACGGCATGGCGATTCTCGCGCTGCCGTTCGCGATCCTGATCGAACTGATCATCGGCAGGCAGTGGAAGCTGCTCGCCGGTTACGCGGCGGCCGGTGCGGTCGCCGGACTGCTGCTGTCCATCACCGGCACCGGGCTGTCCGCGCCGAAATGGCATCTGCAGGTGCCGGACCGGTTGGACACTTTCTTGTCCCAGTTCCTGGACGATCCGCGCTGGATCGCGATGATCGCCGCGATGCTGACCGTCGCCAGCCCGTGGCTGCCCGTCCGGCCGCGGCGCTGGCTGTGGTTCCTGCTGCTGACGTTCGCGCCGATCCATCTCGTGGTCAGCACCGTGGTGCCCGCGCGGGCGATGTTCGGGCTGGCGGTCGGCTGGCTGGTCGGCGCGGTGATCGTGCTCGTGGTTGGCACCCCTGCGCTGGAGGTCCCGCTCGACGCGGCCGTCCGGGTGCTCGCCGGACGCGGTCATACGGTCACCGGATTCATCGTGGTGCATCCGGCGGGCCGGGGGCCGTTGATGCTCGCCGCCGCCGTCGAAGGGCCGGAACGCGAACTGACCATCGAGATGTTCGGCAAGAACCAGCGCAGCTTCGGCGCGCTGCGGCAGTTGTGGCGCTGGTTGACATTCCGCTCCAGCGAGACCGCGGCCATCCACGGTTCCATGCACCGCGTGGTCGAGCATCGCGCCCTCATGACGATCGCCGTGGGCGACCTGGGATTGGGCAGCAGTACGCCCGTCGCGGTCGCCGCGCTCTCCCGCGGCTGGATGTTGTACGCGCACACCCGGCCCCGGGGCGTGCCGATCACCGATCGGTCCGCCGACGCGCTGCCCGGGGTGTGGCGAGCCCTCGACACCTTGCATCAGAAGCGGATCTCGCACGGCGACCTGCGGCCGATCGACATCCGTGTGGACGACGGCGTCACGTTGTTCGGCGGCTTCGGCAACGCCGAGTACGGAGCGTCGGACGCGCAACTGCAATCCGATATCGCCCAGTTGCTGGTGACCACCACCGCGACTTTCGGCAAGGAGCCCGCGGTGTGCGCGGCGATCGACACCCTCGGCGAAGCGCGGGTGCTCGCCGCGGCCAGCCGGTTGACCAAATCCGCCGTACCGACCGGGATCCGCAAGGCGGTGCCGGACTGGAAGGCCGCGCTGTCGGCCGCCCGCGACGAGGTGCGCAAACAGACCGGGCAGAATCGGATCGAAGCCGAGCAGATCACCCGGTTCTCCCGTAACCAGATCATCCAGCTGGTGCTGCTGATCGCGCTGGTGTACGTCGCCTACCCGTTCATCAGCGCGGTGCCGACCTTCTTCACCCAGCTGCGGACGGCGAACTGGTGGTGGGCGCTGCTGGGGCTCGCGGTCTCGGGGTTGACCTATATCGGCGCGGCGGCGGCGCTGTGGGCTTGCGCGTCCGGCGCGGTGAGCTTCCGCAATCTGGTGATCATGCAGATCGCCAACACTTTCGCCGCGACGACCACGCCCGCGCGGGTCGGTGGGCTCGCGCTGAGTGTCCGCTTCCTGCAAAAGGGGGGCGTCGGCGCGGTGCGCGCCACCGCCGCGGTGGCGCTGCAACAGGCGGTGCAGGTGATGACGCACGTCAGCCTGCTGCTCGCGTTCAGCATCTTGGCGGGCACCTCGACGGATCTCTCGCACTTCGTCCCGGACGCGACGGTGCTGTATCTGCTCGCCGGTGTCGGCGTCGGCATCGTCGGCACGTTCATGTTCGTGCCCAAACTGCGCCGGTGGCTGAACAACGCGGTGCGCCCGCAACTGCAGGAAGTGCTCGGCGAGCTGGCCCTGCTCGCCCGCGACCCCAGGCGCTCGGCGGTGATCGTCCTCGGCTGCGCGGCGATCACCCTCGGCCTCGCCGGCGCGCTCTGGGCCAGCGTCGAGGCGTTCGGCGGCGGCACCACGTTCATCACCGTCACCATCGTCACCATGATCGGCGGCACGCTGGCCTCCGCCGCGCCGACCCCGGGCGGTGTCGGCGCGGTCGAGGCCGCGCTGATCGGTGGTCTGGCCGCGTTCGGCCTGCCCGCCGACATCGCGGTGCCCTCGGTGCTGCTCTACCGCGTGCTCACCTGCTGGCTTCCGGTGTTCTGCGGCTGGGCCACCATGCGCTGGCTGGCGAAGCAGGACTTGATCTAGGCCTACATTCGCCCACGGACTTCCTACGGCTTGGTGGCCAGCAGGACGCCGGTCGCGGGGCGCACCGCGACGAACTCGACGTCCTCGAACCCACTCGCGCGCAACATGTCCCGATATCGACGGATATCTACTCCGGCCATGGGATCACTGTGGTCGTGGCCGGTGTCGTGAGTGCGGTGGGCCGCGAACCGCGCCATGACGCGCACGGCGGCGGAGCGCAACGGGTCGGTCGGATAGGTGTCGGCGAGCAAGAGCCGGCCCCCGGGTCGCAGCACTCGGAACATCTGCGCGACGGCGTCGCTTCGGCGGAGGGCGGGGATGTGGTGCATCGCGAAGGTCGAGGTCACCAGATCCGCGGACGCGTCGGGCAAGGGAAGCGCCTGCGCGGTAGCGAGTTCGAATCGGCAGTTCGCCAGGTGGCGGGAGCGCGCGGTGGCGTAGTCGATCATCTGCGGCGACGGGTCGACGCCGGTGACCTGGCCGGCGCGGCGCGCCAGCACCAGGGCGAGGTCGCCAGGGCCGCAACCGATATCGACGACGTGCGCGCCGGGCGCCGGGCGGGCCAGTTCGGCGAGGCGGCCGTTCAGGCGATCTCCCCGGCCGAGCAGGAAAGCGGCCTTGAACGCGCGGTAGCGGCGCGGTTGGGTGAGCAGGACGCCGACCTCGGCGTGCGAAGTGATGGCAGACTGGGGTTCGTTTCCGGACATGAGTTCAGGATCGGCCCAGAACGCACCGCCGACCAGGGGCAATGCCCCGGGATCCGTCCGGAACCGGACGCATACGAGACATTTGTTCGGGAGGCATCGTGCCGGAAGAACAGGGCAGCGCCGATCGCCGGGTCCGGCGCACCAGAGCCCTGCTGCATCGGGCGCTGATCGAACTCATGGTCGAGCGCGCTTACGACCGGATCACCGTCCGCGACATCCTGGCTCGCGCGGACGTCGGGCGGTCGACGTTCTACGCGCACTACCGGGACAAAGACGATCTGCTGTTGCGCAGCAGCACCGATTACCTGCGCGCGGCCATGGCGGCGGCCGAGACGGACACCGATGCGCCCGACCTGCTGGCGCCGGTTCGTACCTTGTTCGAACTGGCCGCGGGTAATCCGGAGATCTACCGGGCTCTGCTCGGCCGCAAGAGCGGCACCGTGCTGCTGCGCACCACCCGGGTGATGGTCGCGCAGATCCTCGCCGAGCGGCTGCGCGACCGGCTGGCGATGCCGGAGGACGAGTTCGCGACCACCGTGACGTTCCTGTCCTGGGGCGTCGTCGGCCTGCTCGGCGCGATCGCGGAGGGGCACCCACCGCTCTCGGCCGAAGAGGCGTACCGCCGCTTGGTGCGCTTGGTCGGCCCGGGCTTGAGCGGGGTTTGACGGGCCGTCGCCGCGAGGGTTCCCGGACGCGGACCGCGGATCAGCGCGAGTTCATGCGCTCCACCGCGTCGGCGGCCCGCACGCTGCCCGCCGTGACGAGTTCGAGGTTGGCCAGCGCGGCTTCGTGCGCTTCCGGGGATGCGGCGGCCACGCAGTCGGCCACCGGGTGCACGGTGAACCCGAGATCGGTGCCGTGACGCGCGGTCTGCTCGACGGTGAGATTGGTCGCGACGCCCGTGACGAAGAGCGTCTCGATACCCTGATCCGCCAGCCACTCCGGCAGTTTGCTGCCCGCGAGACCGGACAGCTTCTGGTTGTCGAAGACTTCTGTCGGCTGCGCCACCATCTCCGGAATAATCGCCGCGCCAGGAGAATCCGGCCGGAACTCGGTCTGCGCCGCGCCGACCGAGCGCATGAATCCGGTGTTGCGTACCAGCTCGCCTTCCCCGATTGGGATGGTGAACCGGGTGAAGATCACCGGAATTCGCGCCGCCAGCGCCGCGGTGTGGAAGTCCGCCGCCCGCGCCACCACGCCCGTGGCAGCCACGGGCGCGGCCAGCATCGGGCCGAAAAAACCTTCCGGCCGAATGACATTCACTTGCCAGTGCAGCGCCAGCACGGCGGCGCGGATGCGTCGGGTCGCCATACGACGACCTTACGCATCCCCGCCCGTGTGAATCGTCCGATTCACGTGAAACGAACACACCGCGCGTTCAGGACGAATAATCCTTGCGCAGCTGAACTTTCACCACCTTGCCGCTCGCGTTGCGCGGCAGCTCGGCCAGCAGCACCAGGTCCTTGGGGTGCTTGTAGCGCGCCAGGTTCTCGTTGAGGAACGGCTCCAACTCGGCCAGGGTCAACTCGTCGTCCGGGTTGTGCAGCGCGACCACCGCGACCGGCACCTCGCCCCACTTCTCGTGCGTGCGGCCGACCACCGCCGCCTCGCGGATCTTCGGGTGCGCGAACAGGACGTTCTCCACCTCGGCGCAGTAGATGTTCTCTCCGCCGGAGATGATCATGTCCTTCTTGCGGTCGACCACGTAGATGAAGCCCTCTTCGTCCTGGCGGACCAGGTCGCCGGAGTGGAACCAGCCGCCCGCGAACGCCTCGGCGGTGGCCTCCGGCTTGTTCCAGTAACCCTGCATGAGCGTCGGGCCGCGGTACACGATCTCGCCGACCTCCCCGGGTGCGACGTCGTTCATCTCGTCGTCGACGATGCGCGCCTGAATGGTCGGGATGGGCTTGCCGACCGAGCCGAGCTTGCGGATCGCGTCCTTGCCCTCCAGCACGCAGGTGATCGGCGACATCTCCGTCTGCCCGAACACCGCTACATTGAACGCGTTCGGAAAGCACTCCGCCATCGCGCGCAGCACGGTGTCCGAGGCGGGCGCCGCGCCCCAGCTGAGCGCCTCCAGCGCGAGCTTGCGATCCTTCACCGTCGGGTGGTCGCAGACCAGCTGCCACTGGGCGGGCACGCAGAAGGCTGAGGTGGCCTGCTCCTGCTCCAGCGCGTCCAGGAACTCACCGGCGTCGAAGGCGCCGAGCGGATGCAGCACCGTCTTCGCACCGAGCAGGAAAGCCGGGGCGAGACTGCCGAGGCCCGCGATGTGGAACAGCGGCGAGGTGCACAGCCCGATCGACTCCGGCTGCAGCGCCAGCGCCCGGATGCAGGTCAGCGCCTGGGCGTTCATGTTCGCGTGGGTCAGCACCGCGCCTTTCGGGCTGCCGGTGGTGCCCGAGGTGTACATGATGAGGCTGGGGGTGTCCTCGGGGATGTCCAGCGGGGTGTGCGGCTCACCCGGCTCGGCGAGCAGATCGTCGAAGCCGATCACGCCGTCGCCGGACGCGCCGCCGATCACCACGCAGGTCTCCAGGGCGGGCGCCTGCGCCTGCACGGCGGTGGCCAGCGGCTGCAACACGGTGTCGGTGACGACCGCCTTGGCTCCGCTGTCGCTGACGATGTAGGCGACCTCAGGCGGCGTCAGGCGGAAGTTGACCGGCACCGCGATCGCGCCGAGAGCGTTGATGCCGAACACGGCTTCGAGGTACTCCGGGTAGTTCAGCGCCAGGATCAGCACCCGGTCGCCGAACCCGACGCCCCGGCGGGCCAATCCGTCGGCGAACTTCAGCGACCGCTCGTGCAACTGCCGCCAGGTGGTGTCCACGCCACGGAATCGCAGCGCGACCGCGTCCGGGCGCATCTGCGCGTGCACGGCGAGCTGGTTGTTCCAGTGGTTGCGCCGCGACCTGATCGGTTCGTCGAGCGCTGCTGCCCCGGTGGTCATTGCCACGAACTCCTCTCGGACCGTCATCGGCCCGCCGGGTTGTCCGACGGCGGCGACGGGCTGAATCGCGTGCAGAATAGCAACTAACTTAAACGCCCGGCAAGGGATAGCGAGATGAATCTGGGTTAATCAGCCCGGCTCAGGGCTCGAGCTCGGCGGAGCGCCTTCTAGCAGGCAATAACATCTCATAGCAAGTCGCGGCACGGCGCGGACTACGCCGTGAAAGATCATCAAATATGCGAACCTCGGCTCACTTATGAGTTGAATGCGAGGCGATCCTCGTGTCACCATCGACCCCAACGGGCGAACCGGCACGCCCGCGCGAGGTATAGGAGAAGCGCAATGCTGCGGACCAGGTTCACCGAGAAGTTCGGAGTGGAGCACCCGATCGTGCAGGGCGGCATGATGTGGGTGGGGCGGGCCGAACTCGTCGCGGCGGTCGCCAACGCGGGCGGGCTCGGCTTCATCACGGCCCTGACCCAGCCGACCCCCGACGACCTGCGCCGCGAGATCGCGCGCACCAAGGAGCTCACCGACAAGCCGTTCGGCGTGAACGTCACCATCCTGCCGTCGATCAACCCGCCGCCGTACGCGGAATACGTGCAGGCGATCATCGACAGCGGCATCAAGATCGTCGAGACGGCGGGCAGCAACCCGGAGCCGTTCCTGCCGTACTACAAGGACGCCGGCATCAAGGTGCTGCACAAGTGCACCAGCGTGCGGCACGCGCTGAAGGCCGAGCGGATCGGTGTGGACGGGGTGAGCATCGACGGCTTCGAGTGCGCGGGCCATCCCGGCGAGGACGACGTTCCCGGCCTGGTGCTCATCCCCGCCGCCGCCCGTGAACTGACCATCCCGATGATCGCCTCCGGCGGGATCGCCGACGCCCGCGGCCTGGTCGCCGCGCTCGCCCTCGGCGCGGACGGCGTCAACATGGGCACCCGGTTCCTGTGCACGCAGGAGTCCTCGATCGATCAGAAGGTCAAGGAGAAGATCGTCGCGAACTCCGAGCGCGACACCCAGCTCATCTTCCGCACCATGCGCAACACGGCGCGGGTCGCGGACAACGAGATCAGCCGCAAGGTCGTCGAGATCGAGAAGTCCGGCGGCACCTTCGACGACGTGCGGGATCTGGTCGCGGGAGCGCGCGGCCGCCGGGTGTTCGAAGAGGGCGATCTGGACGCGGGCATCTGGTCGGTCGGCCTGTGCCAGGGCTTGATCCACGACATCCCGACCTGCGCCGAACTCATCGGCCGGATGGTCGCCGAGGCCGAGCGGCTGATCACGGCGCGCCTCGCCGAAACCGTGGTGGTGGGCTGACCGGAGTTACCTGGCCGCGCGGGCGGTGACGGCCGCGTAGTCGTGGCTCGCGACGAGTTCGATGCCGTCGGGCAGCGCGTGCAGGCGGTGGATGGTGGCGAAGGCGGCGTCCCGGTCGGCGTCGAACAGCTTGCCGGGCATCGGCGCCTTCTCCCGCAGCAGATCGACCTGCAGCTTGCTCCAGACGGCGTCGCCCGCGAGCAGCACCCGGCTGCCGTCGTCCACCGCCAGCAGCACACCGATGCTGCCCGGCGTGTGGCCCGCGAGATCGACCAACAGCACCGAACCGTCGCCGAACAGGTCCTTGCTGCGCGGGAAGGACAGCACCGGCGGGCCGTCGAGGTCGAAGCGGTCGAAGCCGCGTCCACGCAGCGGGCCGCGCGCCACACCGGCAGGCGCGTGCGGGCCGCCCATCGCCCAGTCGTACTCGGCTCCCGGCAACCGGATCTCGACCGATGCGGGCAGCTCGAGCAGGCCCGAGACATGGTCCCAGTGCAGGTGGGTCGGCACCACGAAATCGATGTCCTCGCCCGCCACGTCGTGCGCGGCGAGCGCGTCGGCCAGACCGAGCACCGGCTTGTCCGGCGCGACGAGCAACGGAACCGGGAAGGGAAGTTCGGGCAGCACGCGTTCGTGCACGCCCGCGCACAGGGCCGGATCGACCAGGAAACGCGCCTTCGGATGCTCGACCAGGAACGCCGCCATCGACAGCCGCATCTCCCGTAGGCTGCGCACGCCCTCGGCCACGATGGTGGTCGGCGCGGACATGGTGGCCTGGGTCAGCACGGTCAGCTCGACCGTGGCGCTCGCGGGGGGCGGCGGCAGCACCTCGAGGTTCGCCAGCAGGGTGGTGTCGGGGCGGCGCGGCCGCAACAACCGGCCCGGTGTGGCCGCCAGCGCGGCGCAGCAGCGCAGCAGGACGGGCAGAGTCGGCGTGCGCTCGGCGCGGGTGGCGGCACCGCTGTCCGGTTCGGTCACGGTGCCACGGTATGCGATCACCGCCGGTTCGCGAAAGCGCCGGGCTGGCAGCGGATATGCGACCTTGCTCAGGACGATTTCTCCGGCATAATCGCGGGGGTACCGATCTCGAGTGGGTAACAGCAGCCGGGGAGACGGGGAGGGAGGACGCGATGCGGCCCAGTCTTCCGGACGGGCACAGTGGCGCACAGGAGAACGAGGGTTCGCTCGGCTATAGCCGGCGCACCGCGCTCACGTGCGCCGCCGTCCTGGCTGTCGCGGATCTATTAGGCGTCGACGCCGCCGCGGTGTCGACCAGTTCGCCCTTCACCGATCTCGGCCTCGGTTCCAGTCAACTCGCGAGGCTGACCGCCCATCTCGAAGACGCCATGGGAGTCGAGGTTCCGCTGACCGCGATCTACGACCATCCGGACATCGAACAGCTTGTCGAGTATCTCGCGATGCGATGAGCGGCGCGCCCACCGACCCCGCCTGCTCGCATCCCCCCGTCTCCGTCATCGGCATCGGCTGCCGACTGCCCGGAGCGGCGAGCGCCGCCGAGTTCTGGCAGCTGCTGATCGAGGGCCGGGACGCCACGTCCGCCCCGCCCGCCGGGCGCCTCGGCTCCCGCCACGGCGGGTACCTCGATGACGTCGAGTCCTTCGACAACGACTGGTTCGCCATCTCCGACCGCGAGGCCGCGCTCATGGACCCGCAGCAGCGGCTCGCGCTGGAGGTCGCGGTCGAGGCGCTCGACGACGCCGGGATCGGCTATCGCGTACGGGGTTCCGGGGCAGCCGTCGTCTTCGGCGCTTCGGGGTACGACCACGGCATCGCGGTACTCGGCCGCGCGGGCCACGACGCGCCCTACGCGGTGACCGGGTCCGCGCTAAGCATCATCGCCAACCGGCTTTCGTACGTGCTCGATCTGCGCGGGCCGAGCCTGGTGCTCGACAGCGCCTGCTCGTCCTCGCTCGCCGCGGTGGACTTCGCCGTCCGGCTGCTCGCCGACGGCACGGTCCCGTTCGCCATCGTGGGCGGCGTCAATCTCGTCTTGCTGGAGCACACCTCGAACTACCTCGCCGAGGGCGGGTTCCTGTCGCCCGGCGGGCGATCGGCGCCGTTCGACGTCACCGCCGACGGCTACACCCGCGGCGACGGCTGCGCCGTGGTGGTGCTGCAACGCAGTACGGACGCGGTACGCGAGGGCAACCGGGTCTACGCGGAGATCGTCGGAAGCGCTGTCGGGTCGGACGGACGCTCGAACGGTCTATACGCGCCGAACGGCCGCGCGCAGCAGGAGACGTTGCGTACCGCCTGGTCGCGGGCCGGGAGCGCGCCGAGCCGCACGGGCTACATCGAATGTCACGGCACCGGTACTCCGTTGGGCGACGCGGTGGAAGTCGGCGCGCTCGCCGCCGCGCTCGGCGACAGTGCGGGTGATCCGATCTGGATCGGCTCGGTGAAGTCGAACATCGGGCATCTGGAGGCCGCCGCCGGAGTCACCGGGATGGTGAAGACCGCGCTGTCCATCCACCACGGGATGATCGCCCCGACGATCAACGTCCACACCGAACACCCACTGCTGCACTTGGCCGAGCGCGGCCTGCGTGTGCCGACCGAGCCGGTGGACTGGAGCCGGGTGGCCGCCGCGGAGCGCGTGGCGGGCGTCAGCTCGTTCGGATTCGGCGGCACGATCGCGCACATCGTGCTCCGCGGCGTCGACCAGGCCCGGTCCGACCGTGCTGAGCACTTCCCGTTTCTGCTGACGCTCACCGCACGCGACGACGAGGAACTGCGCGAACGCGCACAGCGGCTGGCCGTCGAACTGGACGAGGCGCGGCCGCCGCTGCCCGAGTTCGCCTCGGCGGCGGCGCGATCGCTTCCCGAGCAGGCCCGGGCAGCGGTCCTCGCGCACGATCACGCCGACGCGGTGCACCGGCTGCGCGCTTTCGGAGGCGGCGACGCGGGCGCGGCGCTCGGCCCCGTGGCGAACCGCCGCCGGGGCGGGCTGTTGTTCCTGTTCTCCGGGCAAGGCGGCCAGCATCCGAAGATGGGCCGCGCGCTGGCGGCGCGGTATCCGGTCTTCGCCGCCGCGCTCGCCGAGACGACCGACGCGATCGTGGCGGCGGGCGGGCCGCGAGTATGGACACCGCGCTACGGTTTCGCCCCCTCGGGCGAGACGCAAGCCACGGATCTCGTGCAGCCCGCGTTGTTCGTGTTCCAGATGGCGCTGGTGAAGCTGCTGGCGGCGTGGGGAGTTCGGCCCGACGCGGTGGCGGGGCACAGCCTGGGTGAGATCGCGGCGGCGGCGGTGAGCGGTGCGCTGTCGGTCGCGGACGCGGCGCGCGTGGTGGTGCTGCGCAGCGCGACCCTGGCGCATCTGGACGGGCACGGCGCGATGGCGGTCCTGGAGGCGCACCCGGACGAGGCGGCCAAACTCGTGGAGCCGATGCGAGCGGAGGTGGCCATCGCGGCAGTCAACGGCCCGAGATCGGTTGTGGTGTCCGGCACGCCACGTTATGTCGACACTCTCGTGCGGCGGGCTACGCGCCGCAACATGTTCGCGCGTAAGCTCGCGGTCGACTTCGCCGCGCACAGCCCGCAGGTCGTTACCGTGCTCGCGCCTTTCGTCGCGGCGTTGACCGAGCTCACCGCCCGGACACCGCGCGTACCGGTGTACTCGACGGCGCGGCGCGGCATGAAACTCACCACGGCGGCGATGGACCGCGACTACTGGTCCGAGAACGCGGCGGGCACGGTGGAATTGGCGGCGGCCTTGGAACGCGCGGCGGGCGACGGCATCTCGACCGTGGTCGAGATCGGCCCGCATCCGTTGCTGCTCGCGGCGGTGCGGGAGTATCCGGACTTCCGCGACGGCGCGCATGCCGTGGCGCTGCGCGATGACGAGGCGAGCGGCTTCCTCACCGGCTTGGCGCGGCTGTACCTGGAGGGGCGGCCGGTCGATTGGTCCGCGCTCGGTCCATTCGGCCCGCTCGCACCGCGGCAGTGGCGCAAGCGGAAGTTCCCGCTGCTGGTGGCCGAGCGCGCGAGCGCGCACGTCCCCGAATCCGCGTTCACCGCCGAAGATCTCGCTCATCACGTGGTGCAGGGCGAGGGCATCGTCCCCGCCGCCTTCTGGCTGCGCAGGCTGCTGCGACTCGCCCGGGACACCGCCGGGACGGCCGCCCTGGCCGACTTCGCCGTGCACGAGCGAACCGATCCGGCCGTGCTGGCCGAGGTCGTCTACCGCGGGCCGGGAGCGGAGGAGAGCGTACGGGCGGAGGTCACGGGCACCGGGACGCTGGCTTCGGCCCGGCCCACCGGTGACCCCACACCCGCGGATATCGTCGCATGGATGCGGGTGGTCGATGCAAACCGGGCCGCCCGGCACCACATGCGCGTCATCACCACCGGCGCTTTCTACCAGGAATTGCGCCGCAGGCGGCTGGAGTACGGTCCCCGGTTTCGCACGCTGCGCGGTATCGCGGCGGGTACCGGACGAGCGCTCGGCCTGTTCGACGCCGCTGAATTGCATCGCACCGCAACGCTGGACGGCTGCCTGCACGTGCTCGCCGCGGCGGTGTTCGACGAGTTGCCCACCGCGTCGATTCCACTGCCGATCGGCATCGACTCGGCCTGGCTGTCGCACGAGCCGAATCGGCACGTGCTCGAAGTGCACGCGCTGGTGCGGGAGCGCGGCGACACCGGACTGGTCGGGGACGTCATCGCGACCGACCAGCACGGCGTGCCCTGTCTCGCCTTCTCGGGTGTGCACATCCGTTACGCCGACCCCGGCGCGGAGGAGGAGCTCGGCGCGCTTCGCACGGTACGTGCCGACGACACACAGGCCGTGCCCTTCCGTCACGAGGTTTGGCAAGCTCGCGATCCCGGCTCGCTCGGGATCGGTGACGCGGCCGAGAACCTCGTGCGGCGCGCGGTGGTGGTGGGTGCTTCGGATCTCGCGGTACGGCTCGCCCGCGCGCTGGACGCCGAACTGCCGACCGAGCGGATCGCACGCGAACCGGACGACGCGAGCCCGCTCGTCGCCGCGGTCCTCACCGGGCGCGGCGGCGGCCACTCCGTAGTGGCCGTCTGGCCCGCGGACTCCGGCGGGAGCGACGACCAGAACGCCGCCGCGGCGACGAGTCGAGTCCTCGAACTGCTGCAACTGGTTTGCGCCCACGCCGCCACCGCGTCCGTGACGGTCGTACTGCCGCTGCCGGAGGCGGCGCGCTCACTCTCGCGGCCCGACGAGCCCGGCTCGCCGATCTCGATAGTCCCCGCCGCGATCGCCGGGCTGGTTCGCTCGCTCCAGCTCGAGACGGGCCGGACGGTACGGCTGATCTGGACCGACCCCGACCTCAGGAACTTGCCGCCGCTCACCCGTCTGGCGACGGCTACCGACAGCGCGATTCCCGGCGAGCTGCGCCTGTCGGCGGGCGAGGTCGCGGTGCGGCGCTTCGCGCCCGCGCGAGCGCGCGCCCTGCCGGTCGCCGGCATCGACGCGAACGGAACCTACGTCGTCACCGGCGGGCTCGGCACGCTCGGTTCGGTCGCCGTGCGCTGGTTGCTCGACGGAGGCGCGCGCGACGTGGTGGTGCTGACCCGTGCGCCCCGCCCGGTGCCGGCGCTGCTCGACGGCTTGGAGGACCGCATCGTCGTGGTGCGCTGCGACGCCGCCGACCGCGACGACCTGGCCAACGCGCTCAGCGATATCCGGGCCTCCGACTCCGCGATTCGCGGCGTCGTGCACGCGGCGGGCGTGCTGGAGGACGCCGGATTCGACGCGGTCACCACCGGCCAGGTGACCAGGACGTTCCTGCCCAAATCCACCGCGGCGGGCAATCTGATCGAACTCACCGCGCCCGACGCAACGGATTTCGTCCTCTTGTTCTCCTCGGCCACCGGTGCGCTCGGGGCGCCGGGGCAGGCCGCCTACGCCGCCGCCAACGCGGCGATGGACGCCTTGGCGCAGCGTGATCCGGGCAGGCGGATTCTGAGCGTCGGCTGGGGGCTGTGGGATTCCGGCCTCGCCGCGGCCGCAGGCGGAGCGGCCCATCTGCGGCGCGCGGGCATCGAGGCGTTCGACCTGCGGCGCGGAAGCGCCGTACTGTCCCAGGCCCTGCGCTACGACGGCCCGTACCTGCTCGCCCTGGAGTACACCCCGACGACCGACACGTCCCCGGTCGCGGTGCGCTTGGCGAATCTGCTGGCGCCTACGCCGGATTCGAGCGCCGCTTCCACCCGGCACACCGCGACCGAGCCCACGCCCGCGCCGCCGGAGCCGACCGAACCGCTCACCACGATCATCCGCAGGGTACTGGCGAGCACGCTCGATCTGCCCGCCGAGCACATCGACCCCGCCGCCGACTTCAACGAGCTGGGGCTCAGCTCGCTGCTCGCGATCGAGATGCGACGGAATCTGGAATCGCGGCTGCGCGTCCGGATCGCCACCGCGGAGTTGTTCAAGCACCCCACCATCACCGCCCTCGGCGCGGCCCTGCTCGAGCGGGTCGCCACGGATACCGGAGACGCCTCGTGAGCAGCGACGCGCCCCCGGCGGGCAACGGCCTCGCGACGTCGATGGCCGCATGGGCAGCCACCCGGCCGGACGAGCCCGCCTTCACCGAACTGCGCTTCCGCGTTCAGGAACGGGTGCCCGTCACGCTGACCTACGCCCGTCTGCACGCGGCGGCGGGCGCGCTGGCCGCACGACTACGGCAGGAGAGCGCGCCCGGCGACCGAGTGGCCCTTCTCTGCGCCCACGGCATCGACTACGCGGTGGCGTTCCTCGCCTGCCTGTACAGCAATCGAGTCGCGGTGCCGCTGTTCCCGGCCACGGGCGCGCGCAACCGCGACCGTCTGCATGCCGTCCTGGCCGACGCCCGGCCCACGCTCAGCCTGCTCTCTGCGCCGGACGAGATCACCGCGCCGATCCTCGGTCCCGCGCTGGGCCGGATACTCACCTTGCCCGCGACCCTCTCGGTAGCGGAGTGGAGGTCGGCCGATCAGATTCGGTCGAGCACCTATCCGGTGCTCGCAACGGCGGATGCGGTCTCGCCGCAGGCGGAATCATCGCAGGCACCATCCAGTACGCCGGGCATGTGTCCAACCGCTTCGATCACGGGTTCGCCCGCGGTGGACTTCGCGGCCGCGCCCGTCATCGACCCGGTGGGCGACGAACTCGCCTACTTGCAGTACACCTCCGGCTCGACCAAGTCTCCCGCCGGTGTCCGGGTCACCCACGAGAACCTCGCCACGGCGTTGACGCAGCTCGGGCATGCCGTGTCGGTCGCGCACGATCGGCCCGTCGTGTCCTGGCTGCCGTTCTTCCACGACATGGGGTTGATTCTCGGCCTTTCGCTGCCGCTGTTCCTGGGCGTGCACGGCATCACGCTCGCGCCCGCGGAGTTCGTGAAGCGCCCCGTCCGCTGGCTGCGCGCGATCTCCGACTACCGCGCCGGTACCACGGGGTGCCCCAATTTCGGCCTGAAGCTCGCGGTCTCGGGCACTACCCCCGCCGAGCGGGCCGGGCTGGATCTGTCCGGGCTCGACCTCGTGCTCAACGGATCGGAACCGGTCCGCGCCGACGCGCTCACCGAATTCACCGAGACCTTCGGCCCATACGGCTTCCGTCATCACGCGCATACCCCCGGCTTCGGGTTGGCCGAAGCCACCCTCACGGTCACCGTCTGCGACCAGCGCGAGGACCCCGTGTGGCAGCACTTCGACCGTGCCGCGCTGGCCGAAGGACGCGTGGTCGCGCTACCCGAGGCAGCGCCGGGATACCGGGACGGCGTACCGCTGGTCGGGTGCGGCGCACCCGTCGGGCAGGAGCTGCGAATCGTCGATCCGGTGGCCGGGACCGTGCTGCCCGCCGGGCGCGTCGGCGAGATCTGGGTAGCCGGAGACAATGTGTGCGACGGGTATTTCGGCAGGCCGGATGCCACCGAGGAGACCTTCGGCGCCACCGTGCCGGGCAGCGCCGCCCGCTGGCTGCGCACCGGCGACCTCGGATTCCAGCACGAGGGGCAGCTCTACATCGCGGGCCGCCGCAAAGACGTCATCGTGGTCGACGGGCGAAATCACTATCCCGCCGATATCGAGGCGACGGTGCAGGCATGCGCCCCGGAGGTCCGGCCGGGCCACGTGACGGCGTTCGGGCACGACGACGGGCTTCGCGAAGACCTGGTCGTGGTCGCCGAACTCGTCACGCTCGGCGGCTGCGAGACCATCGAACTGTTCGCCCTGGCCCGGCGCATCCGCACCGCGGTCGCGTCCATCCACGAGGTGATGCCCGGTGCGGTGCTGCTCGTGGAGCCGGGACGGATTCCCAAGACCAGCAGCGGCAAGCTCCGCCGCGGCGAGTGCAGGGCCCGCTACCTCGCGGGCCGGCTGCAGCCGGTCGCCATGATCTGAAGCCGACGAATCTCCGCGAAGCGAACGGCCCTGACAAGGACGCGCTCGTTCAGGAATCGGCTCGGCCCATGAGGCGATCGGTCTCGCGCCGCTCACGCTTCGTGGGCCGCCCAGCGCCGCGGTCGCGACGGGGCAGGCTCGCCACGATCTCGCGCGGAGGAGGAGGCGGACTGCGATCGATCAAGCACTGCGCGGCGATCGGAGCGCCGACACGCTTGGTGACGATCCGCTCCACGATGACGATGCGTTCGATACCGCCGGCCCGGATGCGGACCTCGTCACCGGGGCGTACGGGTTGGGCGGGCTTGGCCGTCGCGCCGTTCACCCGGACGTGCCCACCGCGACATGCCTCCGCGGCAGCGGATCTGGTTTTGAACAGGCGCACCGCCCAGGTCCACGAGTCGACCCGGGCCTGGGTCGCAGTGCTCTGGATGCCGGATTCGGCGCGGGCCACTCGTCAGACGATACGGCGTGCGGTGACCACCATGTCGGGGCGCAGCGGTGTGTAGGACACCGGCGTACCCGACTGCACCGCGTTCAGCAGCTTGTTGTCGCCCGCGTAGATGCCGACGTGACCGCCGCCGTTGGTGATGACGATGTCGCCCGGCTGCAGGTCGTGGTAGGCGACCGGAGCGCCGACGTGCGACTGCTCGAAGCTGGTGCGGGGCAGTTCGACGCCCGCCTGGCGGAACGCCCACTGGACGAGGCCGGAGCAGTCGAAGGCCCGGGGACCCGCGGCGCCCCAGGAGTACTGAGCGCCGACCTTGGTCTTGGCGGCGTCGAGGGCGATATCGCCCGGGGAGTTCTGCTGCTGGCCGAACAGGCCCGGCAGCATCGGCGCGAAATTGGGAGCCTGCGGAGCGACCTGCTGCTGCGCCTGGGGAGCTGCCGGGGCAGCCGCGAGCGCCTGCTGGATCTGCTGATTGAGCTGCTGGACCGGCTGTTCCCATTCTTGCGGAACGTCGAAATTGCCGACACCGGGAACGTTGATGGTCGCGGCCATGGCCGGAATCGCGGGCATGGCGCCGGTCGCGGCCACCGCACCCATGACAATCGCACCCTTGACGGAATTCGGAACCCGAGAATCCCGTTGCAAGCTGTGTTTACCCACCGAGCTACGTCTCCGATCTTGCTGCTCTCCCGCCGACCGGGTTAGCTGACGGGTTCGGACCGGGAGAGCGGCCCTACCTCGCAACCGAAAATGGCCGCAAGGATTCACCCCAGACGAACCTGTGGGTCCCCGGCACGACAGCCGAGACCAGTTGGCCCCGACAGCCGTTAAGGCGGTAACTAGTGGCGCCGTTTCACTTACGAAGCGACTTGTTCCACTAAGTCACGAGAAGATTACGGTGCGGACGCGATGTTGTCCAGCGCACAGAGCTGCGACTTTTCCATCACCACCGGGGCCGCGACACCGTAGGCGGAAAACGGCCATCGGGACTCGGGTCACGACCGGATCTCGGTCGGCGGGGCCGGGTCACCGAAAGGACGACTTCGCTCCCGTACGGGCACCGGGGTCAGGACCGCGAGCCGTGCACCGTGCGCTCGAGTTCGTCGATCCTGCGGCGCGCCTCGGCCAGTTCGACCTCGAGCCCGCCGAGCGCCATGACCAGCGGCCCGACCGCGAGATCGGCGACCAGTTGGGGATCGTCGTAGCCGCGTTCGATCGCGACGAGGATGTTGGACCGGATGCGCTGGGCCACCGTGGCGCCCGCCGGGACATTCCAGGACCCGACCACTTCGGCGAGGCCGGGCGGGTTCGGTTCGTCGGACATGCCCCCTCCGTTCCCGCGCGTCGATACCGCGCGACCATTCTGGCGAACCGCCACCAGCCTAGAGAACCGGCGGCGAGAGCAATAGTGCAATACGGACCGCTAGGGCTCTCTAGGACACGCCGTAGACGCGCCCAGATTATCCGGACGAAACGCGCTACGGTGTCAGGGCATGGACCCCGTGCGGAATCCGTATGCCCCCGGAGCGGGACAGCGCCCACCCGAATTAGCCGGGCGCGACAAGCAACTCACTGCTTTCGACATCGTGCTCGAACGCGTCGCGCGCGGCCGCCCGGAACGCAGTGTGATGCTCACCGGCTTACGAGGGGTCGGAAAGACGGTGCTGCTCAACCAACTTCGCTCCGCGGCGATATCCCGGGGCTGGGGCACCGGCAAGATCGAGGCGCGGCCGGACCAGGACCTGCGCCGCCCGCTGTCCTCGGCGCTGCACATGGCGGCGCGAGCGATCGCCACGTCGCACCGGAATCCGGAGCGGGTGGACGACTTCCTCGGCATCCTCAAGGCTTTCGCGTTGCGGGCCACCGCGGACAAGGGCATGCGGGAACGCTGGCAACCCGGCATCGACGTGCCCGCGGTCAGCGGTCGGGCCGATTCCGGCGACATCGAGATCGATCTGGTGGAACTGCTGGTCGAGGCGGCGGCGCTGGCCGGCGACATCGGCGTCGGCATCGCGATCTTCATCGACGAGATGCAGGATCTGGGGCCCGCGGACGTCTCCGCGATCTGCGGCGCGTGCCACGAACTGAGCCAGGACGCCGCGCCGCTGATCGTGGTCGGCGCGGGCCTCCCGCACTTGCCCGCGGTGCTCTCCGCCTCGAAGAGCTACTCAGAGCGACTGTTCAGCTACCACCGCATCGACCGCTTGGACCGGGAGTCCGCCGACCAAGCGCTGATCGCGCCCGCCCAGCGCGAAGACGTGAAGTTCACCGACGAGGCGCTGGACGCGCTGTACCGCAAGGCCGATGGCTACCCGTATTTCGTGCAGGCCTACGGGAAGGCCGCCTGGGATCAGGCGCCCGAGAGTCCGATCACGGCCGAGGACGTCGAGGTGGCCTCACCCGCCGCCGAGGAGGAGCTGGCGGTCGGGTTCTTCGGGTCCCGTTACGAGCGGGCTACACCCGCCGAACGCGAATACATGCGCGCCATGGCCGACCTGGCCGGCGACGACGGCCCGGTGGCGACCGCGGCGGTGGCCAACGAACTCGGCCGCAAACCGGCTTCCCTTTCCCCCGCCCGCGACGGCCTGATCAAGAAAGGGCTGATCTACTCCGCCGAACGCGGCACGATCGGCTTCACGGTGCCGCACTTCGGCCGGTATCTACGCTCGGTCTGAGCGTCGCCCGGCGATGCATTGCCGACTATGGCCATCTCTTCCAAGATCAATAGATATTCGTAGATTTATCTCGGCCAGCAGCCCTACCGATGGGTAACAAACCCTCCTACACTCGGATGTGATCCTGATCACGTCCGAGGGAGGACATCATGGCGACAGCCGCGAAAGTCGACGCCACCGAAGAACAGGCCCGCGCACTGGTCGAGGAGTCCCGCGAAACGAGCTGGGCCAAGCCGTCGTTCGCCAAGGAGATGTTCTTGGGACGGTTCCGGCTCGACCTGATCCACCCGTATCCGCAGCCCGGCCCCGAGGAGGCCGAGCGCACGGAGGCGTTCCTGTCCCGGCTGCGCACGCTGTGCGAGTCCATCGACGGATCGGTGATCGAAGCGGAGAGCCGGATCCCGGACGAGTACGTCAAGGGCCTGGCCGAGCTCGGCTGCTTCGGCCTGAAGATCCCGCAATCGTATGGCGGCCAGGGTCTTTCCCAACTCGGCTACAACCGCGCGCTGATGCTGGTCGGCTCGACGCACCCGAGTCTCGGCGTCCTGCTCTCGGCGCACCAGTCCATCGGTGTGCCCGAGCCGCTCAAGCTGGCGGGCACCGACGAGCAGAAGGCCGAATTCCTGCCCCGTTGCGCGGCCGGTGCGGTCAGCGCGTTCCTGCTCACCGAGCCCGATGTCGGCTCCGACCCGGCCAGGATGGCCAGCACCGCGACGCCGACCGAAGACGGCGAGGCCTACGTGCTCAACGGCGTGAAGCTGTGGACCACCAACGGCGTGGTCGCCGAACTGCTGGTGGTGATGGCCCGGGTGCCCAAGAGCGAGGGGCATCGCGGCGGCATCTCGGCCTTCGTGGTCGAGGCGGATTCACCGGGCATCACCGTGGAGCGGCGCAACTCCTTCATGGGCTTGCGCGGCATCGAGAACGGCTTGACCCGGATGCACGACGTCCGGGTACCCAAGCGCAACCTGATCGGCCGGGAGGGCGACGGCCTGAAGATCGCGCTCACCACGCTGAACGCGGGCAGGCTCGCCATCCCCGCCCTGTGCACCGCCGCCGCCAAGTGGTCGTTGAAGATCGCGCGCGAGTGGAGCACGCAGCGCGTGCAGTGGGGCAGGCCGGTCGGCGAGCACGCGGCCGTGGGGCAGAAGATCGCCTTCATCGCGGCCACCACGTTCGCACTGGAGGCGGCGCTGGATCTGTCGGCGACCATGTCCGACGAGGGCCGCAACGACATCCGGATCGAGGCCGCGCTGGCCAAGCTGTGGGCCAGCGAGATGAGCTGTCAGATCGCCGACGAACTGGTGCAGATCCGCGGCGGACGCGGCTACGAGACGGCGGCTTCGCTCGCCGCGCGGGGCGAGCGGGCCGTTCCGGCCGAGCAATTGGTGCGCGATCTGCGGATCAACCGCATCTTCGAGGGCTCCAGCGAGATCATGCGGCTGCTGATCGCGAGGGAGATGGCCGACGCGCACATGGCCGCCGCGGGCGCGCTGGTCGACCGCAAGGCCGAGCTCAAGGACAAGGCGAAGGCGGCGGTCGGAGCGACGGGCTTCTACGCCAAGTGGTTCCCGCAGCTGGCGGTCGGAGCGGGGACGGTGCCCGCGGCGTACACCGAATTCGGCGTACTGGCCCGGCACCTGCGGTTCGTCGAGCGCAGTGCGCGCAAGCAGGCGAGGTCGCTGATGTACGCGATGGGCCGCTGGCAGGCAGGCCTGGAATATCGGCAGAACTTCCTCGGCCGGATCGTCGACATCGGCGCCGAGCTGTTCGCCATGTCGGCGGCCTGCGTACGGGCCGAGGCACTGCGCGCCGCCGACGCGCCGGAGAGCAAGGCGGCCGAAGAATTGGCGGACGCCTTCTGCAGGCAGTCTCGCGTGCGCGTGCGCAGATTGTTCGACTCGCTGTGGGAGAACACCGACGATGACGACCGCACCCTCACCCGCGGCGTGCTCGACGGCCGCTACGAGTGGCTGGAGGAGGGCGTGCTCGACCCGAGCGAGGGAACCGGGCCGTGGATCGCGGAGTGGCAGATGGGTCCGTCGACGGAGGAAAACCTCCTGCGCCCGTTCCTGCCGTCTACGCGCCCCCGCGCGGGGTCCTGATCACCGCCCGCCCGTCGCGGCCGCCCGACGTGGGCCGCGGCGGGCGGCCGCTCGCGGATTATTCGCAAGTCTCGGATTTCTCCTAGAAATACGCAGATTCTCCTTGCCGCTCGCGCGGAAGCCTGAAGTTGCGCAGCGCAATCTAAAGGAATCTAGTTTCTGAGCTATTCATTCGTAGATTTTCCTGTGGACCCCCCTGACGACTGCCCGATCGACCGGCAGCCTCAATTGCGCAACGTGTGCGTAACGGCAGGCGTGTGCCGCTAACGGCGCGGAAATCCAGTCCGACAACTGGGCAGGAGCGCCGATCATGCGCCTCGCTCACAGGAGAGTGCCATGTCCACGAGCATCGCCCGCCGCGCCGTCGATCACGACGGCCACCGCGTCACGGTGTCGGCCGATGACGGCATTCCCCTCGCGGTCCGCGTCTTCGGCGCCGACGACGCCACCGCCACCGTGGTCTTCGTCCACGGCCACTGCTTGCGCACCGAATCCTGGTCCTACCTGCGCGATCTGCTGCTGCGGCGGTGGGGGAGCGACACCAGGATGGTGTTCTACGACCACCGCGGCCACGGCGAATCCGGGGCGGCGCACCCGTCGACCTACACCATCGAGCAACTCGGTCACGACCTGGACGCCGTGCTGCGCGCGGCCGCGCCGACGGGGCCGGTGATCCTGGTCGGCCATTCCATGGGCGCCATGGTGGTACTCGCCTACGCCCGCCTTCATCCCGAGGCCATCGGCACGCGGATCACCGGCGTCGGGCTGCTCGCGGCCGCGGCCGCCGGAATCACCGAGGTCGGGCTGGCGCGCCTTTTGAACCGGCGGGCGGTGAACTCGCTGCAAGTGGCCGTCACCCGCGCCCCACGCGTGATGCGGGCGTCCAGGCGCCTGACTCGTCGCCTGTGCACGCCGATCCTGCGCGAGGCGGAATTCGGCACCAAGAAGGCGAGTCCGCGCATGACCGCGCTGGCCACCGCGATGCTGAACGAAACGCCGCTGCTGACCATGGCCGGGTTCCTGCACTCGCTGATCACCTTCGACGAGACGGCGACCCTGCACCACCTCGGCGTCATCCCCGCGCTGGTGCTGGCAGGGTCTGCGGACATCATCTTCCCGTTCGCGCACTCGGTGGCACTGGCCTCTCAACTGGCCGGCGCCGAGCTGGTCCGCCTGGAGGGCGCCGGCCACAGTGTGATGCTCGAACGGGCCGAAGAAGTCGCGCTGTCCATCGCCGGACTGGTGGAACGAGCCTTCGCCGCGGCATGCTCGGCCACCGGGTACGCCGCCGCCGGCTGACCTTCGGCAACCGAGGGGCAATCATCTGATTTCGGCCCGGCACGAGCCAGGAACAAAATCTTTCTGTACTGTGTTGTAGATCACGTTGTGCGGTGGGTCACACAACTTGATGTCGCGCGGTCCAAGGCAAAGGGGCAACCGTGCACCACGGCATCGAGTTCGCAGATCCGCCAGGAATTTCAGGAGGTCTCGATGACACGCAGCGAACTTGCGGAACTACGCTACGCGGTTGGCCAGCTCCGGCAATCCATCGGCGTACTGCGCAACCAGTACGGCGACGCCAGCACGGTACGCAGGCTGGAGAACGACCTCGAGCGGCTCGTCATCGACGCCGACGAGTTCGAGAAGTCACCGCCGCCGGAGGTGCGGCGCAGCGCGCAGGACGTCATCTACGTGCCGGACAGCAAGTCCGACGAAGCCGCCTGGATGGGCGCGCAGGACGAGGGGCTCGGCTTCCACTCCCGGCCGCGGACGAAGTAATCCGTGCTGGGCGGCGCGAAGCCGCCCATCACGGTGCGTTGAGGCCGGGCGGCGGCCGGGCCCGCGTGTCAGCGGGGCCGCGTTCGACCAGGGCGGAGATCGTGGCCGAACGCGCCAAAGCCCTCGGTGCGCGGCGTCTGCGTGCGCCATAGCTCGGCACAACGTCGGCACGTTGCGGGGCCGCGCCGCTCTCGAGCGCGATCGACCGCCGTCGTCGGCACCGGCTCGACCGGCGTGTGTTCCGTGACCGCTCGACTCACCATCGCCGCTCACGTCGATCCCGGGGTCGATGTCATACCGGTCGCCGAAGCGGCACTTCCGCCGCAAAGCCTGCGCAGATCCGGGCCACGAGTGCCAAGCCGGTTGGATGGGGCCATCAAGGGCGACGCCGGTTCGACCCTCCACAATTGCGACGCCGGTTCAACCGGCCACCCAGCGCGACGCCGGTTCAACCGGCCACCCAGCGCAACCACGCTTCAACCAGCCACCCAGCGCAACCACGCTTCGACGGGGCAATCAAGGGCGACGCCGGTTCGACGGGTAACCAAGGTGCGACGCCGGTTCGACCGGCAAATTTATGCCGGGCCGGTTCGACGGCAATCGAGACCGCGGGCGCGACGCCCGGGGCCGCAGGCACTGGAATCACGCCCGCACCGCCTTCTGGGTCGCAAATCGGTGAGGGCAAGTTCCTCGATCGGACCCGCTACCACAGCCGCCCGCATCGTTGTCGCGAGTTCGAAGCGCCCGGCGCGATCACCCCATCCGGTATCGGCGACCGCCTCGCCCGAATCTTGTTTCACGCGAGTCGAGTTCGAAAAGTCCGGTTAGCCCGCTACGCGGCGTAAGCAATCAAGCGGCACGCAGGATGTGGCGCAAATCATACGGTTGACGGCGGGCTTGGTTTGTCGAGACCCCGCTCGATCCATAGCGCACGTGTCGTATGGTGCTCAGCATCACATTCGATTGCGGAGGTAACGATGACCACCCGCACACAAGATCAGCGAGGCATCCACCTGTGAGTGCCGCACCGACCGCCGCCCCGGAAGCGGGCACCGGCGTTTTCAGCAGAACAAGGGCCCGGATCTCGGAACGCACATTGCGCACCGACCGATGGTGGATCCCCCCACTCGTCACGGTGCTCGGACTCGCCGCGTTCGTCATCTACGCGACGGTCAGATCGTATGTGCGCACGGCGTATTGGGTTCCCGACTACCACTATCTGACCCCGTTCTACTCACCGTGCCTGAGCACTTCCTGCGTCGAGGGCTCCAGCCATTTCGGCACCCCGTTCGGCGAACTGCCGGTGTTGTTGCCGCTGGGCTTCGTGGTGCTGCCCTTCCTGCTCGGCTTCCGCCTGACCTGCTACTACTACCGCAAGGCCTACTACCGGTCGGTGTGGTTCTCACCGCCCGCCTGCGCTGTGGCCGAGCCGCACGCCAAGTACACCGGCGAGACCAAGCTGCCGCTGATCATCCAGAACGCGCACCGCTACTTCTTCTATGTGGCCCTGATCGTTTCGGTGATCAATACCTACGACGCCATCGTCGCGTTCCACGGCAAATCCGGCGGCTTCGGTTTCGGCCTCGGCAATATCGTGCTGCTGGTCAACGTGATCCTGCTGTGGGCGTACACGCTGTCGTGCCACTCGTGCAGGCATATCGCGGGCGGACGGCTCAAGCACTTCTCCGGCCATCCGGTGCGCTACTGGTTCTGGACGCAGGTCTCCAAGTTGAACACCCGGCACATGGCGCTGGCCTGGACCACTCTCGGCACGCTCGTGCTGACCGACTTCTACGTCATGTTGGTTGCCAGCCAAACGATTTCGGATCTGCGGTTCATCGACTGACCGCCTCATCGAGGAGTTTTTCTGCATGGCAGAAGTGGAACGGCACAACTACGACGTCGTCGTGATCGGAGCGGGCGGCGCCGGATTGCGAGCGGTCATCGAAGCCAGAGAACACGGGCTGTCGGTCGCGGTGGTGTGCAAATCACTGTTCGGCAAGGCCCACACCGTGATGGCCGAAGGCGGCTGCGCGGCTTCGATGGGCAACGCCAACGAAAAGGACAATTGGCAGGTCCATTTCCGGGACACGATGCGCGGCGGCAAGTTCCTGAACAACTGGCGCATGGCGGAACTGCATGCCCAGGAAGCGCCCGATCGGGTGTGGGAACTGGAGACCTACGGCGCGCTGTTCGATCGGACGCCCGACGGCCGCATCAGCCAGCGCAACTTCGGTGGCCACACCTACCCGCGGCTGGCCCACGTCGGTGACCGGACCGGCCTGGAGATCATCCGCACGATGCAGCAGAAGATCGTCTCGCTGCAGCAGGAGGATTTCGCCGAGACCGGTGACTACGAGAAGCGCATCAAGGTCTTCGCCGAATGCACCATCACCGAATTGCTCAAGGACGGCGACCGCATCTCCGGCGCGTTCGGCTACTGGCGCGAATCCGGCCGCTTCATCCTGTTCGAGAGCCCGGCGGTGGTGCTGGCGACCGGTGGCATCGGCAAGTCGTACAAGGTGACCTCGAATTCCTGGGAGTACACCGGTGACGGGCACGCGCTGGCGCTGCGCGCGGGCGCGACGTTGATCAACATGGAGTTCCTGCAGTTCCACCCGACCGGCATGGTCTGGCCGCCCAGCGTGAAGGGCATCCTGGTCACGGAGGGTGTGCGCGGCGACGGCGGGGTGCTGAAGAACACCGAGGGCAAGCGGTTCATGTTCGACTACATTCCGCCGGTCTTCAAAGGGCAGTACGCCGAGACCGAGGAAGAGGCCGACCAATGGCTGCGCGACAACGACTCCGCACGCCGCACGCCCGATCTGCTGCCGCGTGACGAGGTAGCCCGCGCCATCAACGAAGAGGTCAAAGCAGGGCGCGGCACCGAGCACGGCGGCGTCTTCCTCGACATCGCCTCCCGGATGCCCGCCGAGGAGATCGTGCGGCGGCTTCCCTCGATGCACCACCAGTTCAAGGAACTCGCGGACGTCGACATCACCAAGGAGCCGATGGAGGTGGGGCCGACCTGTCACTACGTGATGGGCGGTGTCGAGGTCGATCCGGACACGGGCGCGGCCACGGTGCCGGGACTGTTCGCCGCGGGCGAGTGCTCCGGCGGCATGCACGGCTCCAATCGCCTGGGCGGGAATTCGCTGTCCGACCTGCTGGTATTCGGTCGCCGGGCCGGACTCGGGGCCGCCGCCTACGTGGAGCAGCTCGGCGCGCGGCCCTCGGTCTCGGAAGACGACGTCACGAAGGCCGCGAAGGCCGCCGTCGCTCCGTTCGATCCTCCTGCCGACGGCAAGGGCGAGAACCCGTACACCTTGCACACCGATCTGCAGCAGACGATGAACGACCTGGTCGGCATCATCCGCAAGGAACACGAGGTGCGTGAGGCGATCGACAAGCTCGCCGAGTTGCGCGCCCGGTTCCGTCAGGTGACCGTGGAGGGCCACCGCCAGTTCAATCCCGGCTGGCATCTCGCCCTCGATATGCAGAACATGCTGCTGGTCAGCGAATGTGTGGCGCACGCGGCGCTGCTGCGGACCGAGAGCCGCGGCGGGCACACCCGCGACGACCACCCGTCGATGGATCCCGATTGGCGCAACAAACTGCTGGTCTGCGCGGTGGATCCGAGCACGGCCGACGATCCGATCCCGGGCGTCACCGTGACGCGCAAGGATCAGCAACCGATGCGATCGGACCTGCTCGCCCTCTTCGATCTCGGCGAGCTCGAGAAGTACTACACCCCGGATGAACTCGCCGGGCACCCGGCCGCGGCCGGGCATTCGACGGAGCGAGAGGCGTAACGATGGGTTACGACGCCAAATTCCGCGTATGGCGCGGCGATCTCGACGGCGGAGAACTGCACGACTTCACCGTGCTGGTGAACGAGGGCGAGGTGGTGCTCGACATCATCCACCGGCTACAGGCCACCCAGGCGCCGGACCTGGCGGTGCGCTGGAACTGTAAAGCAGGCAAGTGCGGTTCCTGCTCGGCCGAAGTGAACGGGCGGCCGCGCCTGCTGTGCATGACGCGGATGTCCACCTTCACCGAGGACGAAGTGATCACGGTGACGCCGATGCGCACCTTCCCCGTGATCAAGGATCTCGTGACGGACGTATCGTTCAATTACGAGAAAGCCCGCGAGATCCAGTCTTTCACGCCGCCCGCCGATCTCAAACCGGGCGAGTACCGGATGAAGCAGGTCGATGTGGAGCGTTCCCAGGAATTCCGCAAGTGCATCGAATGCTTCCTGTGCCAGAACACCTGCCACGTGGTACGTGATCACGACGAGAACAAGAAATCGTTCGCGGGGCCGCGCTATCTGATGCGGATCGCCGAGTTGGAGATGCATCCGCTGGACGTCGGCGACCGGACCGAGTTGGCACAGGACGAGCACGGGCTCGGCCTGTGCAACATCACCAAATGCTGCACCGAGGTGTGCCCGGAACATATCAAGATCACCGACAACGCGTTGATCCCGATGAAGGAACGGGTGGCCGACCGCAAATACGATCCCTTGGTCTGGCTGGGCAACAAGCTGTTTCGCCGTTAGCGGCTGGGAGGACCGGCCGGGGCGATCCCCGGCCGGTCGGCGCACCCTTACAACATGGCTACGACACCGAGGGCCACGACCCACACCAGCAGGCCGACGAGCAACGCCGACAGCAGCGAGTGGGTGAGGACGAAGACTCCGACCGCCGACACTGCGAACAACAGCGCGACGATCAGCCATTCCACCCAATCATCCGGCAGTAATTTCTTGTGCCGGGGATGGGAACTCTTGAGCCCACGGTCCACAGATAGTGGGCTACCCGTCTCGGAACCAGGCAAACGTCTTTTCGTTGCCGAATATGCGTCGTTCCGTGATCTTCGGAAGCCGCCGCGCCTTATCGCGGCCGGTCGAACTCACCGTCTTGCACACCTGCGGTGAAGGCGGCCCACTCGCCGGGCGTGAAGATCAACACCGGCCCGTCCGGGTCCTTTCCGTTGCGCATTCCCACGTGGCCGTCCGCCAGTAGCGCCACCTCGACGCTGTCGCTCCCCGGCCCTTCTCCGGCCTTCCGCCACGTGGCGCCGGTCAGGTCTATGTTCGCGTTGCCTTGAATGCTCACGAATTGGACTCCTTCGTTGTCTGCCGCGGCAGACGTGTACGGACCGAGAACCCAGCACTCCCCGCTGGACGCACTCACGCGCGGCCCGATATTACCGCCGCAGACCGGCGCTGTAGGGCGAACAGCCTGCCGAAAATCGAGCCGGTATCCCGACCCGGCCACGATTTCCCGGCACGTCCTCGCAGCGCGCTCCGCCTGCCCTCAACGGCGGCGCGGCGCCGGATCCGCCCACGCGCGGATGGCCGCGACCACCGCCCGCCCGGACGGTCGGAACCCGTTGCGCGGCGGCACGATCCAGGTTCGGATCGCGCCGACCGAAGCGGTCGGGGATGGCAGCGCGATCGTCGATCCGGTGCGGGATACCGACACGTTCAGCCGGAACAATTCCGCGAACAGGCGCGTGTCGTTTTCGGGCAGGTCCGGCGCGATCAAGAAGGTCCATCGGTTCGAGCGCGGGTGCGCCAGGATGGGGCCGAGCCGGACACGTTTGCTCTGCATATGCGCCTTGACCGCCTGACCCAGGCTGCTCGGCATGGTCAACGCCCACACCGATCCGGCGCGCAGCACGATCCGGCCGAGTCCCGGTGGGTCGACAATGGCGGGCAGATCACATTCCCGCCGGTAGAACTGGCATCTGGACCGCGGTGTATCCCCAAGTGGCCTCTGCTCCACTGACAACCCCCTGCAGTTGTGTGGTTCGACGATGAGATGCGGCGCCATACCGAAGCCCCTGCGATCTGACCACGGCTCCCGCTCGCGTACCGATGTGAATGCGGCGATGGCCGAGTGTGGCGCGGCGAACTCTAGTTTCGCTTCGCCGGGGGCCGCTGCGACTGATAAAGAATGTGCAAAATCGGAGAAAAACGGTTCCCTACGAGGCGCATGTGAAAGATGTGACTCAGTGCCAGGTATGGTCCGTCAGGGCGGTGCGAGGGCCGAACTTCGGTTTGTGGAAGTGGCCGCTGATTTCGAGCAGGCGAATCGCTCGATAGCGGTGCGGACGCAACGGTTCCAGATATTCGACCATCGCCTCGTCATCGATCGGACGGCCGAGCAGAGTCCAGCCGACCGCGGCGGCTAGGTGATAATCGCCGACCGACAGCGCGTCCGCGTCGCCGAAAGCCCGCTGCGCGATCTCCGCGGCGGTCCACACCCCGATACCGGGCACACTGCGCAGCATGCGTGCCGCCTCGGCCGGGTCGGCGCGCGCGGCACGCTCCAGCGACTCGGCGATCCGAGCCGAACGCACGATGGTCTGCGCGCGCTGCGGTCCGACATTGGCCCGGTGGTAGACCCAGGAGGGAATCCGCCGCCAGGTGTCGGCGTCCGGCGGTAGCCGCATTCCGTCCGGCGCTGGACCCGGCGCCGGTTCGCCGTACTGCCGGACCAGCTTCCGCCACGACGCCCGTGCGGAGACGGTGTGCACCTTCTGCTCCAGCACCGCGGGCACCAAAGCTTCGAAGACCAGGCCTGTGCGCAACATACGCAGTCCGGGGAAGCGGCGGTGGGCATCGGCGAGCTTCGGGTGATCCGGGAGAAACGCGGACACGTCCTCGTCCAGGCAGAGCATGTGCTCGAGACCCGCGAGGAATTCCGCCGCTCCAGGCCCCCACGCCCCTGCCCGCACAGTGCACGGGCCGGACTGGGCCAACCGGTAGGTGACCGGCCCGGTCGGCAGCCGGGAGGCATGCCAATGGGCGCCGTCGCCGGTCACCCGGTGGCACGGGTCGCCGGTGCCGCGGCCGAGCGGAGCGAGCGTGCACGCCAGATCGATCGGCCGATCCGTGGTCACCGTCCGGCTCGCTTCCGGCTCGACCGTCACGCTGCGCACCGCACCCATTCTGCCCGGTGCGGCGCGCGGCGGCACAGCACCCTCCGGCCGGACACCACGATTATCATCTGGACCACACCAGAAGTCTTTCTATATCTATCGTGCATTATTATCGTTCCGCAATCCGATGTAACGGAACGAGATTCAAGGCGATATCGATTTCGTTCGGCAAATAGCTGGCTGTAGCAATGACGGAGGTTCGAATGATCACCAATCTGCTCAACTGGTTGCTCAACGCCTGGGGCGGGGTTTCCGCGGGCAGCTCGGGTTACCAGATCCCGCCCGGCACCCTGCCGTTCGGTAGCTGACACACGCGGCGCGCCCGCCCGGATTGCCGGCGGGCGCGTGCGAAAGGATCACTCGCCCAGCAGAAACTGTGCGAGATGCCACGCCTGTCGACCGGCCAGGGCAGCGGCCTGGGTGCGGCAGGAGAAGCCGTCGGCGAGGAAGATCGCGTCCTCGCCCGCGGCGCGTAGCGCGGGAAGCAGGCCGTTCTCGGCCACCGCCACCGAAATGTCGTAATGGCCTTCCTGCATTCCGAAGTTTCCCGCCAGCCCGCAACATCCGGTGATTTCCGTCACCCCGACTCCCATGCCGGCTAATAATCGGCGCTCGGCATCGAATCCGAGAATCGCATGCTGGTGACAATGGGGCTGGACGACCACCGACTGCCCGGTTCGCTTCGGCGGACGCCAGGTCGGCTGTTCGGCGAGGAATTCGGCGAAGGTGCGCACCGCGGCGGCGGTCGGGGCCGATCTCGGGTCGTCCGGCAGCAATTCCGTCAGGTCGGCGCGCAGGACCGCGGTGCAGGACGGTTCCAGTCCCACGACCAGGCCGCCCGCGCCCACGTGCTGCTCCAACGCGCTCAAGGTGGCCCGCAACCGCGCACGGGCGCCGTCGAGCTGACCGGTGCTGATCCAGGTGAGTCCGCAGCAGACGCGTCGCTCCGGAATCCGGACCCGGTAGCCGAGAGCGGACAGCAGCCGTGCCGCGGCCAGGGCGATCTCCGGGGCGAACGCGTCGGTGAAGGTATCGATCCACAGCATTACCTCGCCGGAACCACCCCGTTCCTCCGGCGCGTAGGACGACTCGGCCAGTGCGGCGCCCCCGTCCAGATCACGCCAGATCCGGCGGAAGCCGCGCGGGGCCAGGCGCGGTACGTCACGGCGCGGATCGATGCCGGCCGCTCGTAAACCGGCACGGCGCAGTGTGACTCGCCCGGACAGCGCGTTCACCACCCGCGGCATCCGGCTCGCCACGGACAACCACCGGGGCAACTGGCCGAGCGAGTAGTGGTCGATCGGGCGCGGCCGATGGCGGTAGCGCCGATACAGCGTCTCCGATTTGTAGGTGGCCATGTCCACGCCCGCCGGACAGTCCGACCGGCACGCCCGGCAGGACAGGCAGAGGTCGAGCGACTCGGCGACGGCCTCCGACGACCAGGGCAACGCGCCGCGCACCACCTCCTGCAACACCCTCGCCCGCCCGCGCGTGCTGTCCTTCTCGTCCCGGGTGGCCTGGTAGGACGGGCACATGAAACCGCCGTCGGCGCGGCATTTGCCCACGCCGACGCAGCGATGGACCGCGACGCCCAGATCGCCGTCGTCTTCGGACAGCACGTAGCCGCTCGACGGCCGGACGTCCGGAACTCCCGCCAGGCGCAGGTCCGCGTCGATCGCCCGCGGCGCGACCAGGACACCCGGATTCAGGACGTCGCCCGGATCGAACAGCGCCTTGTAGCCGGCGAAGACGTCGAGCACCGCGGGGGAGTACATCACCGAGAGCAACTCGGAGCGGGCCCTGCCGTCGCCGTGCTCGCCGGAGAGCGAACCGCCGTGCCGCACGACCAGCTCCGCCGCGTCGAAGAGGAAGGCACGGAAACGGCGTGGCGCGTCGGCGATCGGGAGATCGAGGCGGACGTGGATGCAGCCGTCGCCGATGTGCCCGTACAACAGTCCGTCGACGCCGTGGTCGCGGGTCAGGGCCGCGAAATCGCGCAGGTAGGCGCCCAGCCGCGCGGGTGGAACGGCCGCGTCCTCCCACCCCGGCCAGGCCGGTCGCCCGTCGGGTGTGCGCCCCGCCAGCCCCGCGCCGTCGGCCCGGATCCGCCACAGCGCCGCGGCGGTCCCGGGATCGGTGACGATCCGGGTGTCCATCGCCCCCGCCGTCCGGCACAGCCGCTGTGCGACGGCCAGCGCGTCGGCCGGAGTCTCGCCCGCGGTCTCCACGAAGAGCCAACCGCCGCCGCGCGGCAGGTCGGGCACCAGCCCCCGGTGCGCCCGGACCACGTCGACCAGCCGCGCGTCGATGCCCTCGACCGCGATCGGCGCGCAGGCCAGCACGGCGGCGACGTCGTCGGCGGCGGTGGCCATGTCCGGGTAGCCGAGCACCGTGAGGACGGTGGCCGCGGGCAGCGCGACCAGGTCGACCGTCGCGTCCAGCAGCAGGCCGCAGGTGCCCTCGCTGCCGACGAACGCCTTCGCCGCCGACGCGCCCCGTTCGGGAAGGAGATGTTCCAAGCCGTACCCGGACGCCTGCCGGTCGAAGCGCCCCAGGTCGGTGCGCAGCACGGCGAGATTGGCCCGGCCGAATTCCGCGAGACCCGGCACCGCCGACAGGTCGGCGGCCAGCGTGCGTTCGGTGCAGGTGCCGTCCAGGATGCGCAGTGCGCGCACGGTGTCGGAGGTGCGGCCCCACGCGACGGCGCGCGGTCCGCAGGCGTTGTTGCCGATCATGCCGCCGAGCGTGCAGCGATTCTGGGTCGAAGGGTCCGGCCCGAAGCGCAGCCCGTGCGGACGAGCCGCCCGCTGCAACTCCGACAGCACCACGCCCGGCTGCACGGTGGCCACGCGCGCGGCCGGATCGATCGACACGATCCGGTTCATATGCCTGCTGAAGTCGAGGACGAGTCCGGGACCGATCGCATTGCCCGCCACCGACGTTCCCGCGCCGCGTGCGGTCACCGGCAGGCCGTGATCGCGGGCGAATTCCAGGGTGATCGCGACGTCCTCGTCGGTGCGGGGAAAGACGACCGCGGCCGGGAGAACCCGATAGTTCGACGCGTCCGAGGAGTACTCCGCGCGCCGTCGCTCGGAGGTGTCGACCTCGCCCGCGATCGTGCCGCGCAGCGCCGCCATCCGGTTCACAGTGTTGATTTTCCCAGCGCCCGCGGTGCTCGGTGTTCGCGGCCCCTTATGGCTCGCGTCCGAGTGACCGCCGGGGTGGACCGAGTATTCGGGCTACGGCCGGTTTCGCTCTCGGCGGAAACGGCGTGCGTCCGGAATCGACTTGAACTCAACCATTGTTGAGGTCCTAATGTCGGTGGCCAGGTCTTGGATGGGTGGGGAGCGAGAGGGAGAGCAACGTGAGCATCGAATCCGTGGCGTGGAGCCAGATGTACCGGCGGGCGAACGCGCCGCGGGAACAGCGGCCGTTCCGCTTCGCCACCGCCCGGCGCATCATCCGGTTCGCGGCGCCGCACCGCCGCAGGATCGGTGCGTTCTTAGTGTTCAGCGTGGTGTCCGCGGTTCTCGCCGTGGCGACGCCGGTGCTGGCGGGCCGGGTGGTCAACGACATCGTCGGCGGCGCGGCGCCGCGGGTGGTGGTCGTCCTCGCACTGGTGATCGGCGTGCTCGCGGTGTTCGACGCGGGGCTCGGGCTGGCGACCCGATGGATGTCGGCACGAATCGGCGAGGGGCTGATCCTCGATCTGCGCACCGCCGTGTTCGACCACGTGCAGAAGATGCCCGTCGCCTTCTTCACCCGAACCAGGACCGGCGCACTGGTCAGCCGCTTGAACAATGACGTCATCGGCGCTCAGCGCGCGTTCAGCGACACACTGTCCGGCGTGGTGGCCAACCTCGTCACCCTCGCGCTGACGCTCGGGGTGATGCTGAGCATCTCGTGGCAGATCACGTTGCTCGCGCTGGTTCTGCTTCCGGTGTTCGTGTTTCCGGCGCGCCGGATGGGCAACCGCTTGGCGGACATGCAGCGCGAGGCGGCGCGGCTGAACGCGGCGATGAGCACCCAGATGACCGAGCGGTTCTCGGCGCCGGGCGCCACGCTGGTCAAGCTTTTCGGCCGTCCGGAGCAGGAGTCCGGCGAGTTCGCGCTGCGGGCCCGCCGGGTGCGCGATATCGGCGTCCGCACCGCGATGCTGCAAACCGTTTTCGTCACCTCGCTCACGCTGGTGTCCGCGCTGGCGATCGCCCTGGTGTACGGGCTCGGCGGCTGGTACGCGCTGCGCGGGCAGTTGGACGCGGGCGCGGTTGTCTCGCTGTCGTTGCTGTTGACCAGGCTCTACACCCCGCTCACCGCGCTGGCCAGCGCCCGGATGGAGATCATGGCCGCGCTGGTGAGCTTCGAGCGCGTCTTCGAAGTGCTCGACCTGAAACCGCTGATCGAGGACGCGCCCGGCGCGAAGCCCGTTCCGGCCGGTCCGGTGGCGGTGGAGCTGGACGCGGTGAGCTTCGGCTACCCGTCGGCCGACAAGGTGTCGCTGGCCTCGCTGGAGGACGTGGCGAATCTGGACACTCGCGGCGGGGTGGAGGTGCTGCACGAGGTGTCGCTGCGCGCCGAGCCCGGTCAGCTGATCGCGCTGGTCGGCTCGTCCGGTGCGGGCAAGTCGACCATCGCACAGCTGGTCTCCCGGCTCTACGACGTCGACGGCGGAGCGGTGCGGTTGAACGGCGCGGACGTGCGCGAGCTGACCACCAGCTCGATCCGCGAGACGGTCGGCCTGGTCACCCAGGACGGGCACCTGTTCCACGAGACCATCCGGGCCAATCTGCTGCTCGCGCGCCCGGAGGCCACGGAGGACGAGTTGTGGGACGCGTTGGAACGCGCCCGGCTGCGCGACCTGGTCGCTTCGTTGCCGGACGGGTTGGAGACGGTGGTCGGCGAGCGCGGCTACCGGCTCTCCGGCGGTGAGCGGCAGCGGCTGACCATCGCGCGCCTGCTGCTCAAGCAACCGCGCGTGGTGATCCTGGACGAGGCGACGGCGTCGCTGGACTCGACCTCCGAAGCCGCCGTGCAGGAGGCGCTGTCCGAAGCGCTGGCGGGCAGAACCGCGCTGGTGATCGCACACCGGCTGTCCACGATCCGCGCTGCCGACCAGATCCTGGTGCTGGAGGAGGGCCGGATCATCGAGCGCGGCACGCATACCGAACTGCTGGCCGCCGATGGCCGCTACGCGGAGCTGTACCGCACCCAGTTCGCCGAGGAGCCCGTCACGGCGGCGGCCTGACCCGCCGTCCTAGCTCGCCGTCCGGTCCGCGGTACAGGTGGTGTCGGTGTCCGGCAGGGTTCCCGCGCCGAAGTAGGCGTTGATCGCGTGGTTCACACAGCTGCTCAACTCGGGCCGGAAGGTCATGTGGATGCGGACGTCTTCCAGGGTGACCATCCGCGACGCCGACAGATACTCGTGCAGCCGGACGGCGTGGGCGTAGGGAGTGCGCGGATCGCCCGCCGCCTGCACGATGAGCACGGGCACCGCATTCCGGACCACCGTCGGCGGTTCGACCGGCCGGGGCCAGAAGGCGCACGGCTGGATGTTGCCCGCCAGCGCGCCGAACACCGGTTGCGTGGCCCGGCTCTCCTCGATGTTGCGCCAGTACCACGTGGGATCGATGGGTGCGCCGACATCGCCGCAGGCGATCTGCGCCAGCACGGAGTTCTCGTTGTCCCGCAGCGCCGCGACGATGGCGCGCAGCCGCGGCGTACGCGAGGCGGTGGGCGGGCCGCCCGCGTCGTCGGCGAGCTCGCGCACCGTCGCGGCCAACGGTTCGTTCAGCCGGAAGTTCCACAACAAGGTGTGCAGGATGAACGGCAACCAGTGGTCGTCGATCGCGAAGTCATCGATGACGATCGGCCTACGGTTGACCACGCGTACGAGCTCCTCGACCTTCGCGCGCACCTGCTGCGGCGTCGCACCGAGCCGGAACTCTTCGTCCCGGGCTGCGGCCCACACCGCCCAATCGTCCAGCGCGATCTCGTCCGAGGGACCCCAGTCCTGGACCAAGCCCTCCCAATACCGGTCCGGGTCGATAGCGCTGTCGAGCACGATTCGATCACTGCGCTCGGGGAACATCTGGGTGAACACCGCCCCGAGATACGTGCCGTAGGACAAGCCGTAGAAGTTGACCTTCTGCTCGCCCAAGGCGGCTCGGACCACGTCCATGTCCCGCGCCGTGTTGCGAGTGGTGAACTGCCGCACCAGCTCTGGGTCGCGAACCACGCACGTGGCGGCCATGCCGGCGGATTGGACGGTGTCGTGCACGAAGCCGAGCGGGTCGAGGCCCGCCGACCGGATCATCTCGCCGACCGGCCACCCGCACCGCGGACTCCGGCTGGACTCGCCGACCCCGCGCGGGTCCATCCCGATCAGGTCGTAGCTCGCCAGCACGTCGGGCGACAGCACATCACCGAGCAGATCCACACTGTCCAGTCCCGGGCCGCCCGGACCGCCGGGATTGGACAGCAGGATTCCCCGCCGCCGTGCCGGATCGCTCGCCTTCACCCGGGAGATCGCCAGGTCGATCGTGCGATCGCCGGGCCGCGCGTAGTCGAGCGGCACCTGGACGTTCGCGCACTCGCCCCCGGCCTTGTCCAGATTCTCGACGCCGCACGGCTTCCATTCGAGCGTCTGGTGATAGAACCGGTCCGAACTGTTCGGCTGCGGGTCGGCCACCGGATCGGCCCGGCTGTACGTGGGCGCGGCGAGCAGCGCGGAAACCGCCACTATCGACATCGAACGCCAGAACAGATTCGCGGACAACGAAGTTCGCCTCTCGGCCGGTGCGATCACATGCTTGCCGAAGAACCGTATCGGATCAGGGCCCGCGACAATGGCAGCGTCTTCCCCCGCGCGGCGTGTTCGGCTCGACGGCCGAACAGCCCCGGTCCGACCGCCACATAGCGGTGAAGCGCCGTCACCTCCGCACCCGAACGGGCGCGCCTGGGTCGTACGAACCGGCGAAGACCGGCTCGAACGAATCGAGCCGGGCTTCGCCGACCGGTCTCACGAGACTGCTGTCCGGTACATCCGAAACGGATCCGCGCAGTTTTCGTCCGAGCGCTACCGAAGCACGCCACGCATTGGCGGGTCAGAATTCGCCGAGGACGCCGATCACGGTGCGCCCGCGGTGGTTACCGCTTTGGATGGAGCGCAACACCTTCTCGGCCTCGGTGATCGGAGCGTGGTTCACCAGGGACGAAAGGTGCTGCGGGCGAAGCTCTTTGCCGAGCCGGGACCATACCTCGCGGCGACGGTCGATCGGGAGGTCGACCGAGTCGATGCCCTCGAGCGCGACGCCGCGCAGGATGAACGGCATCACCGTGGTGGGCAGTTCCGCTCCGCCGGTGAGCCCGCTGGCCGCGACCACGCCGCCGTAGCCGATGGCGCTCAGCACATAGGCGAGCGAGGCGCCGCCGACGCTGTCCACGGCCGCGGCCCACCGCGCTTTGGTCAACGGCCGCGGCTTGGCGTTCGGATCTTCGGGCAACCTGCCGATCACCTCGTTCGCGCCGATCTCGCTGAGCAGATCGTTCGCGTCGGTCTTGCCGGTGGAAGCGATCACTTCGAAGCCGAGGCCGGAGAGGATGTCGATGCTCACGCTGCCGACCCCGCCGGTCGCGCCGGTGACCAGCACCGGGCCCGCGTCCGGGGTGAGCCCGCGATCGAGCAGGGCCTGCACGCTCAGGGCCGCGGTGAACCCCGCGGTGCCGAGCGCGGCCGCGTCACGGGGACTCAGGTCCGCCAGCTTTACCACCCATTCGGCCGGCACCCTGGCGTATTCGGCGAAGCCGCCGTTGTGCGAAACCCCGATGTCGTATCCGTGCGCGATCACCTGGTCGCCGGGGGCGAAATCGTCGTCGGCGGACTCGACCACTTCGCCGACGAGATCGATCCCGGGCACGATCGGGTAGTTGCGCACCACCCCGCCGCCCTTGGTGATCGCCAGACCGTCCTTGTAGTTCGCGCTCGAGTAGTGCACCTTGATCGTCACGTCGCCCGGCCCGAGAAAATCCTCGTTGACCTGCTGCCGGGTCAGGACGATCCCGCTGTCCGTCTCGTGTGCCACCATCGCCCAGAACTCCATGGGCACGAGCATACGAGGGTCCGGACGGGTCCGGGAGCTACTGCGGCAGGAGTTCGAGCCGGACGCCGAGCAGACGAATCGGGCGGTCGAGGTCGAACCGTTCGACGATGCGCAGCGCGGTCTCGGCGATCCGCGCGACGTCGATGGTCGGTTCGGGCAGTTTCTCCTGCTTGCTGCGGGTGTAGAAGGTGTTGGTGCGCACCGTCACGGAAACCCGGGTGCCGATCCGGCCCGCCGCGGCCATCTCCTCGGCGACCTCGGTAGCCAGCCGCGCCACTTGCGCGCGGATCTCGCCGGGATCGGTCAGGTCGTGCGGGAACGTCTCGGACTTGCTGCGGCCCACGGGTATTCGAGGCTCGGTGGTGACGTCCGTATCGCCTTTGCCGTGGCCGAGCACCCAGAGATACGGCCCGGTGTTCGGCCCGAATTCCGCGGCGAGACGATGCCGGTCGGCGGCCATCAGGTCGCCGACGGTTCGGATGCCCAGTTCGGCCAGACGTGCGGCGATGCGCGTGCCGATACCCCACAGCGCGTCTGTCGGGCGATGGGCCATCACTTCGGTCCAGTTCTCGGCGGTGAGCCGGAAGACGCCCGCCGCCGCGCCCGCACCGGCGTCGGGCTCGGCCGACGACTTGCCCGCCGACTTGGCGAACCCGGTCGCGAGCTTGGCGGTGAGTTTGTTGTCACCGATGCCGATCGAGCAGGTCAGTTCGAGTCCGGCGATGGCGCCGCGCACCCGCTGGGCGAGGGCCTCCGGGTCGTCGGTGTCGGCGGCCAGGAACGCCTCGTCCCAGCCCCACACCTCGACCCGTCCCGGAAACGTCCGCAGCAGCGCCATGACCTCGTCCGAGGCGTCCTCGTAGGCGGTCATGTCGAGCGGAAGGAACACGCCATCGGGGCACTTGCGCTGGGCGCTGCGCAGCGGCATCCCGGCCCGCACGCCGAACGCGCGCGCCGGATAGGACGCGCAGGTCACCACCTTGCGCGGTTGGGTGGGATCGCCGTGGCCGCCGACGATGACCGGCAGTCCCCGCAGTTCCGGATGGCGGCGGAACTCCACCGCCGCCTGGAACTGGTCGAGATCGACGTGCAACAGCCATCTGGCCACACCCCGTTCTTACCCCAGTGCTGCGACATCGCGCATTGCACGGATCGCTGAACAGAACTAAATTCTGGTTATGAAGATTCGAGATCGGTTGCTGTTGGCGGCCGAGCGCCAGTTCGCCGAGCACGGGGCGCTGGACGCGACGCTGACGCAGATCCGCGCCACGGCGGGCGCCAGCGTCGGCGCGCTCTATCACCACTTCCCGGACAAGGCCGACCTGTACCGGCAGGTGTGGGCCAACGCGCTCGCGGACTATCAGGAGCATTTCTGGGCAGCGGTCGGCGACAGCACCGACGCGCGCGCGGGCGTCACCGAGGGCGTGCGCGAGCACCTGCGGTGGGTCGGCGAAAATCAATACCGCGCAACCGTGCTCACCTCCGCGCGTCCACCAGGGGTGCGCGAGAGCGAGAGCAATCGCCGCTTCCTTTCCGACGTGACGCGGTGGTGGCGCACACACGCCGGATACGGGGCGGTGCGTGATCTTCCGATCGATCTGGTCTACGCGCTGTGGCTGGGCCCGGCGCAGGAATACACGCGACAGTGGCTGGGCGGCGAAATGCGCGTCGGCCCGGCCGAAGTCGCGGGCGAACTCGCCGACGCCGCCTGGCTCGCCCTCGCCGCCGATCGCACCCGAGCCGCAGCGGAGGTCTCCCGATGACGACAACCATGGCCCTCGACCTCGACAGCGCCGAGAAGATACTGGCCGCGCAGCCCTTCGCCACACTGGTGGGCACCCAGATCACCGCGTTCGGCGACGGCGCGGCCACCCTGATCGTCCCCCTCCGCCGCGAATTGACCCAGCAATTCGGTTACGTGCACGGCGGCGTGCTCGCCTACGCCGCCGACAACGCCCTCACCTTCGCCGCCGGTACGGTGCTCGGCGCGAATGTGCTCACCGGCGGTGTCACCATCACCTACCTCCGCCCCGCCGCGGGCGAGCGTTTGCGCGTCGAGGCAGCTGTCACCGGCGCGACGCGCCGCCAAGCGGTCGCCCACTGCGAGATCTACGCGGAGAGCTCGGGCCGCGAACCCGTTCTGTGTGCGGTGGCCCAGGGCACCACCCGGCTCGCGGAAACCGATCCGACCGGAAGCGGTACATGACCGCAACGGTCAACTCCCTGCTCGTACATCGGCACGGTTGTCCGGTGAGATGAGCCGCCCAACCGTTCCGCTGCGCATGATCGCCTGCCGCGACCGGTGAGCCGCCGCGCCTGGGACCGCCCAGCGCGCGTCTGTCCATCCGCTCGGCGGCATGCGAACGGCCGGGCACGGAGTTTTCCGTGCCCGGCCGTTCCAGCCCAGGTCAGGCAGTCGCCGCGAAGGCAGGCCCCAACGCGGGTTCGGCCACCGGTTCGATGGCGTAGGCGAGGATGTCGGCCACGTCGGCGACGGGGCGGACATCCAGCGCGGCCAGCACTTCCGCCGGGACGTCGTCCAGATCCGGTTCGTTACGCGCCGGGATGAACACCGTCTTCAATCCGGCCCGCTGAGCGGCGAGCAGCTTCTGCTTCACGCCGCCGATCGGCAGCACCCGTCCGTTCAGCGTGACCTCACCGGTCATGCCGACGTCCGATCGCACCTGCCGTCCCAGCGCCAGCGACACCAGGGCGGTGACCATCGTGACGCCCGCGGACGGGCCGTCCTTGGGCACCGCGCCTGCCGGGAAGTGGATGTGGATGTTGCGATCCAGCACCGTCGGCTCGATGCCGATCTCCTCCAGGTGCGAGCGCACGTAGGTCAGCGCGATCTGCGCGGACTCCTTCATGACGTCGCCGAGCTGGCCGGTGAGGGTCAGCGAGCGCTCACCCTCGGCGGCGTTCGCCTCGATGTAGAGGACGTCGCCGCCCGCGCCGGTCACGGCGAGGCCGGTGGCCACCCCTGGGACGGCCGTGCGTTCGACCGAGTCGGGGGTGAAGCGCGGGCGACCCAGGTAGTCCTTCAAGTCGGCCAGACCGATCGTCAAGGTGTCGGCATCCACCTCGTAACCCAGGTCGGGGTCGTAACCGGCCGCGGCGGGGACGGTTACGCGCTCGGACAACCGGGTGGCCGCCTTGCGCAGCGCCTTGGCGATCAGCCGTTCCATCTGCCGAACGCCCGCCTCCCTGGTGTAGTTGGCCGCGACCTCGCGCAGCGCCTCCTCGCTGATCGTCACCTCCTCGGCGGTCAGCGCGTTGCGCTCCAGTTGCCGCGGCACCAGGAAGTCGCGCGCGATGGCCACCTTGTCGTCCTCGGTGTAGCCGTCGACGGTGATCAGTTCCATCCGGTCCAGCAGCGGGCCGGGGATGGTCTCCATGACGTTCGCGGTCGCGATGAACAGCACGTCGGACAGGTCGAGGTCCAGATCCAGGTAGTGGTCGCGGAAGGTGTGGTTCTGCGCCGGGTCCAGCACCTCGAGCAGAGCGGCCGCCGGGTCGCCGCGGAAGTCCGAGCCGACCTTGTCGATCTCGTCCAGCAGGACGACCGGGTTCATCGATCCGGCTTCCTTCATGGCGCGGACGATGCGGCCGGGCAGCGCGCCGACATAGGTACGGCGGTGCCCACGGATCTCGGCTTCGTCGCGCACGCCGCCGAGGGCCACGCGGACGAACTTCCGGCCGAGGGCACGCGCCACGGACTCACCCAGCGAGGTCTTGCCGACGCCGGGCGGGCCGACCAGCACCAGCACCGCGCCGGACCCGCGTCCACCCACGACCTCCAGGCCGCGGGCGGCGCGGCGAGCGCGGACGGCCAGGTACTCGACCATGCGGTCCTTCACCTCGTCCAAGCCGTGGTGGTCGGCGTCCAGGACGGCGCGGGCGGCCGAGACGTCGGTGCTGTCGGTGGTCTTCACCGTCCACGGCAGCTCCAGCACGGTGTCCAGCCAGGTCCGGATCCAGCCCGATTCCGGGCTCTGATCGCTGGCCCGCTCCAGTCTGCCGACTTCGCGCAGCGCCGCCTCGCGGACGCTGCCGGGCAGATCGGCCTGCTCGACGCGGGTGCGGTAGTCGTCCGCGCCGTCCGGCTCGTCCTCGCCGAGTTCCTTGCGGATGGCGTTGAGTTGCTGGCGCAGCAGGAATTCGCGCTGGCTCTTCTCCATCCCCTCTCGAACGTCCTCGCTGATCTTCTCGCTGATCTCGGCCTCGGCGATGTGCGCTTTGGTCCACTCGATCAGGGTGGTGAGCCGCTCGGCCACGTCGGGGGTCTCGAGCAGCTCCCGCTTCTGGTCGGCGGTCAGGTACGGGGCGTAGCCCGCGGTGTCGGCGATGGCCGACGGGTCGGTCAGCTGATTGACCGCGTCGATGATCTGCCAGGCCTCGCGGCGTTGCAGCACCGAGACGACCAGCTTCTTGTACTCCGCGGCCAGGTCCTTGGTGCGGCCGTCGGGGGTGGGCGTCTCGACCGGCTCGGCCTCGACCCACAGCGCGGCGCCCGGGCCGGTGACCCCGTGCCCGATCTTGGCGCGCCGTTCGGCCTTGAGGACGGCCGCCGGGGCTCCGCCGCGCATACGGCCGACCTGTTCGATGGTGGCGACCACACCGTAGGTGGCGTAGCCCTCGTTCAACCGCGGCGCGAGCAGCACGGCTTCGGTCTTGGCGGCCCGTGCGGCGTCGATCGCGGCCTGCGCCGATTCGTCCAGTTCGATGGGCACGACCATGCCCGGCAGCACGATCGGATCGGTCAGGAACAGCACCGGCAGGTTCTGTGGTGTAGTCACGTCTTCGACCCTTCCAAAAGTTGAGCGATGCCTACTCAACCCCCGGGTGTTCGGGTTTGTTCCACCCCGACCGGTCCGTTCGCTGACGGCGAAGTCCCGCTGAGCGTTGACACCTCGTCCAAGGCAATGAGAACGTGGGGGCCTTGGTATCTCATACCGGCGGTACCGCCGGATCGGCTTAGGGAGTCCCATCGATGTCGTCGCTCGCCGCCGGCGTGTTCATCGACTGGGAGAGCTTGACCGGGCAGCCGAAGTTCGTGGTCGACCTGATCACGTTTCCGATCTTCAGCGCGCTGGCGGGCTGGCTGACCAACTGGACCGGCGTGCTGATGCTCTTCTGGCCGATCCGGTTTCGCGGCGTTCGCATTCCCGGCCTGCACGTGCTCTACCCGTACTTCCCGCGCCGGGTCCAGGTGCTGCCGACCTTTTCCGGCGACGGCCGCCGCCTCGGCTTCCAGGGCTTCATCCCGGCACGCGCGGAGAAGATGGCCAGCATCTGTGTGGACAAGGCGCTGATGCGGATCGGCAGTCCGAAGGACTTCATCCACGAACTCGATCTCGACGGTATCGCCGACTACATCGCGGTGCTGGCGCGGGAGCAGGTGCGGCCACTGGTGGACGAGCTGATGTACCGGGACAACCCGGACCTGTGGCGCACCGTGCCGCGCGCCGCCAAGCAGCTGATCTACCAGCGGGTGGATCGCGAACTGCCCGCCCTGTCGCGTCGCGCGTTCGCCTCGCTCGGCGACAACGTCGACCAGCTGATCGGCATCAAGGGCTTCGTGATCCGTTACCTGGAGGACAACCCGACCATCCTGAAGGACCTCACCACCACCATCGCGGCGCCCGAGCTGCGGTTCATGGTCCGCGTCGGCTTGCTCGGCGCGCCCTTCGGCGTGGTGCTGGCGCTGTACATGCATGTGCACCAGAACATTCCGGTGCTGGGCTGGGTGCCGGGATGGGTGATCGTACTGCTCGCCTCTGCGGCGATCGGCGTGATCGTGAACGTCATCGCGGTGAAGATGGTGTTCGAGCCGGGCGATCCGCAACCGAGGTACAAGTACCTGTGGAAGCAAGCGCTGCTGGCGAAACGGCAGCCGCAGGCGGCCACCGATCTGGCGCACATCCTGGCCTACCAGGTGCTGACGCTGCCCAACTTGTCCAAGGAACTGCTGGAGGGCCCGAATGGTGACAAGACCAGGCAGCTGCTGGAGCGCTTGATCGCCGACGAGATCAATCGTCAGCTCGGCCCGACCACCACACTGGTGCGGGCCGCCCTGGGACGCCGCCAGTTCGACAACCTCACGGTGGGCGCGGCGGGCGCGGCGGTCGGCTTGGCCCCGACCCTGGTAGAGGACGAGGAGTTCAACCGGGAGCAGGCCAAGACCATCGATGAATTCGCGGCGCGCAAGTTGCGGCGGCTCACGCCGGGGGAGTTCATGGAGATGTTCTACGCGTCCGTGGAACAGGACGCGTGGCTGTTGTATCTGCACGGTGCGATCCTCGGGCTCGTGGTTGGAGCCGCCCACCTGCTGATTTTCGGCTGGTAGCGGGCCCGCGCCGACCAATATAAAACAAGCATGCTTGCCTTTTTTTGGTCTCGCTGCGATGCTGGACCCGGCGGCGCACGAGGCGGTGCGCCCGGTAGCGGCAGGGGAACTGATGGCTGACCTAGAGGCGCTGCTCGGCGACTTCGCCGACGAATGCGCGGACCTCGAACGACTCGTCGGCCCGTTGGCGCCCGAGGAGTGGGCGCGCGCCACACCCGCGCCCGGTTGGACCATCGCCCATCAGATCGGCCATCTGGCCTGGACCGACGAGATCGCGACGATCGCCACCGCGGATGCCGCGCGCTTCGGGGAGTTGCTGTCCGAAGCGGGGCCCCGTGCGCTCACGTTCGTCGACGAGGCCGCCGAGAAGGCCGCGACCGAACCGCCCGCCGATCTGCTGGATCGATGGCGGCGCGGACGCGCCTCGCTCATCGCCGCCCTGCGCGCCGCGCCCGCGGGCGTCAAGTTGCCGTGGTTCGGTCCGCCGATGAGCGCCGCGTCGATGATCAGCGCCCGCATCATGGAGACCTGGGCGCACGGGCAGGATGTGGCCGATGCCCTCGGCGTACACCGCACGCCCACGGCGCGGCTGCGCACCGTGGCCCATATCGGCGTGCGCACCAGGAACTTCGCCTACACCGTGCACGGAAAGACGCCACCCGCAGCGGAATTCCGGGTCGAATTGACCGCGCCGGATCGCACGATCTGGAGGTGGGGTCCGGAAGACGCCGAACAGCGCGTGACCGGACCGGCACTCGATTTCTGCATGCTGGTGACCCAACGCCGCCATCCCGACGATCTGGCGCTCGTGACGCACGGCGACGACGCCGCGGAATGGCTCACTCTCGCACAGGCTTTCGCTGGTCCGACCGGTGCGGGAAGGGCAGCGGGCCAGTTCGCCTGACCCGCCTGCACGCCGGCCCGTCGACGACGCTTCGGAGCGGGCGAGCGCCACACTTGGGTGCGCCGTGTTCATGTCGACGGCCGGACGCCGTTGGCCGGGTGTCTCGAGTGGCAGTCGAGAATGGCGCTCGCCAGCTACCCGACTATTTACCCGTCGGTGCGTTCACGGAAACATCGACGCCATTTACGGCGCGGTGACGCCCGGTCATCCCATCGCGACCACGCCGTCTTTCGCCACGCCTGCTGTGATCCTGCTCTCCTCGATGCGGCACCCCGCCCGACCCCACGGGTAATCTGAACGGGCGTACAGCTTCCCGAGGTGCTGGTCGCTGTGGGGAGCAGCGTCGCAGCGAAAGGAACGCATCGTGACAGCACATCGACCTGCCCAGGTCGCGCGGCATGCCGCCATCGTGCTCGCCGGTGCCGCCAGCTTGAGCCTGACCGTCGTGGCGGGCGCGTATGTCGTACAGCAGATCGCCGATATGCAGCGCCCGGCGACTCGGATCGCCGCGCCGGTCACTCCGCCCGCCCCGGACGAGCCCGATCATGGCCGCCGATACACCCCCTATCCGGTGCTGACCGGCACCAGTTTCGTCCTGCCCGCGGCCGCTTCGGTTCCGCGTGCCGCCGAGCCGGAGACCGCCAAGCCGGAAACTACCGCGCCGCAGGCAGATTCGCCTGCCGCGCCACCCTCTCCCACACCTGTCGCCGGAAAGGTGCGATTCGGCGACGCCTATTTCGGCGCGCAGGTCGCACAGGTCGAGGACGACACCGTCTCCGTCACCGTGGACACCAACGCTTTGATCATGCTGCCGGGTTACCTCCGCTCCGGCCCCACGTCGGAGATGCCGGCCGTGACCACGATGCGCACCGACCTCGATACCCACAGCGGTGAAGTGCGGATGGCGTTCTCCGATCCGCGACTGGGCGAGCACGACCTGCGCTTGAACCGGCACGCCACGCCGGCGCCCAGCGGTGACCTCGAACAGCGGACCACCGAACGCGCGCCCGCCGCCGCGCACGGCGGAGCGGATTCCACCGCCGTGTGAGCTACCGCTTACCCTGCTCGGCATGAGCGCCTACGACTTCTGCGTCATCGGCGGCGGCATCGTCGGCGTCGCGACCGCGCACCGGATCATGGCGCGTAATCCCGGTGCGAGCCTTGTGCTGCTGGAGAAAGCCCAGCGGCTGGCCGCCCATCAGACCGGCCACAACAGCGGAGTCATCCACTCCGGCATCTACTATCCGCCCGGCAGCCTGAAGGCCACGCTGTGCCGCCGGGGCGCTCGCTGGACCAAGGAATTCGCGGCCGCCCACGACATTCCTCACCGCGTCTGCGGAAAACTACTGGTCGCTACGGACGACGCCGAATACGGACGCATGCTCGCGCTGCACGAACGCTCGATCACCAACGGCGTGGCCGTCGAACTGATCGACGCCGCGGAGCTCACGCGGCGGGAACCGCGCGTCACCGGCGTGGGGGCCCTCTTCGTCCCGGACACCGGCATCGTCGACTTCACTCGTGTGACCGAAGCGCTCGCCGAGGAAGTCCGCGGCGCGGGTGGTGAATTCGTGCTGGGCGCCGAGGTTTCCACGCTCACCGAGACTTCGGATGCCGTTACCGCCGCGGGGCCGGCCGGCTCGTGGACGGCTCGCCGCGCGGTCGTCTGCGCGGGCCTGCAAGCCGACCGGATGGCGCGGGCGGCCGGGTTGCGCACCGACTTTCGCATCGTTCCCTTCCGCGGCGAGTACTACCAGCTGCCGGAGGAGCGAAATGATCTGGTCAGCACATTGATCTATCCGATCCCGGATCCCGGATTGCCGTTCCTCGGCGTGCATTTGAGCCCGACGATCGACGGAGCGCTGACCGTGGGGCCGAACGCCGTGCTCGGACTGTCGAGGGAGGGCTACCGCAAAGGCAGTGTCGACCTGCGGGACGCGCGGGAAGTGCTCGGATTCGCCGGATTCCATCGCGTCGCCAAGGCGAATGTGCGCACCGGTCTGCGGGAACTGCGCAACTCGCTGTTCAAGCGCGGATACCTCGAGCAGTGCCGCCGCTACTGTCCGGAGCTGACGCTCGCCGATCTGAGGCCCCGCGAGGCGGGCATTCGCGCCCAAGCGGTGCTGCGGGACGGAACGCTGGTGCACGACTTCATGATCGAGCGCACCGAGCGCTCGGTTCATCTGCTCAACGCCCCCTCACCTGCGGCGACCTCGGCCATGCCGATCGCGGAGCACCTCGTCGACCAGCTCTGAGGACGCCGCGAACGACTTTACTCCCAAGCAACCATTCGGTCGCAACCTGGCGAAATAACGGACGAAAATCCCGCAGAGCCCTCGAATAAAGAGGAGAGCTGTAGTACTTTTAACGCCAGTCGTGGGACAGGGAGGGCCTATGGGCCACATCAAGTACGCGAGTGACGTCGGAGCGCCCGTCGAGGTCGCTTTCAGCTATACGGACAACCATCTGTTCGTACCGGATTGGATGTTCGGCATCGCGGACTTCGTACCGGTCGGCGACCAGGACCGCGGACTCGGCGCGGTCTTCGCCACCACCACCCGCTTCGCGATCTGGCAACCGACTTCCACCTGCGAGATCACCGAACACCGCCACAACGCAGTGATCGGGTACACGCTGCGCGGACGGTTCTCCGGCACGCTGCGGCTGCGCTTCGACCCACTCGGTTACGGGCGCTCGGTGCTGACCTCCGAGGCGGAGTACAGTCCACCTCGCGGGGTGGTCGGGCGCCTGAGCACCGGCTTGGTGGACGCCGCGGTCAAATCGGCGCTGCGGCGTACGGAGGCCCGGCTACGGAGGGAGATAGAGGAATTCCACGGTACCGATCTTGTCGGTCGGATTGCGTAGGGTGCCACCCATGATCATCGTGAGCACCGACGGATCCTGCCTCCGCAATCCCGGCGGCGCCATCGGCTGGGCTTGGGTCAATCATCAGGGCTCCTCTGCCAGCGGGGGAGCCGCGTCCGGAACCAACCAGGTCGCGGAGTTGCGCGCGGTGCTGGAGGCGATCGTCGCCCATCCAGGTTCCGAACCCCTGCTCATCGAGAGCGATTCGCTCTACGCGATCAAATGCGCCTCGGAATGGGTGTCGGGCTGGCGGCTCAACGGCTGGCGCACGTCCACCGGTGGCGCGGTGAAGAATGTCGAACTCGTCCGGCAGATCGATCGGGCCATCTCGAGCAGGCCGGGGCCGGTCCGCTTCCGTTGGGTCCGTGGTCATGTCGGCAACTACTTCAACGAGCAAGCCGACGCGCTGGCCGGAGAAGCGGCTCGGCAGGCCGCGGTCACCGCGGCTGTCGCCGAGGCGAACACCGTGGAAATGCTCGCGGTGACTGTGGAGGAAGCGTCGACGGCGCCGGAAGCGCCGAAAGACAAGGCCGCGGGGAAGGCGGCCGCGCCGTCGGCGCCACAGGCTTTGACGCTGTTCTGATCCGCCGGATCGTCGCAGGCTGCCCGAATGACCTCCGGCGGTGGTGGCTCGGCCCACCGCCGGAGGCGCTCGGCTAGTTACCCGGCTGCGGTGCGGGCTGACCAGACGGCGCAGGCTGACCGGACGGCGCCTGCTGCGGAGCGCCCGGAGCGGGAGCGCCGGGCAGACCGGTACCGGCACCCTTCAGCATCGGCGAATCGAGCTTCTCGACCAGCCATTTGTCGCCGGACTTCTGCAGCTGGGCGATCACCACGACGAACTGACGCTCGGGGTTGGCCTGGGTGAAGTTGGTCCGATACTGCGTGAGGGTCACCAGCACCTTGGCCGAGGTCTTGTCACCGGCCTGGTAGCCGCACTGCACATCGTCGGCCCAGGACTTGACCTGTGCCTGCACCATGGCGTCTTTCAGCGCCTTGGTCGCGTCGTCGAACTCCTTGAGGAACTCGCCCGTCGAGCCCGCCTTCACCGTGGTGAAGTAGTCGTCCAGGTTCTTCGAGTAGTCGTAGACCGAGACGTCCTTGCCGAATGTGCACGCGGCGCTCGTGGAGTCGCGGATCGCGTCGAGCTTGTCGCCGCGATCCTTGCCCTGCAAGAAGAACACCACCACCGCGGTGATCGCGGCGACCGCGAGCACGCCGGCCACGAACGCGGCCACCAGCGGAATCGAGGTGGACTTGCCGGACGGTGCGGAAGCCGCCGCCTTGGGCGAGTCGCTCTTCGCGGCCGGCTTCGCGCCGGCCTCGGCCTTGTCTGCCTTCTCCGCCTTGGACAGCTCGGGCTTCGCCGCGCCGGCGGCGTCCCCCGACTTCCCGGCTACCGCGTCGGTGCCCTTGTCGGAGGTGGCGGCCGTGGTCTCGGCGTCCTTGTCGGTCTCGGCGTCGTCGGTAGACATCGATAGAACCTGCACTTTCCCGGCGCGCATCGGTGCGCACCGATTGGCTTCAGCGGCCCGCGGCAGCGAACCTTACGCGTTTCACCGGCGAGTATGCCCGCCCGACGGGAGCACCGCCGGGCCGGGTACGACTCACCGCACCGGAGGCAGGGTCCGCTCGTTCGGATCCACACCCGGCGGCATGTGCGCGCCGTTGTTGGGCACGTCGGGCCGCGGCGCGTTGGCGGCACCGCGGATCTGCTGACCCGGCGGCGGGTTCTCGCAGTAGTTCCACATCGGGATCGTGCCGTCCTGCACGACCTCGTTGCGCATCTTCGGAGTGTTGTAGGTGCAGAACGGGCGCGGCCAGATGTCGATCATCGCGTGGAATTCGCCGTCGTGCGCCGGGACGCCGAGCGCCTCGCCACCGAGCGCGAGCGAGGGGAACAGCGCGCGCAGCGCGGGCAGCCGCAGCTGCGCCGCCTTCGTGATGGCCTGGAAGTTGGTCGCCAGGCTGGTGATCGGATCCGCCGTCCGGTCCACCACCGCGCCGAGGCTGGTGAGCTGGCCCGGCGCCTGGTCCAGCACGCGCTGCAATTCCGCGTTCGCGTTGTTGAACTGCTCGAACAGCACGCCGGAGTTGCGGGTCAGCGTGGCCAGATCGGGCTGTGCGTTGGACGTGGTACTCGCGATGGTGCGCAGATTGGTGATCAGGTTCGTGGTCTGCGGCAGCAACGAGTCCAGGCCCGCCGTCGCCAGGCTGATCCCGTTGACCAGGCCGCGCAGCTGATCCGGGCCGCCGCTGAGCGCGATGTCCAGCTCGTTCAGGATGACCTGGAAGTGCTCCGGGTTGATCTGCGCGATCAGGGCGCTGGAGTTGTCCAGCACCGACCACACCGGCGTCGGCGTGTGGATCCTGTCCGGATCGAACTTGATCACCGCGCCGTTGGCCAGGAACGGCCCCTGTTCGGCATTCGGCCGGAAGTCGATGTACTGCTCACCCGCGCCCGACAGAGCCTGCACCGCGATCTGGGTGTCCACGGGGATCTTGTACTTCGACTCGATCTGCGCGGTGGCGGCGATGGCCTGGCCACGGTCGGACAGCTCGATCGATGTCACCTTGCCGATACGCCACCCGCGCAACGTCACGTCGTTGCCGGGTTGCAGACCACCGGAACGATCCAGATTCACCGTGACGGTGTAGTCGGACCGCAGCGGGTTCACCCGCATGACGTTCAGCAGCAGGTAGGTCGCGCCGACCAGCAGCACGAGCACCAGGCCCACGTTCGACAGGAAGATCTTGCTTCCGAACAGTTTGCGCGCCGAGGTCATCGCTGTCCTCCCACCCGGCCCTGCACCAATTGCAGCACCTGGATCAAACTGCCCGCGAAGTCCTGCAAGTCGTTGAGGTCCTGGAGCTTGCCGTGCTGCGGATCGGTGAGCGCGCTGATGTCCAGGTTGGTCGCGGTCGCGTACACCGCGAAGCTGCTGCCGCGGAAGGTCGCGTCGACCTTCGGCCGCAGCACCCGCAGTCGATCGAGCAGGACGCCGAAGCCGTCGCCGGTCCTGGCTATCGCGTCCATCAGCTGGTGGGTGTTCTCCAGCAGCCCGTTCAAGCTCTCGGTCGAGGTGTTCGCGTAGTCGCCGAGGGCGGCGCTGGCGGTGGACAACTTGGTGAGCAGATCGCCGAGGGCCCGGTTGTTCTCTGCGATGGCGCCGATCATCTGCGGCAGCGTGTCGGCCACCTCGCCGAGTTCCGACCGCCTGCCCTCGATGGTGTTGGCGAGGGTGCTGAACTCACCGAGCACACTGTCCACCCGGGCGGAGTTGTCGTTCAGACTGCCGACCACGCCGGTCATCTCGGTGATCAGGTGGGCGAGCTGCTCGCCGCGGCCGCCGACGATGGAGTCCAGCTCGGAACCCAGCTTGGACAGGCTGGCGATGCCGCCACCGTTGAACAGCATGGAGACGGAGATGAGCAGCTGCTCGACGGTCGCGCCCGCGGAGGTGCTGTCGAGGGTGAGCGTGTCACCGTTGTGCAGCATGTCCGCGCCGGGCTCGGTCTTGGGCTTGGACACCGCGACGAACACATCACCCAGCGGGGTGGCCTGACGCAGTTCCGCCGTGCTGCCCTTGGGCAACTCGATGTCCTTACGGATGGTCAAGTCCACGACGGCCTGGAAGTTCTTGGTCTTGATGTCGGTCACCACACCGACATCCGAACCACCGATCTTCACCTTCGCCTGGTCGGGCAGGTTCAGCGCGTTCTCGAAGACCGCGTGGATCGTGTAGGTCTCCCCGCCCTGACCCGGTTTCGGCAACGGCAGCTTCTCCACCGTGAGCCCGCAGCCGGAGGTGACCGCCACACCGGCTACCGCGGCGACGGCGACCAGCGTCCTGCGTGCCTTGATCGTCATTCGGTACGTCATTTCGTCAGTCCGAGCAGTGCGGCGGTGAGCCCGTAGTCGGGTCCGAAGTCCTGCATGTTTCCGGTACGGCAGCCGTCGGCCTTCATCTGGATGCGCTCACAGAACAGGCTGACGATCTCACCCGACAGCGCGGTGCCGATCACCGCGTGCAACCGGACGTACCCGTGCTCGCGGTTGACGATGTTGTCGACGTTCTGCATGACCATCGGCGCCAGGTCGGCGACTTCGGTGAGGCCGTAGGCGTTGTCGCGCAACTGCTGGGTCACGTTGGTCAGGCCGGTCATCGTGCCGGACAACTGGCTCTCGTACTGCGTCAGCGTGGTACTGGTGTTGCGCAGGAAGGCGAGGAGTTGATCGAGCGTGGCCTGTAGACCGGGCGCTTGATCGGCGAGCAGGCCGGTCATCTGGGTAACCCGGTTGCTGAAATCGCGCACCGACTGGTCGTTCTCGGCCAGCATGGTGGTGAGGTCGTTCAGCTTGATGATGATGCTGGAGATCGCGTCCTTGTTGTCCACACCGACCTTCAGCGCGCTGGACAGCGCGTTGAGGGTGTCACGGATCTTCTCGCCGTTGCCGTTGAGCATCGGGTAGAGCACCCGGCCCGACAGCGGGCCGATGCCCTCCTGGCCCGGCTCCGGCTTCAGCGCGGCGGCGAACTGATCGATGGTCTTGATCATCGTGTCCAGTTCGACCGGCGTCTTGGTCCGGGCCTTGGGCAGGTGCGCGCCGTCGGCCAAGGTCTCGCCGCCGGTGTAGACCGGGGTGAGTTCGATGTGCCGGTCGGTCACGATGGACGGCGAGATGATCGCGGCGATGGCGTCCTTCGGGATCTTGACGTCCTTGTCGATGGACATGTGCACCTCGATCAGGGTGCCTTTGGGCACGATCTTGTCGACCTTGCCGACGTCGAGCCCGAGCACCGTGATCGGATTGCCCTCGTAGATGCCCGCGATGTTGTCGAAGTCCGCGGTGAACTGCAGGGTGGTGCCCAGCGCGTTGTTCACCGAACTCGGCAGCAGCGAACAACTGCCGATCGTGAGCGCGGCGGCGCTGATCATGAACGCCTTCGCGACGGTCCTCAGCGGAAAGCCCGTGCGGAATCTCATCCCTGGCACCCCTCGATGACTTGGGCGAAGCACAACCAGTTGTCCGGGAACAGCCACGGCAGGCCGACATCGCCGTACGGACCGCTGCCGCCCCAGGAGTTCGCCAGGTAGCGCAGGGTCGGCGGCATGATCGACAGCATCCGATCCAGGTTGTCCTTGTTCTTCTGCAGGCCCTCGGCCATGGTGTTCAGCTGCTGGATGGTCGGGCCGAGCTGATCGTTGTTCTCCGCGCCGATCGCCTCCAGCTGCTTGGTCAGCGCGGCGACGTTGTCCAGCAACTGGCGCAGCAGCGCCTGGCGCTCCATCACCCGATTGGCGATGGCCTCACCCTGGGTGATCACCAGCAGGATGCTGTTGCGGTTGTCGCCGAGGATCCGGGTAACCCGGTCCAAGTTCTTCAGCAGGGTGTCCACCTCGGCCTTGCGGCTGTCGATCACCTTGGCCAGCGCACCGACGCTGTCCAGCGCCTGGGCGGTGAGCTGGGGCGAGCCGTTCATCTGCTCGTTGATCAGGTTCAGCGAGTCGGACAGCTTCTTGGTGTCGAGCGCTTCGAACTTCGGCGTGCCGACCTGCACGACGTCGGCCAGGTTGTACGGCACCGTGGTGTTGGACACCGGGATCCGCTTGCCCTTCAGGCCCGAACCGTCGCCCGGCTCGAGGTCGACGTACCTGGCGCCGAGCAGCGTGGCCATCTTGATCGAGGCGCGCGCGTCCGGGCCGAGTTTCACGTCGTCGCTGACGCTCAGCGTGAGCAGCACGTGACTGCCCTCGAGTTCGGCGTCGACCACCCGCCCGGAGGACACCCCCGCGATGTTCACCTTGTCGCCGACCCTGATACCCGCGGCCTGCACGAACTCGGCCTTGATCGACTGCTCGCCGACGCCGAGGAGCTTGTAGACGCTGGACACCACCAGCAGCACCACGATGAGGACACCGCCGATGACGCCCAACCAGAAGAACCGGTTGCTCTCGAACCTGGACCTGAGTTTCGTCATCATGGGCGGCACACCGCCGAGTGCGAGGTGCCACCGATCTGCGAGAACAGACCGCGGGGGAAGAGGACACCGTAGAGCGACAAGTCCAGCCCGCACAGGTAGGCGTTGGCGTAACCGCCCTCCGAGGTGTGCCTGCCCGCCGCGGACAGGACGTTCGGCAGGTCGATCGCCGCTTGATCGAGCTTGGCGCCGTTGTCCAGCAACAGCGTCAACGCGGCGCTGGTGGAGTTCTGCGCGGTGCGCAGGCTCGGCTGGATCCGGTCCATCATGCCGACCAGCGACGTGGTCGCGGCCGCGATCTGCTCGGTCGAGCCGAGCAACGACTGCCCTTGTTCGTACAGCCCGCCGATCAAGGCCCGGGTCTGGGTCACCAGGGTCTCCAATTCATCACCTCGTTTCGCCAACCCCGACATCACGCCCGACAGGTTGGTGATCACATCGGACAGGATCGCGTCCCTGCGCTGGAAGTCGGTGGCCAGCTGCGCGGCCTGCACGATGAACGCGCTCAACGAGACGCCGTCGCCCTGCAATGCCTGGATGAAGGTCTCCGACAACCGGTTGACCTGCTCGGGCTGCAACACCTGGAACAGCGGCTGGAATCCGTTGAGCAGACCGGACACATCGAACGACGGCTCGGTCCGATCGATCGGGATGGAGCCGTTGTTCTTCAACGGCGCCGGGCTCGACGCCTTGCCGGGAGCCAGGGCCACGTACCGCTGACCGATCAGGTTCTGGTAGCGGACCAGCGCTTTGGTGTCGTTGTAGATCGTCTGGTCGCGCTGCACGACGAAGGTGACCTTCGCGACCGACTTCTTCAGATTCGCGTCGCGGCCCCGCTCGATCTTCTCGACCTTGCCCACCCGCACGCCCGCCATGCGGACGTCGTCGCCCTCGTGCAAACCGAGCACGTCGGAGAACGTCGCGGAGTAGGTGTAGGTGTCCCCGTTGACGATGCGCGCCAGCGTGTTCCACACCACCACCGTGACCAGAATCGACACGATGGCGAAGATGGTGAAGCCGATGAGCGGCTTGCGAATGCTCATCGTCCGGCACCGTTGTCGGACACCTGCATGGTTCCGCCCTTCAGAATCGAGCTCAGCAGCAGATATTCGGCGGTGGTCGGCTTGCGGCCGAGCAGCGCGGGGATCGCCGAGTCACCCCGGTAGGAGATCGGCGCCGCCGACGGGGTGCCTTCGGGGGCGGCGGCAGGCGCGACGGGCGCCGGAGCCGCGGCAGGCGGGAGCAGACCCGGCGGCAGCATCGGGAACAGGCCTTCGAGCGGAGTGCCCGCGAACGGAGCGGGCGCACCACCGGTGGGAGCGGCCGCGGTGGCCCGGTTCGGGTCCGGTGTGGTGACGCCGGGGATCAGCGGCAGGCCGGGCATCGGCACGACCGGGGGAAGCCCGGCGGCCGAGGCGAGTGCGCGCGGCTTCAGCTGTTCCGGCAGCTCGCCGACGTCGGCGACGGCGGGAGCGGTGAAGCAGCTCGGCCCGACCATGTCGCCGTAGCGCGGGCAGTCGGCCACCGTGTAGGGCCGGTACGGCGTGAGGGTGATGCCCGCGTCCCAGACCTGCTGCTTCTGCGGGCCCCACTTGAACGTGGTGTCCATCCGGCGCATGGTCTCGCTGAGGTTCAGCAGGCTCCTGGTAATCGCGTCCGGGTCCGCGGCGAGTGCGCCGAACATGTCGTTCGTGCCCGCGGTGACCTCGATGCCCACGTTCGGGTTGCGGGCGAACAGGTCGTTGACCGTGTCGATGGTGCCCGAGGTACCGGTGATCAACGCGACCAGCTCGCCGCGGCGGTCGGCGATGGTGCGCGCGGTCTGCACCGAGGTGCCGAGCACGTCGACCAGCTCGGGTGCGGACTGGTTGAGCGCGTTGAACGATGCGGAGAAGTCACCCAGCAGCGCACCGAGATCGGGGATCGACTCGTCCACGGCCAGCAGCCAGCGGTCCAGCCGCTCGACGGTGGAGCCGGGCACCCGGCCGCTGCCGTCCAGCGCCTGCGACAGGGTGCCCAGCACCCGGCCGAACTGCACCGGATCGATCTTGTCGAGGATGTTGCGGACCGTGGTGAGCGTGTCCTGCAACGCGATGGTGCCCTTGCTGCGGTCTTCCTCGATGACCGAACCCTCGTGCAGGTACTGGTCGGCGGGGCCGTTGAAGACGAGTTCGACGGAGGTGACGGCGAACAGATTGCTCGGCACCACGCGAGCGGTCACGTTGGCCGGGATGTCGTCGGCGAACTCCGGCTTCATCTCGATCCGGACCTTCTGCAGTTCGCCTTTGGCCGCGATGTCGACGGTCTTCACCGCGCCGACGAGCACGCCACGGAACTTGACGTCGGCCTGCTCGGGCAGACCGTCACCCGTGGTGGTCAGGTTCGCGGTGACGTTGACCTTCTCCTGGAAGAACCCTTTGTAGCGCAGCATCAGGAAGCTGAGCACCAGCGCGAACACGACCAGACCGCACACGCCCGCGATGAACAGCTGCCGCATCGTGGGCCCGCGCCCACTGGGATCGATGATCATCTGGTGTCTACCCCGAGATCCGGATGCCGGGGTTGATGCCCCAGATCGCCAATGTCATGAACAGGTTCGCGAAAACGACCGCGATGATGCACATCTTGATCGCGCGGCCCGCGGCCACGCCGACGCCCTCGGGGCCACCGGAGGCGAAGAAGCCGTAGTAGCACTGGATGAATGTGGTGATCGCGACGAACAGGATCGCCTTGATCAGCGAATAGACGACGTCGGCCGGGACGAGGAACTGATAGAAGTAGTGCTGGTAGGTGCCCACGGCGGTACCGCCGATCAGCTGCACGGTCAGCGAGCAGGACACGTAGGCCATCGTGAGGCCGAGGCAGTAGAGCGGGATGATGGCGATCATCGCCGCGAACATCCTGGTGCTGATCAGATAGGGCAGCGGCCGGATGGCGATGGACTCCAGCGCGTCGATCTCCTCGGAGATGCGCATGGCGCCGAGCTGCGCGGTGAACCGGCAGCCCGCCTGAGCGGCGAAGGCCAGCGTGGCGAGCAGCGGGCCGAGTTCGCGAGTCGTGGCGAACGCCGAGATCGCACCGGTGATCGGGCTCAGGCCGAGCAGGTTCAGCGAGTTGTAACCCTGGATGCCGACGGTCATGCCGCCGAAGGCGCTCAGAATGACGACGACGCCGATGGTGCCGCCGCCGACGACGAGATTGCCGTTGCCCCAGGTGACGTCGGAGAGCAGGCGCCACACTTCCTTGGGGTAGTGCTTGAGCGCCAGCGGAATCGAGCCGATCGAGCGCAACAGGAAGAACACCTGGTGGCCGAGCCTGGCGAGCCAATCGACCGGCGCTTGGGCCGATTTCCGGATCGTCTGGAGAGGCCGCAGCAGCGGCGGTACATAGGTTGATGACACCGGCTCAGACCACCTGTGACGGGAATAGTGCGTTGTAAACCTGGGTGATGATGAGGTTCACCCCGAACAGCATGATGGTGGAGCCCACCACCGCGGAATTCACCGAGTTCGCGACACCGCCGGGACCACCGCGGGTGTTCAATCCGGTATCGCAGGCGATGATTGCCGCCAGCAGACCGAAAATCAGCGATTTCACCAGCGCGACAAGAAGATCGGTGGTCACGGCGAACGACGAGAAGGTGCCGACATAGGAGCCCGGCGTGCCGTTCTGCGCGAATATATTGAAGATGTAGCCGGTCAGGAATCCCACGAAGACGACGAAGCCGCACAGCAGCACGCTCACCAGCATCGCCGCGCCGAGCCGCGGAGCGACCAGCCTGCGCAAGGGGTCGACGCCCATGACCTTCATGGCGTCGATCTCCTCGCGGATGGTGCGCGAGCCGAGATCGGCGCAGACCGCGGAGCCGACAGCGCCCGCGATCATCAGCGAGGTGACCAGCGGGGCGCCCTGCTGGATGATGCCGAGGCCGTTGGCCGCGCCGATGAACGAGGTGGCGCCGACCTGGCCGGCGACCGATCCGACCTGGATGGAGACGATGACGCCGATCGGGATGGCGACAAGCAGCGTCGGCGCCGCCGAGACGCTGGCCATGAACGCGCACTGCCGGACGAACTCGGCGAAGGGGAAGCGCCTGCGGAAAATCGAGACGAACAGTTCGGCGACAGCCGCGAAGCCCATCGTGATCTGCCTGCCGAAGGTCTCCAGCGAACGCTTCGGATGATCCTGCCAGTAAGACCTCGTCCAATCGGCCGCACCACTGAACCGTGACCCTGATGGTGGACTCTCGGTCGACTGCACTGGCTAATCCTCCTCGACGCCGGTTGGCTGCCCCGGCGACTCGTTTGCTTGACGCACCTTACTACGGAGTAGTGCAGAACACACCATCCCCTTGTGATCGCAGTCATAGACGTCGCTCACCGCTGCCGAAAAGCAATGGTTAAGCCGTGGAACATTGGGAACGAACCCAAAGACGGCGGCCCGAGCTCTGGCACAAGCTACAGCCCAGCTGCACGAATCCGGGATCCGCAACTTCGATTCGGCTAATTTCTTTGGATAATCCTCATCGAAAATCAGATTTGTTTCCGGAGACCAACACAACGGCTCCTTACTATCACTCCGACACTAACGGCCACAGGCTTTTCACAATTGTGATAGCCGAATGCTATTAGGCGCGTAAGATACATTCCATCTCAGTTGTACGAAATAGGGTTGAAGCGCGGAGCGGTGGGGACAACCCCGTAGTGGTGACGCGCCCGAGATCGTTTACTGACACGATGGGTGCGACAGATTGATATCGTGCGGGCTTCCGACGTCTGGAGGGACATGTTCAGCAAACTCGCCAAGGTGGCCAACGCCGCCTTCGCCGTCGCCCTGGGCGCGGCGCTGCTCGGCACGGGCACAGGGGCCGCGAACGCCCAAACGGGCCCGCCGGTGTTGGGCGGTGGATCCGGCATCATCATCGACAACCAGTTCGAGTGCACGGTCACGACTGTCGGCCATGACAACGCGGGACGTCTGGTCGGCTTGACCGCTGGCCACTGCGGCGACCCGGGCGCGCAGGTCTACGCCGAAGCCGATCGGGAGGCGGGCGTGATCGGCCGGTTCGCCTACTCGAACCACGACCTGGACTACGCCGTCATCCAGTTCGATCCGGGCAAGATCACCCCGGTGAACCGGATCGGCAATGTCACCATCACCGGGCTGGGCGCACCGGCCAACTTCCCGCAGATCGTGTGCAAGGAAGGGCGCACCACCGGCAACACCTGTGGTATCGCCTGGGGTGACGTCTTCCGGACGAACGTCGAGACCTGGAGCCAGATGTGCGTGGTGGAAGGCGACTCCGGTGCGCCGGTGGTCGTCGGGACGACGCTGGTGGGCATGGTGAACGCCTATCTGGCCCTCGCGTGCTTCGGTCCTGAGGTCGGTACCAACATGAGCGCCATCGTGGCCGACATCAACGCACGCGGCGGCGTCGGCACGGGTTACGTCCCGGTCTGAGCGGACCACACTTTCGACTTGCGGCCCGAGCGGAGCGATCCGTTCGGGCCGCTTATTTTTCGCTCGGAGCCGGCGCCACCGCCGGACCCGCGACGGCGCACTGCGGCATGCAGTCGACGCTGTCCAACGCGGGCGCGTGCCGCTCGGGGCGCAACAGCACGGCGGCGAGCACCGCACCGGTCACCAGCAGCCCGGCACACAGCCACATCGCGGTGGCGAAGCCGTCGTCGAAGGCGGCCGGATCGCCCAGCGCACCAGAGATGCCCGCGACCCCGGGCAGCGCCGCCACCGCGAGCAGCTGCGCAGTGCGCGCGACGGCGTTGTTCACCCCCGACGCGATGCCGGCCTCGCTCGCGGGCACCGCGCCCAGCACCGCGCCGGTCAGCGGCGCGACCAGCACAGCGAGCCCAAGCCCGAACACGAGGACGCCCGGAAGCACATCGATGAAGTACCTGGTCTCGGGTCCGATGCGCAGCAGAAGCACCAGGCCCGCCGCCGCCAGCAGCGGTCCGGCGGTCATCGGGATGCGCGGCCCGTGCACTTGCGCCCAACGTCCGGCGGGGGCCGAGAGCGCCAGCATGATCACCGTGACCGGCACGGTCGCGACCCCGGACATCAGCGGCGAGTATCCGGCCACCAGTTGCAGTTCCAGCACCAGCAGGAAGAACACGCCACCGAGGGCGGCGTAGACCGCGAGCGTCACGAGATTCGCCGCGGTGAACACCCGCGAGCCGAACAGGGCAGGCGGCACCAGCGGATGATCGCTGCGCAGCTCGATCAGGACGAAGGTCCCGAGCAGCACGACACCGGCCACGATGAGCGAAGGCATGCTGTCGATCAGTCCGAGGGTCAGCGCACCGAGCGCCAGGGCCACCACCAGTGCGCCGGGCACGTCGAGTTCGGCGGCGGCGCCGGGATCGCGGCTCTCGGGCACGTGCCGCAGCGCGACCAGGACGACGACCAAGGTCAGCGGAACGTTGAGGAAGAAGATGGACCGCCAGCCCGCGACCTCGATGAGCCAGCCGCCGAGGAACGGCCCGAGCGCGCCTGCCACGCCGCCGAAGCCCGACCACAGGCCGATCGCCGCGCCTTGATCGCGCCGATCGATGGACGAGGAGATCAGCGCCAGGCTGCCCGGCGTGAGCATCGCGCCCGCGACACCCTGCAGGATCCGGGCCGCGACCAGCATCTCGATGGTCGTCGCGACGCCGCACAACACCGACGCGAGCGCGAACGCCACGGTTCCCCACACGAAGACCCGCCGCCGCCCGAGTTTGTCGCCGAGCGAGCCGCCGAGCAGGATGAACGAGGCGAGGGTCAGGGTGTACCCGTTCAACGTCCACTGCAGCCCGGCGACATCGGTATCCAGCGATTCGCCGATCCGCGGCAGCGCGATGTTCACGACCGTCGCGTCGAGCGAGGCGACCGACGAGCCGAGGATGGTGGCCAGCAGAATCCAGCGACCCGTGCCGGATTGCAGCCGCGGTAGCTCGGTGGTGCTCACCAACCCAACCTAGCTGCCCACAGGCGGTGGGAAGTCCCGGTCAGAGTTCCTGGACGCAGACGACGAAGCGGCGCTTGTCGTAGACGTACCCGGTGCCGCTGCCGCAGACGCTGACGTCATCGGCGCCCTGCTGGATCTTGACCACCTTCACGCCCTTCGACGGCGACGAGCCGGTGCAGTCGATGCGCTTGGGGTCGTCACCACCGACGTCCATGCAACCGCCGACCACCCAGTCGATGTCCAGGCACAGCGCACCCTGCTCGATGCCGTTGATGGTCTCGGCGTAGTAGTTGTCGGCGTCGCTGCTGCACTGCGAGCTCTTCGCCTTCTTGTCGATCACCTTGTAGTTCGACTCACGGCTGCCGCACGACGCCTTCTCGATGGTCGCGTTGGTGGTGGTGCCGCCGAGTTTCACGCAGTCGTTGACGTTCGCGTCGAAGTCGGTGTCGCCGCTCGGCTTGCTCGTGGTCGGCTTGCCGGTGCTCGGAGTGGGCTTGCCCGAGGACGGTTTCGGCGTGCTGGTCACCGACACCGCGTCGATCGTCCCGTTGTCCACGGCGGGCTGGGCGGTACCGCTGATCGTGGAACTACAGCCGACCAGCGACAATCCCGCCGCGATGACGAATCCGGCGAAGGCGAGACGCCCCCAGGGCAGTTGACGAGACACGTACAGTCCTCCCGAGCTGTAACGCCGGCGAACTCACGCCCCCGTGATCCGAAGTTGCCTTGGCTGTGCTTGAAATACCACGCCATGAATACACCATGGACCGAGCGCACGTCGAGCCGAAGGCGGAAACGAACCGCTGCCAACGAGTCTGGGTATGGTGGGATTTCTGGTCCGAGAGGAGTCCCCGGTGAAGCTGATCAGCGCAATCGTGTGTTCGACCGCCGCGATCGGAGGCGCCCTCGTCGTTCCGGGGGTGGCGGCCGCTGCCGACGTGCACTGCCGATCGGACCACGGGACCGACGTCACCGTCATCGATGGGGAGACGGCCTGCCGCGCGGCGACCGACAGTTACGGCTCGGCGAGGGCCAGCGGGATCGATGGGGTCGGCTACGCCAACGCGACCCTCGGCGCCACGGCCATCGGCATCGGTGCGGCGGGCGGCGTCGGTGCCAGCGAAGGCGCGGGCGGAGTTCCGGTCGCGGTCGGCCTCGGCCCGGACGCGGTCGCGCTGACCTCGACCAACGATGACCCGGCGGCAGGGACGTTCGCGATCTCCATCGCACTCGAAGGATCGCGTGCGGGGGTGGAAACCGCCGAACGGTCGGTGGTCTGTCTGGGCGTCGCGGCCTTCGCGTGGAACGCCGACAGCGGCGACGCGTGCCTTGCCACCCCTTTTGGGCTCTGGCAGACCCACTGAACGGGTTACCCTGGTTGACCAGCCCGGATAACGGCGGTCAGGAGGTGACCCCATGGTTTCGGCAATGGCGGCGGACGACTTCGAGCCCGCCGATTCGGCCCGCGACAAACTGGCGGCACCGCGCGAGATGCTGGTCGACCCGCGTTTCATCCGGCTGGCCGATCAATTCTTCGGCTTGTTCGCCCAACCCGCGCGCGGCGGCGGTGCACTGGCGGTCTACCTCGACGGCAGGCCCGTGGTCGACATCTGGGCCGGCTGGGCGGACAAGGAGCGGCGCTGGAACGGCGATACCGTCGCGCTGACCTTCTCCACCGGTAAGGGCGTCGCCTCGACCGTCGTCCACCGCCTGGCCGAACGGGGTCTGATCGGTTACGACATCCCGGTGGCCGAGTACTGGCCGGAGTTCGCAGCGCACGGCAAAGACGACATCACGGTTCGCGACGTGCTCTGTCACCGCGCCGGCTTGCACCGGGTGCGCGGCCTGGTGCCAGGCCGCGAAGGCATCCTGAACTACGACGCCGTGGTCCGGGCGCTGGCCGACAGCCCGCCGGACCCCCGGCGCATCCGCACCTCCGGCTACCACGCGATCACCTTCGGCTGGCTGGTCGCCGAACTCGTGCAGCGGGCGACGGGCACACCGTTCACCGAGGTGTTGCGTACCGAGATCGCCGAGCCGCTCGGGTTGGACGAGTACTGGTTCCGCGTCCCGGAGTCCGAGCGACACCGGATCGCCAAGATCTTCCGGCCCCTCGGCCCGCCGGGCATCCGCTGGAACACCGCCTCCTCGGTGCTGTCCTGGGTGCGGCCGGTGCGCGGGCTCGCCGAGGCGGGCATGCCGGAGAGTTTCGACGAGCTGGTCCGCGACCCCCGGGTGCACGACGCGGTGATGCCGGGCTGGAACGGCGTCTTCTCGGCGCGCGCACTGGCGCGGATGTACGGCGCGCTGGCCAACGGCGGCGTGGTCTACGCCGGATCCGAGCAGGTCGTGCGGTTCCTGGCCCCGGAGACGATCGCGACCATCGGCCGGGCGCAGTCGGCCCACAGCCGCGATTACGTGCTCGGTCTGCCGATCACCTTCACCCTCGGCTATCACCGCCCGGTATTGATGTCCAAGCAGCAGCCGCGGCATGCGTTCGGCCACTACGGCGTGGGCGGCTCCGGCGCGTACGCGGACCCGGATCTCGGCATGTCGATCGCGTTCGTGACCAACGG